>JAKZSX010000356.1:0-4433 GCA_047517405.1 Candidatus Poribacteria bacterium | reverse complement strand
GAACGTGCGTGGTATGTGCAAACGAAACAGTATCCGCTCCTTAGTGGTGAGCGGTCGCACCGCACAACCGGCGCATGGTTTATTGATGTGAATCGGAACTTCGGTCCGGTGACTTGGCGCACCGAAGTTACGCGAATTGCTCCCTTTTACACGGCAAGAAATTTTATAGACGACAACGACGATGATGATCCCTATGCGGATTCCCGTGAGCCTGAGATTTTAATTTCAGGAAATACAAAGGATGATCTGGACGGCGATCGGGTCAAAGATTGGGATGACGATTTTCTGCTGTTCTTCGCGGATCCGCCGAGATTTCGCTTAGGACTCAACCGCGAATCGATCGACTTCAACAACAATGGTCAGCCGGATAACCTCGAAGACGACGATAAGCCGAACTACCGTTACGATTACGATGAAGGTTCTTCGGGGCACCACACCTACCTTAAGGTGGAACTGCCGTACGTGGAAGGGCTTTCGGTGCTGCCCGGATATTATGAGAAACATCTCATTCTTCAGCACAAGAGCGCGAAAGGATGGTATAATGTTCTATCTTACGCACCAAAGTCGATTCCCCATTTTGGGACAATCCTCTTTCGTCACACCTTTCGCCGATCTCGCGATATCATCCCTGATGATGTTGTGATTCGTAGTACAGGCGATCTGGTCGAAGATAATTTGGTGCTCCAAAGGTATCTCGGCAACATTTTCACAATGATTGTCGATTACCAGAATATCAAGAACCTCACAATTAGCAGCAAATTCAAATACCAGCGGGATACGTTGTTCCACAGCCGTCAGCGGGTTATTGACACTGCGTTGATTAACCAGATTCGCTACGACTATCAAATTCGTGAAGACCTCACTATTGCCCCGGCGTTTCGGAGCGATCGAAACATCGGCTATACTTTCCCGTTTGATAAACGGACTGCCTTTGATACGATCCGAAACGCTTATATTTTGACTTTGACCCATCAGATTGCGGCTCAGTTACAATTGAGTGCCGGCGCACAATTTTTGACCTGGCGGGACCACAAGGATTCAAAACGGAATTTTAACCGAACCGTTAGTTTTTTGGAACTTGTGCTACAGGGCAATGCTTTTGGACAGAGAATGGGTCTACTGATGACCGCTGATTATGTTATCCAGAATTTCCTTGAACCGATTGGGGGCGGAGAAAGACACACGAACATTGGGATTTCGCTGTTCTTACTGTAGTACGCTGCCACAATCAAGGACTGAAGATTCAAATAGAAAGGATTAAATACCATGCAAGGACAACCGTGGGATGAGATGCAGCCGTATTTTCGACTCATTACCCCCAAACGGATTATTTTAGTAATTGTTATTTTGCTTGCTGTCGCCATGGCTTTGACCAGTATGTACACCGTCGAGGCGGATGAAGTGGCTGTGGTACTTAGGTTTGGCAAGTATATCGACACGACTCCCCCCGGCTTGCGCTTCAAGCTACCGTTGGGCATTGACCAAGTCATCGGCGTTCCTATCCAAAGGGTGTTCAAAGAGGAATTTGGTTTTCGTACGCTGCGCGCAGGGGTTCGTACCCAGTATGACCCGAGAGATTATTCTGATGAATCACTCCTGTTGACTGGGGACCTTAATATTGCTGATGTTGAATGGGTAGTTCAATATCAGATTAGTGAGCCACGGAAGTTCCTATTTGACATCCGTGATGTGACTCGCTCCTTGCGCGATCTCTCTGAAGCGGTTATGCGGACTGTCGTCGGTGACCGGACTGTCACAGAGGTGCTAACCGTTGGGCGTATCGAGATCGCCGCCGAAGTGAAGCAACGTCTTCAAGAGTTACTCGATCTGTATAACACCGGTTTACTCCTTGTGAACGTTACCCTGCAAGATGTAAATCCTCCAGAGACAGTGAAGCCCTCTTTCAATGCCGTCAATGAGGCAAAGCAGGAGAAGGAGAAGCTAATTAATGAAGCGCGGACGGATTATAACGAATCGGTCCCGAAAGCTAAAGGTGTTGCACGGCAACAGATTCTAGAGGCAGAGGGATACGCACTCAAGCGCGTCAACGAAGCTAGAGGAGATGCTGACCGATTCAACGCGATCCGACAAGAGTATCAAAATGCCAAGGCGGTGACCCGTCGCAGGCTCTATCTAGAAGCGATGAACGCGGTGCTGCCCAAAGTCAAAGAAATCTATGTCATTGACAGTGAGTCGAGTGCCCCGCTTCCAATTTTACAACTTGATAAATAGCAATATTCATCTCACGAAAGGATATCCACGATGAATTCCAAAACACTGATATCGATAATCGTTGTTCTCATCATCGCTATTCCCTTAGCCTCAAATGTACTCTACACGGTTCGTGAAGATGAACAGGTGGTGATTACCCAATTCGGTGAAGCCATCAAAACAACGAATGAAGCCGGGTTGAAGATAAAGGCGCCGTTCATCCAGAAAGTCCAGCGTATGGAGAAACGGATCCTCGAATGGGACGGTGCTCCCAACGAGATTACGACTAAGGATAAACGGTTTATCTGGTTAGATACCACTGCACGTTGGCGCATTATAAATACCCTTGCATTTTACGAAAGATTCCGTGGTGCAAGCCCAGAAGCGCTTGCTCAATCTCGCTTAGATGATATCATCGATTCGGCTGCCCGTGATTTGGTGACGGGTCAGCTGCTAATCGAAGTTGTACGCAACTCAGACCGTATTCTGGATCTCAATCTGGGGGAGTTGGACCAAGACGAAGGGAGCGATGATAGCGAACCGCTGGAGAGCATTTCGGTGGGGCGGGATAAAATTGCGAATATGATCCTTGAAAAGGCTCAACAGAGCACCCCCCAAGACTGGGGAATTGAGCTAATTGATGTGCGGATTAAGCGAATCAACTATGTAGACACAGTCCGTCGGCAGGTCTTTGCCCGAATGATTTCGGAACGGGATCGGATTGCCGCCAAGTACCGGTCAGAAGGTCAAGGTGAGGCGGCAGATATCATGGGACAGAAACAGAAGGAGTTGGAGCGCATTCAGTCTGAAGCCTACAAAACGGCGGAACAGCTTAAAGGTGACGCCGATGCGCAAGCGATTCAGATTTATGCGCAATCACACGGCAAAGATCCGGAGTTTTACGCGTTTATCCAAACGTTGGAAACCTATCGTCAGACAATCAACTCCAATACCAAGCTGATTTTGTCGACAGATAGCGATCTTTACAACTATCTCAAAGACTCCGGACTGGCAAACAGGCGGTAGCATCGGAAAAAGGTAGATGCAAATGATTAAATCACTCCGGCTGTATGAAGAAAACAGCGGTGGTGGTTCATGTGTGACCGGCAAAAAATCCGTTCAATACTCTCCCACCCGCCGTCACCCGCCGTGGATTCGGGCACGGGTTCCGTCGGGACCCAATTATACCGAACTCAAGCGGTTGATGCGCGATCTTGAGCTGCATACCGTCTGTGAAGAAGCGCAGTGTCCAAATATCGGTGAGTGTTGGGAAAGCCGATCCGCCACCTTCATGATTTTGGGCGATGTCTGTACCCGTCGGTGCATGTTTTGTGCGGTCACCAAGGGAAAACCGGAGGGCGTTGATTTCGATGAACCTCGTCGGCTTGGCGAAGCTGTGGGGCATCTAAAGCTGAAGCATGTGGTAATCACTTCCGTCAACCGTGATGAGCTTCCCGATGGCGGTGCAAGTATCTTCGCGGCATGTATCCATGAGTCCCGTCGGCACAGCCCCGGCTGCACCGTTGAGGTGCTGATCCCGGATCTTGAAGGGAATTGGGACGCGCTTGCCGTGATTGTCCAAGCCAAACCTGACGTTCTCAATCATAATACGGAGACAGTGCCGCGCCTCTATCGTAGAACTCGGCCGCAAGCTAAATACCAGCGAACCTTAGACCTATTGCGTATCGGCAAAGAGATGGACGGGACGATGCTGACTAAGTCTGGCTTGATGGTGGGCTTAGGGGAGAGCACGGCGGAATTGCTAGAAACGATGCAGGATATTCGCGATGCGAATTGTGACCTTTTGACAGTTGGACAGTACCTTTCGCCAACATCAAGGCATCTGCCGATTCAGCGATATTACACCCCAGAGGAATTTGAAGAGTTGAAAGTCGCCGGCATGGAGATGGGGTTTCGGCATGTAGAATCGGGACCGCTCGTCCGGAGTTCGTATCATGCGCGAGAGCAGGCGCAATTGTGAGCTATCACTGTCTGGGTTGAGGGGACTGTTAATTTGAAAGACAAAAATTTCCAAATATCATGGGAGCGTGTATGATTAAATTGTGGCAGTCTCAAGATAGCACGTAAAGCTGAGAATGACAGGATAGGACATTAGAATTACTACGACTGTAAGTCCAGTTTCAATGTGTTATCAAAGACGCTGTTTCAAGTGACTCACATCTCGCTTCAGAACAGCCTTCAAGTATGAGTTTGTTGTGTTC
>JAKZSX010000355.1:0-5748 GCA_047517405.1 Candidatus Poribacteria bacterium | reverse complement strand
TTGGCGAGCTTCCCAATCGAGATGTACGGCGTCCTGCTCTCGTGGATAGTGTTTGATATCTTCTGTGAGAATGTCCTGGATGATAAGCATTGTGTCTCTTCTCTATAGTAGAAGTAAGGCTTATAGTCATTCTATAAGGAGGCTATCGATCTCGAAGCCAAGTTCTTCGTCGATACTGTACTCCTCATAATCGATCGACACCTTTACAGGATAACCCAATTCAGAATGATATTCGGCTGAAATGCTATGCGCATTCTTATCAATTCCCTCTTGCAGGAGATCAAAAAGCCCCTCAATTGCCCGATAACGCTCGAGACCTTCAACGGCAACTGGAACATCATCTTCCACAAAAGCGGCACTGTCAATCCTGTTTTCACGCACGGAGATGTTAACAGGGTCCACATATTCCGGACCGCAATAACAGATCCATCGGAAATTCAATTGATAATTAGACACCATTGCCGACGTCCACTTCCTCCGATTCTGATCCAGTTTCAATTGGATATCACTGAACTCGTCGTCCTTTAGAATACAGCCAAGCAGCAGGGAGAGTGTAACGCATAGTAAGACCATGCGATATGGCATTGGGTTACTTGTGCTGTTAGACACCACCTTCGAGAGGGAAGGACTGTGCCCACCTCCAGTATCCACTTGAGTTTTCATACAACTCGACAACATTGCAAACCGCATCGATTGGTCCTAAGTCCTTCATTATCGGCAAGAGTTCTGCCTCCGCAATAGCTGATAATTCTGCACTCCTGTTCGCAACCGTCAGGTGCGGAATGATCTCGGTGAATTTTCCGTCATAAGGTGGATACTCAGGGAATTCACGCACAATCGCCTCGGTGAGCGAAATGAACGGCTCATCGGGTTCGGGTACGAGATAAAGGGATTCGGGAAATCGACCAACTTGCCCAAGCCTGAACTCGAACGGTCGAAAAAGTTGGAATGTTTCGGTGGCTCTAGCGAGATCGCTGTCTGCAATTAAATCGGGCGATATGAACGGGAAAAGCACCGTGATGTGAGCGGGCATCCCAACCGCAGCAGTTGGATCGTAACGTTCACGCAGATTCTTTACCCAAGGTTCTGCTTCTGGAACAGGGACACGGAGTGCTGATTGTGGTATGTTGTTTGACATATAGCTGGTAATTAGATGAAGCGTTGGGTTTCACTCGTATTTCGGAAATTTCAAGTGGCATGAAGCCTCAAAAGCCTTTCTGCTGCATACGATTCTTTATGGATTTCCGTTCAACCCAACCTACGCGCTGTTGCACTACGCACTCAACACACAACCTCCTCCGATTTTGCATCGAAGGCAATCGCAGATTGGGAAATCTGCGCCACAACTCGCTTGCTCTATTGCATCGCGTAATCGACTGTCACCACAGAAGTAACCTTCTTGGATATGGACGAGACATCATCGCCGCTTCTCTCGGAAATACTACTGGAATCTGCAGAACGCACCCTGAATACTCCCTGACGCGCTGCGCGGAGTGGTCCCAGTTCTACCCCACTACCTTCAGCGAGCGTCTGCGCTCGCATCCGCGCATCTTTTGTTGCTGCCACCAGTAGATCGCTCTTCAACTCGTTCACTTGCGTGTAATAATAGCGAGGCATTCCCGCCTGTAGGTCTATGCCTTCTCCTATTAGGTCGGCAACTATCGTCGATATTTTTGCTATCTTCTGCACATCTCTCGATTTGACCTCGATTTTTTGCGACAGTTCAAATGCCTCCGTCTCACTTGTTTTGTGTCCCTTTTCTGTCAGCTTCTTGTGCTCATCCACATCAACTGAGAGAATTTTTGTCTGTTGGGCTTCCACGCTATTCTCCTTCAGAAAATCTAACACCTTCTCACGATGTCCGGCAAGAACCGAATATGCTTTTGCCATATCTCTATTTCTTGTTTTGACTGTCATGCCCCACATCGCCAAGTCCGATTCGACTTGGGTTTCGGCATATCCTCTAACCTTGATAATTTGGTGAGACATCCGTATATCCCGCATCGCATCTGTAACGAGATGCGTCGAAATCACAAGACCAAGCGCGAGCAAGAATCCGAATGGTACAATTGCCTTTGCGTTGTTCATGTTCAAATCTCTCCTTATTCTAGTTGATAAAGCCACAACTCCCGACGTCAACTCCAACAACGGGTTAAACGAAATACTGTCCCTTTTTTGGGTTGGGAAATCGTCCCTCGTCCCAGTCGATAACGTCATAGAACGTCTGAACCTCAGGATCATCGCATCCAGAGTAGATGCTGTTCAAAGCCTCTTCAAACATTAAGCGAGAACGCGCTCCATTAGATCCGAGCGACACGGCGAAATCGTTCCACTGACTGATTGTCTCTAGTGTCACACCGTGCAATCCTAAAAACCACCTCTCAAGGTCCTCATCGGTCAAATGTTTGCATACATTGTTGACAAGTTCATCAGAATCTAGGTCGAAGAAATACAAGAACAACCCATCCGTTGCACTAGGATTACACAGATACTCCTGATACTCTTCGCCTAAAGTGCCTTCCTGATCTCGCCGAATTTTGTCAACAATTCTTGCCAGCCATGTGCAGCCAGCAAGTTGATCATAGGGGCTGCGGATATTCACTGGTCTCCTCCATCTCCTAGGAAGCACGTTCAGTCCTTCAATGAATCGGATAAGCACGTCAGGGGTTGCCGAAAACGTCCGACGGACCAAACTCCGCTATAAGCCCAAAATATTGATAGTCTCACAGCCTAAGCCAGCCACTGTAATGCTTAGTTACGCATGTGCTCTTGCGTGATATTTTTCCTCTATATCACGAATGAAAAGATCTATTTGTTCTGGTTCTTCTCCGAATTGTTCAAAAGAAGAAACGGCATCTAATGCAATCTTCACAGATTTTTTCTCTTTATCAATTCCAATATATTTTCTGCCTTCACTAATTGCCGCCATCGCTGTTGTTCCACTACCAATAAAACAATCAAGGACAATATCACCGGTTTCCGTCAATAGCTTTATGACCCTTCTCGGCAGTTCAACAGGAAATTTTGAGTCGTGATCGGCATTGCTACGAACTGAAGGGATTTCCCAAACCGCTCTTGAACCCCAGTTGACCCATTCTTTTTTCGTCAGTCGAAAACGATCTACCTTAGTAATACCTGGCTTCCAGAATATATAAATATACTCAAACTCGTCAACAGACCGATAAGAGATCGTATGCCATTTTGAATTCTCCCATGCTGCGTCTTTTACCCAGACGCGCCGATCGTATAAATAGAAACCCGCTTCGTTAGCCGCTTCCTCAATCAGACCGCTAACTAAAAAAACCCGTGTTTGCGTTTGGTACTTTCCGCCTCTAATGTTATTTCCATTAAGTCTTCTATCAATGGTTTGTTCACTACACCCAAAATGTGCTGCGAGTTTGTATCTATCCCACGTGGGGTATTTTTGCTTGGCTTCTAATATTTGTTCCTTAGTGAGTTCAACTTTTCTTCGAGATACATTTTCTGCCATGATTTTTGGCATTGATTTATCTTTGAAGCATAAAATATCGGCGATATTGATAGCTAGGAATCCTCCCGGTTTTATAATTGGGAAATGTCGCTTGATTACCTCCCGCAGTAAATCTTTCCAGTTCGCAAAAGACAAATCTTTTTCGTATGATTTCCCGACAAAATATGGAGGGGACCAAATGCTTAGTGCGATTGAGTCAGGTCTAATATTCTTCAAAAGTGTCCGGGAATCACCATGATAAATGTGGTTTTCTTCTAAGAATTCCTTAATATCTACGTCTGCCATTTTCCTCTGCACTCCCCGTTAATTTCATCATAGTGTATGACTTGAACTCGCCATGACGCTTTTTGTTTCAATTTAGCAAAACTAACTCTAACTCTAAAATCTTCTCCAAGGGTCGGAGCATTTCGCCCTGCCAGCCATATCCCATCATCGACAGTTGGATTATATCTGTCCTGTAATTTTCCATTGGGAATTGCCGTAATTTTAACCTCTTTTAAGTGATGTATACCCGCTTCATCTCTGTACATGAAGTGTACTAAACAGGTTGTTGTCAGGTAATTTTTACCTCCATATTCAGATGTTTCCGGTAGGAGGCCTCTCTCATTTACAGGGCTACCGCTTCTTTGCTGTCTTACCCACATAGAAGTTTGAGACATTTGTATAGTCGCTGACCGATTCTCTTTCTCCGCTTTTGAATCTATAAAGAGGGCTTGCCTTACCGTTTTTTCTGGCAAGATAATATATCTAGCCCTCTTATAGTCAACAGTTCCGTATATTCTTTGTTGCACATTAAAGCCAGGAAGACGGTCTAGCAATTCTCTGGTAATATCTTCTCCAATATCTTTCACGCTATCCGGCGAATTTAAGAATATGTCGTGTGCTTCCATTCCGAAATCGAGAATCGCTTGGAAAATCCAACGTAGCGTGAGTTCTTCGATTTCTTCAATTTCATCTGAAGACAAATGTGACGGTTCTTTCTCATTCATAGCCAATCCAATCAAGTCCTTCACGAATTGAGTAACCTTGCACTCAAGAATTCAATTCCTGTGCTAGTCCGGCACGGCAAACCGGTCGGGAGACAGATACAGGCGGGTCGCTTTGTGAAATCGAATACCTTCAAACGCGTCCCGTCTGTGAAGGAAATGCGCGTTGTCGTAAATGAGCATGTCTCCCATGCGCCAGTTGTGCTGGTAGATGCGTTCAGGTCGAAATTGATACGAAAGTAATTCCTCTTTAAGGGCACGGCTTTCTGTATCGTCCAGTCCCTCGAAGCCGCGTGCGCCGGGACCGACGTAGAGGGTTTTGACCCCGCTCTGAGGATTTACGAGGACAGCGGGATGGGTGACTTCAATGTCCGGGACACCGTGCGATTTGCCCGGACTGTATAGCACCTTCATGTTTTCGAGGCGGCCTTTGAGGTTTGGCGGCAAGGATTCATATCCCATCCGAGTGCTAGTGAAGCTAGTGCTTCCACCGGATTCCGGGGCAATAACGCAGAAAAGGGTAGACAGGGTAGCGGGGTTTTTCCGATATGCCTGATCCGAGTGCCAATCGCCATCCGTATCGTCAATAAAATTTCCGCTGATAAGTGTTCCGTCGAGGCTATTGATGTTGGCAAGGTAGACGATTGACTTGAAACCGGGGCTGTGGTTGTCTTTGGCTGCGGGCGGTTCCTCGACTGGACCGAGTGCCGCGCTGAGTCGGTAGATGTCTTCATCGTGCAGGGACTGTCGGCGAAAAAGCAGGAGAGCGTGCTTGTGGACGGAAGATAGAATGGCTTTCGCCATATCTGCATTGATCTGCGTCAAGTCTACATCGAGGATTTCGGCACCGAAGCTTGCTGCTAGTGGTCTGGTTTGAAAGTTCATAGGGATTTGTTCTTCAGGCACTGATAGGGGATTACTTTTTGGTAGCGTGAATCAGCCACAATTACAGGATTTTCACGCCGAATCCCCTCAACAAGTTTCGATGGGGTAACCATCTCGCTTCCACCAGTCCAAGCCGCCCATGAGCTCCTTCACACGAAATCCGAGCCGTGCCATATTCAGTGCGCCCTTGGTTGACGCGTTGCAGCCGATACCGTCGCAGTATGTAACGTAAAGCGCGTCTCGATCTAGATGCGCTGTTGAATCCGTGTTCATGGTCCGATGTGGAAGATTGATTGCCCCTGGAATATGCCCCTCCGCGAATGCTTCGGGAGATCGCGCATCAATTACGACGACTTGCTCGCCATTCTGGATTGCTTCGTTGAGGTC
>JAKZSX010000354.1:0-5643 GCA_047517405.1 Candidatus Poribacteria bacterium | reverse complement strand
GTGAACGCCAGAGTGCGGTTGTGCAGACTTTAGAAGTGCGGACGCAGGACGGCAAGAATTACTTGCCGGAGAATCTTTTATCGCTTACCCGACCGCCTGTGGACGGTCAAGGGGATGTAGTATTCTATAACGGCGGCGATTCAACGTTATCCTTTTCTTGGCGACCCAAAACAAACATGGAAACGGAGTCAGATTGGAAGGATTTGCACATTAAGCCGGGAGAAATCGAGCGGGTCAGCCTGTGCGAAAAATAGATTTCTATGTCAAACCTACGCTTAGAAGGTAAAACGGATTGGTTGAGGAGACATCATCATGGTCATCGTTATGAAAGCGGGAGCGGAACAACAAGATATTGACGCCGTCATCGCTCGAATCAGAGAATTCAACTATCAGCCTCATCCGATTCAGGGCATAGAACGCACTGTCATTGCCGCGATTGGGGATGAACGCGGCAAGCATGAGTTGCAACAACTGGAATCAATGCGTGGTGTCGATAGGGTTGTACCAATCTTGGAACCCTACAAGCTCTCAGGCAGCGAAATTCGGCCTGGTCAAAGAACGAAGATACAGATCGGAGATGTCGAAATCGGCGGTGATGCGTTAATCCTGATGGCTGGACCTTGCTCCGTTGAAAGTCGAGAGCAGATTTTGGAATCGGCGGAGATCGTCAAGGAAGCCGGCGCACAAATCCTGAGGGGCGGAGCGTTCAAACCGCGCACTTCGCCGTATAGCTTTCAGGGACTTGGGGAGGAAGGGCTGCAATACCTCGCCGAAGCACGGGACAAAACGGGACTCTTGGTTATCACAGAATTGATGGATAGCCACGACCTCCGGCTCGTTGAGCAATACACCGACATCATCCAAATCGGCGCACGGAACATGCAGAACTATGCACTGCTTTCACGCCTCGGTGAAACGAAAAAGCCTGTAATGCTCAAACGGGGCATGATGTCTGAGGTAAATGAACTTCTCCTTTCAGCGGAATACATTCTCTCTGAGGGGAATTACAACGTCATCCTGTGTGAACGAGGTATCCGAACATTTGAAACGGCGACACGGAATACTTTTGACCTGAACGCAATTCCGGTAATCAAGAGGATGAGTCATCTGCCTATCATCGCCGATCCGAGTCATGGGACGGGACATTGGGAATATGTCAATCCGATGGCGAAAGCCGCTGTCGCGGCAGGGGCGGACGGCCTAATGATTGAGGTACATCCGAATCCTGAAACAGCGTTGTCTGATGGCGCACAATCGCTTCGACCAGACAAATTCCGGCAGTTGGTCACGGAACTCAAACCGTTCATCGAAGCGAGTGGACGGACGTTTTAACGCGCCTATGACCAGCCTGATGCGTTGATTTTTGCCTTGCGATTTATGCGCCACACATTTCGCTCTTGTTATTTACCCTAACTTTTGGTAACATGGTAGCAACATTTCACAGATATGGAGGACTGAACATGGCATTGCCAAGAATGGTTCGTATAAAGCAGCATTTTGATGCCCCTGTTGTAGCAGATTTGCCCGCAGCAGTTAGAGCGGAATTGGATCAGATCGGCACAGCGTCAATTATTGGGGTAGGAGATAGCGTCGCCATTGGTGGCGGCAGCCGTGGGGTTGCCAACATTGATGTCGTCATCAAAGCAACAGTGGATTACCTCAAGGATATCGGTGCAAAACCGTTTGTTGTGCCAGCGATGGGAAGCCACGGTGGTGCGACCGCAGAAGGACAGCGAGCCGTGCTGGAGCATTACGGCGTTACCGAAGAGACAGTCGGGGCACCGGTGAAGGCGACGATGGAGGTTGTTGAAATCGGTCAGACCGCCGACGGGTTGCCCGTTTTCCTTGATACCTACGCCGCTAAGGCAGATCACATTGTCCCAATCAATCGAATCAAAGCACACACCGATTTCAGAGGCACGGTTGAGAGCGGCACCCTGAAGATGTTGACGATTGGGTTTGGCAAGCAGCACGGTGCGAATATGTATCACCGTGCCTTTTTCCACTACGGGTTTGAACATGTCATCCGGACGGTTACCGGCTTGCTTCTAGATGCCGGAAGGGTTGCTTTCGGCATTGGACTGGTCGAAAACGCACACGAACAGACAGCGAAGGTTGCCGCGATGCGCGCCGGTGAACTGATGCGTCGAGAACGGGAACTCCTCGTCGAATCCAAATCGTTGATGGGACGCCTTCCGTTTGATGCCTTCGACCTCTTAATCGTGGACTGGATGGGCAAGAACATCAGCGGGACCGGGATGGATACAAACATCATCGGTCGTATGATGCAGATTCTTGAGCCAGAGCCGGAGAAGCCCGCAATTGTGCGAATCTTCGTCCGAGACCTGACAGACGATAGCGACGGTAACGCAACAGGGGTTGGGCTGGCAGACTTTACTACGACGCGCCTTGTGGAAAAGATGGATCGGCACGCAACATACATGAACGGCATCACCGGGATGGGACCGCAGAAATCGAAAACACCCTTCTATTACGACACAGACCAGGAGGCTATTGAGATCGCACTGAACACGATTGGACTGACCCCGCCTGAACAGGCAAAAGTGGTGCGAATTGAAAGTACCCTCGGTCTAGCGGAGGTGGACATCTCCGAAGTCCTGCTTGAAGATGCAAAACTGCGCACCGATCTAGAGGTTGTTGGCGAACTGCAGCCACTCGCGTTTAACGCCGATGACAACCTGCCACTGTTTCATGAGTAAGCCGGGAGGATTGCTTGAAACGTATAATTGTCGGGATAACGGGAGCAAGTGCCGTCATCTACGGTGTGCGTCTATTGGATACCCTCACCCAATGCGACGACTATGAAATCCACTTGACGATTTCCGACTCCGGCGCAAGGGCACTGTGGGAAGAACTACAGATCCGCGTTGATCTGGACAATTTCCGCCTTGAATCCCTTATCGGCTATGCGTCAGATCAGGTAATCTATCACCATCAGTCCGACATTGGGGCATCGATTGCCAGCGGCTCTTTCCGCACCGTGGGGATGGTCGTTGCACCGTGCAGCATGGGGACTATTGCTTCGATAGCGACTGGCATCTCCCGAAACCTCATCCAACGTGCTGCCGATGTTTGCATCAAAGAGCGGCGTAAACTGGTCCTCGTGCCCCGTGAAACGCCGCTCAGTCCTATCCATCTCGAAAACATGCTCAAACTGTCCCGAATGGGAGTAGTGGTGCTGCCGGCCATGCCGGGCTTTTACCACTTCCCCAAGACGGTTGATGATATGATTAATTTCGTCATCACGAAGACCCTGGACCAGTTCGACATTGATGTAGGTCTCATCCAGCGGTGGAAGGAAGATCTTTAACTAAACGGAATCAGGAGTTGACCATGAAACTGGCTATCTGCAACGAAATGTTTGAGGATTGGCAGATTGAAGATGTCTTCTCGTGCGCTGCCAAACTCGGCTACGATGCGGTGGAGCTCGCGCCCTTCACACTCTCGGAATCGGTGTTGGACATCAGCCAAACCGAGAGAGATCGTATCCGCAAAGCAGCAGCTGCAGCGAAGATCGAAATCGCTGGACTCCACTGGCTGCTGGTTTCGCCAAAGGGGTTGCATGTCAATCATCCCGACGGAGAGATTCGCGAGAAAACACGGGATTATTTTTTCGCGCTGATCACGTGTTGTGCTGATCTGGGCGGGAAGATTATGGTCATCGGTTCGCCTAATGAACGCAATGTGCTGGATCCATTGACACCAGAACAGGCGTGGGGTTATGCGCAAGAAACTTTCGCGGCGTGTGCCGAATTTGCTCAGGAGCAGGATGTCATCTTGTGCATGGAGCCGTTGACAAGCCAGAGCACCAATTTCATCAATACACCAGCAGCGGCGGTGGAGATGGTCAAAGCGGTGGATAATCCGAATTTCCAGATTATCCTTGATGTAACAAGCACAGCCGCCGAAAATTTGGACATGCCTACGCAGATCCGCACATACGCTGAACATGTAGCGCATTTTCACACTAACGACGATAACGGCTATCTTCCCGGTTCCGGTAATGTAGATTATCCACCGATTATCGAAGCATTGAAAGAAATCAACTACACCGGTTACCTTTCGACCGAGGTCTTCAACTTTGAGCCCGATCCAGAAACGATTGCGCGTCGAAGCATCGAATTTTTGAAGCCGTTGGTTGGATAAAAGGAAACCACAATTTTCTTGACACCGAAACTGGAATTGTGATATGCTTTAACTATCTTGATAAGTAGGAAGTTGAAAGGCACTATGCAAACCCTGAACCGACAACCACAATTTCAAATCGCATCTCATCATTGGCATTGGTGGTGGCGTTGTGTTGAGGGGAGCGGTGTGCCTTTGCTGAGATGAATCTTTGGACTCATATCTAGAAACCGAAGCCGTAGGCATACGAACTCCGTTGTCTACGGCTTTTTTTGTGCCTATTTTCTGCCAAACGAGGAGGAAAAATGGAAATCCTAAATCAACTCAAACTCGATCAGGACGGTTTAATCCCGGCCATCATACAGGATGATGAAAACAAAGAGGTCCTCATGGTTGGTTATATGAACCGTGAAGCAGTGCGGAGAACATTAGAATCAGGGTGTGTCTGCTTCTGGAGCCGCTCCCGCCAGGAATACTGGATCAAGGGGGAGACTTCAGGACACACGCAAACCGTGCGAACGGTCGCCTTTGATTGTGATGCTGATGCGCTGCTAATCAAAGTCGAACAGAAAGGCGGGGCGTGCCATACCGGCTATCGTTCCTGTTTCTTTCGGGAAGTCTCCCCCGGTGGCAACGCTACGCGCATCGTTGGTGAAAAGGTTTTTGATCCGGATGCAGTGTATTGATAGTTTTTAAGGAGACTCTCATGTATTACCCAAGTTTAGAAGATTTTCGAGAAAAAGCGCGACACGGAAACTTGATTCCCGTTTACAAACCGATTCTAGCGGACATGGAAACCCCTGTGTCCGCGTTTTACAAGATCGGAGCGAGTGATTACGCATTTCTGTTGGAGAGTGTCGAGGGTGGTGAACATGTCGCTCGGTATTCGTTTCTCGGCAGCGACCCATCAATCCTACTTAGGAGCAGAGGCAATCTGGTCCGGGTTGATGATCTCCGTACGGGGGAAACGGTCGAACTGGAAACCGAAGATCCATTGGAGGCGCTTGAGGAACTGATGACTCGCTATCGTCCCGTTGAGGTTGAGGGATTGCCGCGGTTTCACGGCGGGGCGGTCGGCTACCTGAACTACGACATGGTGCGCTTCGTCGAGGACCTCCCGGACACCACCGAGGATGATCGAGAACTACCCGATTGCTTTTTCATGGTGACCGATACACTCTTAGTGTTCGACCATGTGAACCATCAGATTAAGGTGGTCGCCAATGCCCACATCAATGGCGACGTTGACCAAGCCTACGAAGCCGCACTTGATCAGATCGATGAACTCATCGCTAAACTCAAGCAGCCATTGTTGACGAATTACACTAATAAGCCAATTGGAAGTCCAAGCAATGTGCCTGTCACGTCAAACTTTACGAAAGAAGATTACCATCAGGTTGTCCTTCGGGCGAAGGAGTATATCGCCGCGGGAGACATCATTCAGGTCGTACCGTCGCAACGTTTTAGCGTGCCGATATCGGTCGACACATTCGATGC
>JAKZSX010000353.1:0-7089 GCA_047517405.1 Candidatus Poribacteria bacterium | reverse complement strand
CGCAACCGGTTGAAGTGCTTCGTGGCATTTCATTTGAAATGGCGCAAGGCGAATCCCTCGCCATTACCGGTCCCTCTGGTTCCGGGAAAAGTACACTGCTGCACCTAATCGGCACATTGGAGCGACCTTCGTCAGGACAGATTGAAATCAACGGCGAGGATCCGTTTGGACTACCAGAACCACAACTCGCCCGGTTTCGGAATCAGGGGGTCGGCTTTGTCTTTCAAGACCACCATCTGTTGCCCCAGTATTCGGTCTGGGAAAATGTGCTGATCCCCACCATGGCTTTCAAAAACCGCGATAATGATGCCGAAAAACGCGCACGAGAACTCCTTGAACGGGTTGGGCTTGCCCATCGTTTGAGTCATCGACCCGCCGAGCTCTCCGGCGGCGAGCGGCAACGCGTGGCAGTCGCACGTGCCCTTATCAACCAACCCAGCCTCATCCTCTGTGATGAACCCACAGGAAACCTCGATCACGCTACTGCCGATGAGGTGTCTTCCCTACTGTTTGAACTACACCAAGCCGAGCAAAACATTCTGATTGTGGTAACTCACAGCCTTGAACTTGCGTCTCGTTTCGAACGACGTTTTGAACTGGAGGCGGGCAGATGCGCCGAAGTTTAAGCTATTTTTGGCGAATTCAGCTCGCCGTGTTGCTCGGTGCTGCGGTGGCAACGGCGGTGCTCACCGGTGCGCTGCTCGTCGGTGACTCCGTCCGGGGCAGCCTACGAGATCTCACCTTGGATCGACTGGGGCGGATCGACTACGCACTGGCATCAGAGCGATTTTTTCGTGAAGGGTTAGCGACCGATTTATCGCGCAAATTAGAGGGTGAAGCACAATTTCATCGGGAAACGGTGCCAGCGATTCTTTTGAACGGGGCTGCGGTCAATGCTAGTACCAAGGCGCGTGCTTCTCGTGTTCAGATCCAAGGGATCGATCAACGATTTACGGACTTGTGGGAGGACGCGCCCGGTCAATCCGCTCCTTCCTTGGAAAAACAGCCGGGGCAGAGCTTTCCATCAGTCCATATCAACCAGTCTCTTCAGAACGAATTGGGTATAGCCGTTGGTGACCACATACTCCTCTACTTTGAAAGACACAGTGACATCCATCGCGAATTTTTACTAGGTCACCGGGATTCATCGGACGTCCTTCAAACCCTCCGACTCACCGTTACGAAGATCCTACCAGACCGTGGTATCGGCAGCTTTGGTTTGCTGCCCAATCAAAGCTATCCACTGAATGCTTACGTTTCTCTTGCTGTCCTGCAAAAAGCTCTCGGAAGTGGAACGGAGGTCAACGCGATTTTCGTGTCCGCTGCATCTCCTAACTTATCCAATTCTACTACAACTGATGTTCTTTCCGCTTTACAAAATAGATTGGGTCAGGCTTTGAAATTAGAAGACCTCGGATTAATGCTGCGTCATGTCTCTTCCGAATCCATCGGGGGAGTGGGGTATCTCTCCCTTGAAAGCACGCAATTTCTGCTCAAGCCGAATATCATTGAGGTTGCCAAAGCGGTCGCGGTTGAGCGGCGGACACTGTCTCTACCAATCCTGACCTACTTAGCTAACACCATTGCCGCCAATCGGCGAACGGTCCCGTATTCAACGATTACGGGCTTAGATACGCGGCGTGCCTTTTCCCTTGAATTGACCGACGGCTCACCGGCACCCCCGCTCGCTGATGACGAAATTCTCCTCAACGAATGGACTGCCACAGATTTGGGCGTGAAGGTTGGAGACCAGATTGATGTGAGCTACTACATTGTGGGCCCCAGAGAACAGTTATTGACACGACATGCGCAATTCCGATTGAAGGGGGTTGTTGCAATCAAAGGGTTAGCCGCTGATCGAGGACTGACACCAAAATTTCCGGGGATTCATGAAGCGGGTGATATGTCCGAATGGAACGCGCCCTTTCCGATCGATCTCAACCAGATTCGTCCCAAAGATGAAGTATACTGGGATCTTTTCCGGGCGACCCCCAAAGCGTTTGTATCAGAAAAAACGGCGCAACGGTTGTGGAGTAGCCGGTTCGGCGATTTAACCGCTATTCAGATCAGGGCAGTTTTGGGTGGCGATCTTCAAACAACCCATGCCAACTTTCAGAGGCGGTTGTTAGACAAAATCCGTCCGGAACAGGCCGGTTTGGTGTTTCAACCCGTCAAAGCAGATGGTTTAGCAGCTGCCACCGGGGCAACAGATTTTAGTTCCCTCTTTATCGGGTTCAGCCTATTTCTCATCGTATCCGCTGCCCTTCTGGTAGGACTGCTTTTCAGGCTTGGCGTCGAACAACGGGCGAGCGAGATCGGTATTCTACTATCTGCGGGGTATCCCATCTCGACCGTCCGCCGGCGCTTTATGAAGGAAGGTGGGTTAATCGCTGGGATTGGCGGCGTAATAGGGCTCGGAGGGGGTGTCATTTACGCTTGGTTGCTGATGGCTGGTCTGCGAACTTGGTGGTTAGCGGCGGTCGGGACGCCTTTCCTGTTTTTGCATATCAACCCATTAAGCCTTGTTCTAGGGTATCTAATCGCTCTTGTGGTGGTACTGTTTTCGATCGGTTGGACTGTTCGGCAGTTCGGCAAAGTCCCTATTCCCGCCCTAATTGCAGGGGTATCGGTCGCCGATGGGCTTTCCAATCGAAGTTCGGGTGCCACCGCTCGAAATCGAATCCTTGCCTTTGCCAGCTTGGGGATCGCCCTCGCTCTGACGATATTTGCCCTTGTCTCCGGGACTACTGCTTCAGCTGGAATATTTTTCGGCAGCGGGGTGTTGTTACTGATTGCGGGGTTGGCTTTCTTTGCCATATGGTTACGATCAGGTAAGGAAGTGGCGAGTCAGCCGAGAGTCGCCGTAACAGCGCAAATGGGGATTAAAAATAGCGGACGCCATCCAGGTCGTAGTATGCTTTGTGCTGCGTTGGTCGGCTGCGCCTGCTTCGTCATCGTTGCAGTGGGTGCAAACCGGCATGTTGAGGGTGAACAGGGGGCAGCTCAACAAAAGGAATCCGGCACCGGCGGGTTTGCTCTGGTAGCTGAATCTGACATCCCGTTGCATCATCACCTCAATTCTCGGGAAGGGCGATTTGAGTTGGGATTCTCGGAATCTGACTCGGACGCTACCGCTAAGGCTGAAATCTTCCCGTTCCGTATCCTTCCGGGGGAAGATGCAAGTTGCCTCAATCTTTATCGTCCCCAAAAACCTCGAATTTTAGGGGCTTCAAAGGACTTTATCGAACGGGGTGGATTCCAATTCCAAGGTGTAACTGTAGCGCAAGAGAATCCGTGGGAGTTACTGGAAGCCGAGCTGGAACCGGGCGTCATTCCAGCCATTGGAGATTACAATTCAGCTCAGTGGATTTTGCATCTTGGGCTTGGTGATGAGTTGAGCGTCCAGAACGAATTAGGCGAAACACTAAAGCTTCGTTTAGTCGGGTTTTTACAGCGCAGTATCTTCCAGAGCGAGCTGTTGGTTTCCGAAGCCAATTTCAAGAAACACTTCCCAAGCCAGAGCGGATATGCGTATTTCTTAATTCAGACCCCTTCATCTCTCGACGCTACAGGCACCGCCGAAACCGCAGAGCGCATTGGACACACGCTGGAAAGTACATTGAACGATTACGGCTTAGATGTTAGATCAACGGCTGAAAAGTTAGCCAGTTATCGAGCCGTTGAAAATACCTACCTCTCTACCTTCCAGATACTTGGCGGACTTGGACTGCTTCTCGGCACACTCGGTCTGGGAATCGTTTTGCTGAGGAACGTCATCGAACGAAGTGGAGAGTTGGCAACCCTGCGCGCATTCGGTTTTCGCAGAACGACGCTATCGCTGATGCTTCTGTCGGAGAATGGGTTTCTCCTATTGGCTGGGATTCTTATTGGCAGCCTTGCCGCCCTCATCGCAGTGGCACCGCACCTAGCGACCCCAGGGGCTCAAGTGCCTTGGCTCTCACTTACCATAACACTGATTTCGGTATTTCTGGCAGGAATGGTTGCTAGCGCGATAGCGGTCTCCTCTGCCCTCCGAAGACCGCTACTGCCCGCGCTTAAACGCGCCGCCTGATCTGCGGACGCTTACCCCTCCTGAATCACATCGGGTCTTTGACCGATCGAAGGTGGCATCAACATTCGCTTTTGCTGTTCCGTCAAGTCGTCGAATTCGTCCAGATCGTAGTAGTTTTGAGACCACGCCGAGTGTCCTGGACTATACTTATAGAGCAGCGATCGCCGCTCATGTTTAGCGCGCCACGGCATCGTTCCGTGGATGAGTGCCTCCGTGAAGAACAGCGCATCACCCGCCTCGACTGCCGGTTGCACGACATAGTGTGTGGGACGTTCAAAACCGCGGATATCGTCGGGTAGGCTTGATACAAAGTTGGTTTTATGGCTACCCGGAACACACGCAAATCCGCCATCGCCTTCTGCCGCATCGCTTAAGAAGTACGTGACAACACTCAACCCATTGCGCATTACGCCGTCCCAATATTTGTACCAGTGATCCCCGACAACTTCAGGTCCACCATGCAGCCTGCCGCTTTGGCCCCCCTCGGTCATGAAGATGCAGTAGTCGTGATCGAGTCGAACCTTGGGACCCATTAACTCGATTAGATAGGGCAGCACTTTGGGGTGATCTATCAGTTTTCTGAACGGTTCCCCCCAGTGCGAAACTCGACTTGATCGGCGGTAGCTTGTGCCATCGTCTTCGGGCGGAAAGGCACGATCGGCGATTTCATTCATCTCCGTAACTTCATCGGCGGACAATACATTCTTAATAATTAGATAGCCTTCGAGATCGAAGGAAAATTTTTCTTCACCGGTCATGGTGTAACTCCTTGCGTGAAATGTAGTGTGTCAATACTAACACACAGATTTTTGGGGTTGCAGTGTGTATTACGAAGGTTGGTTATGGTATAATAAACCAAACTGCTAGTGTTAAATCAATTTGCCTCTTAAAGCCCCAGCGGGGCGGCATGTTTATAGCACACGGGAGACACCAAATACCCAAAGCCCCAGAGGGGCGACATGTGTGTCGTATTGGATGGATTCACGCTAAATCGAGAAAATCGCCGCTCGTCGTTCAGCAACCCGAATCTTATGTAAATTTGGTTACTTCTAGCAGGTGTCGAGTATGGGAGCTTGACCTACGGGCTATATAGCAACTTGCGTTATAATATTCAAGCTTTTACCTAAAGCCACAGGGTTCGATAAGTCTAACACAAAAAGATATTTCTGTGAAGGCATTTTTTCTACAAGGAGGATTCCAAAGGTGTACCAAAGCAGACAGATTTTATTTCAACTCTCTATTTATACCTTAATTTTTAGCTTGATTGTATCTACCAGCTGGGCTGGCTATAAGCGTATCTCCGAACCGAATCCAGCCGACCCGATGGCGGCCGAAATTTATCAGTTGGACAACGGCTTGACTGTTTATCTCACCGAAAATCATGAAGAACCACGATTCTATGCGGAAATCTCAATCCGTGCCGGCAGCAAGCATGACCCCTCAGATGCAACCGGCATCGCTCACTACCTAGAGCACATGCTCTTTAAGGGCACCCAGAATTTCGGCACCCTCGATTACGAAAAAGAGAAATCGCACTTGGATAGGATCACAGATCTCTATGAACAGCACTTCCACCAAGCCGATCCAGAAAAACGGAAAGAGATCTACGCCTCGATTAACGAAACGGCGCAACTCGCTGCCCAATACGGCATCCCCAACGAGCTCGACAAGCTGTACAAAGCGATGGGCGGACTTGCGGTAAATGCCCACACCTGGGTCGAGGAAACCGTTTATAAGGTCGATCTGCCCGCCAACCGCCTGAAACAGTGGGCGGTTATTGAATCAGATCGCTTCATTAACCCGGTTTTCCGCCTCTTCCACACCGAACTTGAAACGGTGTATGAAGAAAAGAACCGATCAATGGATAGCAAAGGTCGTATCATCAGTGAGGCTGTCAGGGGCCTGCTTTATAAGGATCACCCGTATGGCCAACAGACGACTCTCGGTTCAGCCGAACATCTGAAAAACCCGTCCCTGAAGCAGATGTACCAGTTCTACCATACCTATTACGTGCCCAATAACATGGCAATCCACATCTCCGGTGACATCAATAGCGAGGAGACGATTAATATTATCGACGAACACTTCTCCCGGTGGCAGCCGAAGGAACTCCCCGAAACCAAAACATGGAAAGAAGAATCACTTCAAGGCGCCGAGCGTGTAACGGTCAAATATCAAGCCGAGGAATATGTCCTACTTGCGTTCCGGACCGCAAGCCGTAACCATCCTGATGCAGAAGCTTTGAAACTTCTCGACATGACCTTAGACAACGCGACTGCAGGGCTAATCAACCTAAACCTCAATCAAGCGCAAAAAGTCCGACAGGCTGGCTCCTATCCCTATCTGGACAACGATTATGGAGCGCAATATCTGTGGGGCATTTCCAAGGAGGGACAGTCTCTCGAAGAGGTCGAGGCACTCCTACTAGAACAGATTGAGCTAATCAAAAAAGGCGAGTTTGAAGAATGGATCATTCCAGCGGTTGTGACCGACTTTAAAAAATATCAGAAAGCAGATTTGGAGTCTAATAGTGCGCGGGTGAGTATCATGCGCGATTCGTTCTTAGCCCATCAGGATTGGGATACCACCGTAGAGGAAATCTCGCGCATGGAGAAGTTGACCAAACAGGACATTGTCGCTGTCGCGAACCGATATTTTGGCGACAACTATGTGGCGGGCTATCGTATAGATGAGCAGCACGAGGTTCCTTCTATTGAAAAGCCTGCCCTCAATACAATTGAGATTGATGCCACACGGCAGTCCGATTTTGTCAAAGAGGTCTTGGAAATGCCTGTGGAAGAAATTGAGCCTGTCTTTGTTGATGCGGCGAAAGACTACCAAATCGCCGACTATCACGAAGGTGTCAAACTCTATTGTTCCCAAAATCCAATCAACGATCTCTTTGTCTTCACCATTTCTGTTGATGTCGGCAGCCGCCATAACGATAAGCTGACTATCGCCGCGCAACTGCTCGACAAGTCCGGCACGTCAAAATACAGCAGCGAAGACCTGAAGAA
>JAKZSX010000352.1:0-2684 GCA_047517405.1 Candidatus Poribacteria bacterium | reverse complement strand
GAGTGCAATCCGTTGCCGTTTGCTGCGAGAGCGCGGTATTACCGTGACGGCCTGACCGTCGTCATCCCTTCGATAAGACGGACGCCGCCTGAGTGCATGAGTCCTAGGGTCAAAGTGCACAATTACATCAACTTAGTGCTTGCCGACCAAGAGGTGAAGGCACAGAACCCGGACGCGTTCTCTATCTTGTTGGATATCAATGGCAATATATCCGAAGGACTTGGGAGCAACTTCTTCATCGTCAAAAACGGGGTGGTCGTCACACCAAAGGAACAGTATGTCTTGGCGGGTATAAGCCGTGAGACTGTCATTGAGCTCGCCAAAGGGCTGAATATTGAAGTGCGGGAGGCAGACATCGATCTCTATGATGTCTACACGGCGGACGAAGCTTTCGTCACCTCCACTAGCTTCTGCATCTGTTCTGTATCCTCTGTCAACGGTTCAATCATCGATGATGGCGGTGTACCGGGACCGGTTACTGACCGTCTCCAGAAGGCATATAGCGATCTTGTGGGGATAGACATCGTGGGGCAGTATCTGACACGACTTGGTTGAGCCGGGGTTTTGACTCAAAGCGATGCGCAATCGCATACTAAGGAAAAAATAGATATAAAGAAATAGTGGTTGGAATGTCTAAAATACTCCAGAGGCTACCCAAGATATAGTCTCCTAACGCGAGTCCTAAAAAGAACGGAATTGCGCGTCGATATGCGTTAAATCCGCTATAACGCAGGATGAGAGCCTTGCATCCCCAAGCAACAAATAAACAGCACCACAGATTCCCCATTCCCCAACTTTGGGCTGTGGCATAACCGAGCGGATGAAGAGGCCACCACAGGAAGCGTGCTCGCAAAAGCATTAGCAAGACAGTAAACACAAGCCCACCCCCCATAAAGGCAAGTGCTAGACGATCTGGTTCTTTGGGAGAGTTCAGCCAATTTTCAAGTTGCACATAAACCTCATGCCCAAATCCCAATGTGGCGGGATCGAAGTAGCCAGATTCTGCACCATGTCGATAGTAGGTATCCAATAAGAACCAAAAAGTCACTCCTGATCCGATCACCGTTGCAAGCAGAATAGCAACGGCTGTATGACGCGGGTTAATATGCCGCCTTTCCGAGATTTTCAAGGCTTCTAGTTGCTCCGGCATTGGATTTGCCCAATTGGCGCGATTGAAAAACATGTATAGCGAAAAGACGGTCAGTGTGCTGGAATTAAGTCGCCCTGTGCCAACACCGACAATAATCATGTTATGTGGACTGATGTATTTCAGACCGTGTACTAGGAACCCCAACTCGGCTCTTAGCCGGGTGATCATTATCGCCAATAAGAAGTAGATTGCGAAGAAAATTGGAATCACCCACAGCGACATGCCAGCTTTATAGGAAAATGCCATTAGAAAAACCGTACCGATTAGGATACCCCCGAAAGCAAGACGATATGGCATCGGTTCGCCGGAATCATCTAGTTGTGACGGAGAAGCGCGGGAACTGAACAGATGACGCACCAGCCCTTTGATATGAGATCTGCCAGTCCAGAGGACGAATCCTAGCAGCCCCATATATACACCGAAACCCTGTTCGGCGGGATAAGGGAAGCGCGGGAGACCACGCCAGCCCACGACACTACCAACCATCAGTTCGATCTTGTAGATCCAGAAAAATGCCCAACATGAAAACAGAAGATCTAGCGGTATGAGAAAGCCAATACCGATTGCAAAAGGATAGAAAGCGACTTGCACACTGCCCATCCCGTTCCAAGGACGGGTGGTAAAATAGTGACTGATGCTCTGGCGCTTGACGGGAATATAGGGGACAGCAGGGTTGATTGAGTGGAGTAGGTTCACAATACTAATCAAAGCGGCGATGCCGAAACCGAGCCACATCAGCCTGTTTCTGAAGAACCCCAACCTCGGATTGGTCATCTCTAACGGGAGTTGGGTCAGGGGATAGGTCAACCGCTCGCGCTCGATCCACTGGATTCGCAACAGCGCGTTGATACACAGCATCACAACCATCCACGTAAAGATAAACGCCATCCACGTTACCGCCGGACCAAGCCATGCCTTTAAATGTCTCTCAATATAAAGGCTTGAACCCCCTTCGTAAAGAGCCGTCACCGCTTTTTCGTCGTGAATGGTAAGCCACTCTGGAAGTTGGCGCCAAAACAGCTGACGCCATTCGTTTTCGGGACTAGCAAACCGAAACGCATGTGCCATGATTGGTACGAAGATCTCCATACAGTCGTACGAACAAAGGGTGGAGACAATACATAGGATGAAATAGATCGTGAGGAGCTCCTGTTGAGAAAGACCGAGCTTGGGGGAGATTTTGCCGAATATGTACCCAATCAGAACGAGCCAGAAGAGCGTAAAAATGACATGCGATAGCGGATGAACAAGCGTTGGGAAGGTATGGCGAATTACTTCAAGCTGAATAATCCAGGCAACAGTGATCGGAATCAGCAGGAAAGCAATAACGAATGATTTAAGTGTTAAACCACTCTGGAAGGGCACAGGAGTATTTTCTATTAGGGCAAAACGAGTATTTTGAGATTCTGTTAATATGTTTTTCATCTCACCGACTATATGTGCCGATATCCACTATGAGCAGATTAAAATTATTTTTGTCCCCTAGGGAAAAAATTGATATAGGGTAGTATTGGCTACAATGCTGATAATACTC
>JAKZSX010000351.1:0-6012 GCA_047517405.1 Candidatus Poribacteria bacterium | reverse complement strand
GGGGGCAGGATTATCGCGTTGCTTGACGCACAGCAGGATGGAGACACCTTGCACGATGTCAAAGACATTTTCATCTCTCTGTGTTGTTGGGGCAACTTCCCTCTTTCTGCTACTGCCGTGCAAATTGAGCAGATAGATGGCGTTGAAACTATCCAACAGGCTCTTTCGCATCCCGCGAAAGATAGGACCGTCAAGGAAACTGTTGTTGACGATATAGCCGACAACCCCCTCACCGTTTTTATCAATTCGCCACTGTGCCCACCGGATGAACTTCACATAATCCGCTTGCAGTGCTTTTGAGTTCCTCTCACCGAGCGGCTGACCATCTACCTGTTTGTAATCCTCAATCAGTCCCCCGATAAAAGTGAACTGCCCATCGCTATCGCGGCTTGGATTCGCGGAATCGCGGGGATAGGGTGGATTGCCGAGGATAACGAGGAGCGGCTCGTCCCGTTTCACCGAAACCGCCGCATCCGCCTCATCGGAGATAAACTCTGCAAAGGCGTACAGTTCCTTCTCGACCGGTTCCTCCAGTGTATTGGTAAGATAAATACGGAGATGTTTCACTGCGTCCCACCCTTGCGCTCGTAGAAACAGGCTCAGTTTCAGATGTGCAATCGTATACGGCGCGACCAAAATCTCAAAACCGAAGAGCCGCTGTACGAGTTGTGCGTCGTTAATGTAGCGATTCCACATCCCTGTGCCGTAGGTGGTTGTGATGTATGCACTGATGTGGTTCAACACTGCCAAGAGGAAGCCGCCGGTGCCTGTGGCGGGGTCGAGAATTAGCGCACTATCATCGGCGAGTCCATCGGGTTTGTCTAGTTTTGTTTTGAGCAATGCATCAACAGAGCGGACGATATAGGAGATAACCTGTGGCGGTGTATAGTAGACCCCACGGTCAATGCGGCGTTGCGGGTCATATTCAGCGAGGAAGGTTTCGTAGAAATGGATGACCGGATCTTCAAAATGGGCTTGGACAACAAAAGCGGTGCGGAGCATCTCTGTGGGAACGTTTGCCAACAGGTTGGCAATATCGTCTAAAATATAGGTGACGTTCTCCTCAAGATTTGGGGAGGCGACTTGGTGGAAGAGTTGCTGCAAAAACGGGTTTGACGGTGGAAGCGCAGCGTAGGCAGTATGCCGTGAGAAGTTTGTTCCGTTGGGAAGTGTGCATCGTGCTGCGAAGAGTCCATACGCGAGGGTTTGTGCGTACATATCTGCGAAATCGTCGGGGGTCAGCGTAGTCAAGAGCAGTTCCTTAAACGCGGAAAACATCCGGTAGATACCGCTGTTTTCATCGGTAAGCGTCGTTGTGATTTGGGTTTGGAGTTCGCGAGTGCGGCGTGCAAGGTGTTTGGCAAGTGCCTCTGGAGTGCCAATTTGTATCAGACTCGCGCTCAGAAACCGATCGAGCAAGTTCTCTAAGGAAACCGTACTTTCGTCCGTAACTCGTGCCGACGCACGCAGTTGGCCTTCCGCGTACAACTGAAATTCGACAAAATTGGTGAGGATGAAATTATCAAGGTTTTCGATGAACCGCTCGTTTTGTGTTTTGGCATGACCTGTGAGGGCATCAAGGTCCCTGCCGTATGCTTCTGCCTCAACATAACCAACTGGAAGTAAGCCACTTTTCACAACAAAATCCGGTCTACCAATCTCCAGTCTTCGCGGTTCTGACATAACCGTAATTTCGTTTCCTAAAAATTCTGCCGTTTTTTCCAAAAACGTCTTGAGATACGGATGCAAGGAGAGTTCAGCGGTTGCATCGTTCTGTGCGTGGGTGTGCTGGATATTTTGCTGGTAGGTCCGACAAATCTGTTGAAACGGCATAGGTTACTCCGGTTATAGATCGGGGCAAGATGCCCCGACTACAGGGGTAAGGTCGCAACTCGGAGTATTATATCATCTTTCGCCGGAGGAAAGGAAAAAAATTGACAGGTTCAGGGCTTTCTGATATGATGAGAAAAATACGAAGGAGGTAACGCAATGAATATTCTCATTACCGGTGCATCCAGTCAGCTAGCACAGGCGATAGCGACTGAACTCAAGGATGACCATAGCGTCCGCCTCATGGACAGTGTACCAGTTGACGTAGCAGAAGGCTGCGATTTTACTCAGGGAAATATTTTGGATCCCGAAGATTCGTGGGAAGCTCTTCGGGGGATTGATACCCTGATTCATACCGGCGAACCACCGACTGACCTGCCATCGGACGAATTAAAACGCGAGCAGATACTGCTGGACTTGGCAACGCGCGGCACACATATCCTCTTCAGCGCAGCGGTTGAAGCGGGCATAAAGAAATTTATCTGTGCGAGCACCCTATCTATTTTCAGCACCTACCCTGACGATGTGTATATCACTGAACTCTGGAAGCCCCTCCCATCGCCGGAAATTGTGGAGATGACGAAGTATTTGGGCGAGTTAACCGCCCGCGAGTTTGCGCGGGAGCACTTGGTTACAGTAACGGGTCTGCGACTAGGAGAGTTGGTGCTTGAGGAAGCGGTTCAGAGGGAAACGCCAAGCCTAGCGTGGCTTGATATCCGCGATGCCGCGGGTGCGTTTCGCTGTGCCTTGAACCGCGACAGTAGCAGCAGCGCATGGTGGACACAACGGTGGGCAGTTTATCATATCTGTGCGGATATTCCCAATCCCAAATTCCTAATCGATCAAGCACGGGGGATTGGGTATCAGCCCGCTCACGATTTTCAGAACCTCTACCTGAGGACATCGCCCCATCTAGGTAGAGCAAAGGAGCGTACAAGCGAATGAAGGAGCTCATCAACGCAATCATATTTTATGTTTTACAGTTCACAGATAGGAGGACCCACCCATGAAAAAAGTGCTTGTGCTAGGCGCGTCTGGCAATATTGCCCCTTACGTCACGCCAGACTTGGAAAAGGACTACGATCTACGCCTCACGGATATTGTGCCGCATTCAGCGGGAAAACCGATTATCAATGTTGATGTAACCTCATATCCGGATGTATTGGAGGCCTGCCGCGGGATGGATGCCATTATGAACTTTACCGTCCTCCGCGATGATCCGGTGGTGAGTTTTGAGGTGAGTACGAAGGGGGCATATCATGTGATGAAAGCCGCCGCCGCACTCGGCATCAAAAAGGTGGTTCACACGGGTCCTCAATTAATCCGTAACGCATACGATCACGAATTTGATATTGATGATGCACCGCTGGCACCGGGTGTCGGGTATTACGGGATTACCAAGTATCTCAGTATGGAGATATGCGAGATTTTCTCGCGAACATACGATATCCAAACCGTCTGTTTTCTCTTTAACGGTCTCGGTCCGAAGCCGACAGAAGCTGCCGCTCAAGGCGATTTTCCACCCTTCACAGTGGTGTGGGAAGACCTGCAACACGCCTGTCGCTTGGCATTAGAGATTGAATCCGTTCCCGGTAACTTCCAATCCTTCAATCTACTGAGTTATTTCGCGCAGGGAAAATATCAGGTCGAGAAAGCGAAACGGATACTGGGATTCACGCCAATGGGTGGACTTGAGGATTATTTCCGGCGGGTGACGGATTGACAGCTTGGTAGGCTCACAACCCAACCTGTGGCGGCGGGGAAATTTGCGGACTCAATCCGGTTGACGCGTGCTGAGTCAACCTAAATGTTTGGCGAGCAGCTTGCGAACGACAGGAAGCAATTCTTGGGGGATTTGTATAACTGTTTGGGATACAGCATCTCCGAAGGCAGCCTCATCTTCATCGGTGGCTTCATCCTCTGTCTGTTCCTCGTAGTGAGCGATGACTTGCTGCACCCGTTTTTCATCCCAATTTTGGGGAAATTTGCTCTGTTTCATCTGCAATTCCTCGTCAAAGATGATACCTGCATCACCTCTGAAGATCAACGCTACTGGAGAGAATGTGCTCAGTCATCGCCTGTTGCGCCTGACCTGCGTCTCCCTTACGGAGGGCATGGAGGATTTTCTGATGCTCCTGCAAGGACAATTTCGCCCGCGTCTCCGTCTTACCTGTTGACGATTCAGCGAGACTTCCCTTGATCCACTCTTGCAGATACCCCCGTATCATGCTCAGAAGGCTGTAGAGTATTGAATTTTGCGTTGCCCGCGCAATGGTCAGGTGAAATTGTAAATCAAATTCCAAGTATTTTTCAGGCTGCCCGATCGACGCTTCCATACCCCGCAGGGTTTCTTCGATTGTCTCAATATTCTCCGCTGTGACTCGCTGTGCAGCCAAAAACGCTGTTTGAGATTCTAGCATGAGCCGGGTTTCGATCAGGTCTTGGACTTTTTTACGGTCAAGCAGCAACCCCCACTGTAGCGTTTTCTCCAGATACCGCTTGTTACTGTCAGAAACAAAGGTGCCATCTCCAACCCGTCCGTCCAGAATCCCCATAACGGCAAGGGAACGCAATGCCTCTCTCAAGGAGCTCCGCCCCACCCCCAACCGCTTACACAATTCCCTCTCAGAAGGCAACCGGTCCCCGGGTTTCAGCACGTCCCGAGAAATAAGGTCAACCATCTGCTCTACAATCCCATCACTCAAGGAGGCGCGGGTATCGGGCTTCATCTCCTTCATCGTCAATTTTTCTTGTTCTTGCGCTTTCATAGTGTACGATAGTGAAAATTTTGCTTTACAATTCCTCAATTTTGAGTTAAACTTATTTGTCAAAGGTCAGACCATTAGTTATTATGCTCATAAATCCCTGTGTTGTCAAGCAAAATTACAAGTGAAAATCAAGAATCGCAACCCAGCCACCACCAACCGGCTCGATTTATTCCTAACGAGGAGATTACCATGGGTCAAACAGTCGATATTGGAAAACGTATTGAATTGGTCCCGATGGACCCTCATTTCCACGACATAACAATCGCCCTATACCAACAAGGGCAGGATGAGAACCCGCTGTTTTTAGTATATACCTATAGCCAGATGGGAGAGGCTCAAGGTCGTCTTCAGTTTTCAGTCGAGGCGATGACACACTTGGGAAATATGGTTGTAGATGCTAATGGGCTGCTCCGGTTCCCCTGTGGGCACGCACATCAACTGGCTTGTAGGCGCGTTTTTCTGGAGTCGTGCAAGCTCTCCCCGAACGATTCGGTGGAACCCCGCCCGTTGCATATTCTGGACAAAAAATCAGGGCTAACTATCACGGTTACCAATCTTGGGGACGGGATTTACCAAGTGAAGGCTGACGGCGAGGGCAGACGCGCTGACAGACGCATCTCCGCAATTGCTGGGGGTTTAATCAAATTGGGAGAGATGGACGAGGTAGACGGAACCCTCGACAAGGTTGCGTTTCCGTGTGGCCACTCCCACGATGCGCTGCTCGCTTTGCTACTTATTCGCGCTCCTAATGTACGCGCCATTGTGCGGGAACAGGAGATGGCAGCCACACGCGGTATTCTTGCAGCACCTAGCCAACAGAATTAGGAGGAAAATATGGGAGCCCAAAAACAAACGGTCGGCCCGATGACCGGTAGAGAACGGGTTTTGGCAGCGTTGAAGAGAGAACCTGTGGACCGAACCCCGGTCTGCAACCCTACGTCTGTCGCTACAGTCGAGCTTATGGACTTGGTGGACGCACCATTCCCGGAAGCCAATCGTCAACCTGAGATGATGGCACGTTTAGCCGCCACCGGATATACCGAGTTAGGTTTCGATTCAATTATGCCTGTTTTCTCGATTATCCAAGAATCCTCTGCGCTAGGGTGCAAGATTCAATGGGAACAGAAGGACAATTGGCCCACGGTTAAAATGCGCGAACCGATCTGGGAGGATGTCGATGAAATCAAGCTCCCATCAGATTTTCTGACCCATCAGGATACTAAGTGTGTACTCGATGCAATCAAAATCCTCAAGAAGGAATACGGCGATGAGATCGCTGTTATTGGAAAAACCATGGGACCCTGGTCTCTGGGCTACCACTGTTTCGGCGTAGAGCCGTTTCTGCTGCTATCTTTAGACGATCCGGGCAAGACGAAACTCGCTCTGGACAGGATGAAGGAATCCACGATAGAGT
>JAKZSX010000350.1:0-24374 GCA_047517405.1 Candidatus Poribacteria bacterium | reverse complement strand
TTTCGTGTACTCAGCGTCAGTATCGGACCAGAAAGCTGCCTTCGCCATAGGTGTTCTATAAGATATCTACGCATTTCACCGCTACACCTTACATTCCACTTTCCTCTTCCGTACTCAAGCCATACAGTATCAAGCGCAGTTTCCTGGTTGAGCCAAGAAATTTCACACTCGACTTATATGACCGCCTACACACGCTTTACGCCCAGTAAATCCGGACAACGCTTGCCCCCCACGTATTACCGCAGCTGCTGGCACGTAGTTAGCTGGGGCTTTCTACCATGGTACCGTCAAGCTTGCAAGCTTATCACCTACAAGCAATTCTTCCCACAACACAGAGGTTTACAATCCGAAGACCTTCATCCCCCACGCGGCGTCGCATCGTCAGGGTTTCCCCCATTGCGAAATATTCTCGACTGCAGCCTCCCGTAGGAGTTTGGGCAGTGTCTCAGTCCCAATGTGGCTAATCATCCTCTCAGACTAGCTACCCATCGTAGCCTTGGTGAGCCGTTACCTCACCAACTAGCTAATAGGACGCAGGTTCATCTTCGAGCGATAGGTCCGAAGACCCACCTTTCATTGGATATCCCGAAGGAACTCCAATCGTATACGGTATTAGCAGCCCTTTCGAACTGTTATTCCTATCTCAAAGGTAAATTACCTACGCGTTACTCACCCTTTCGCCACTTTCCTCAGCGGCCGAAGCCACTGATTCTCGTACGACTTGCATGCCTAATCCACGCCGCTAGCGTTCGTCCTGAGCCGGTATCATACTCTCCAATAAGTCAATAAGAAAGACCGACCAAACCCTCTTGGGCCCAGACAGTATTTCTAAGTCGACAGGAGGACTATGTACATTATACAAGCCCTATCAATTGCTGTCAAAAAACGTAACGTAGTGTATATCAGAAACTATTTAACTTTCAAAGAGCATCTTTTCCCTCCTCAACGGAGGCGAGTGGCATTATAACATACCATCTTCACCCTGTCAAGAGAAAACACACTTTTTTTTCGTCTTTAATATAAATCCTATTCACGGCTAGATAAACCGCCACTAACCGCCGGCACGAAATGGATGCTCGCCGCCTCGCCTACAGGTTGATGCATCCCTTCCCGAGTCATAACGCCATCAATGTACACCGCAATACTAGGACGAATCCGATCGCCATCGCAGAGGCGATCTTTGAAACCAGGATAAGCCGCTTCGAGATTATTGACCACTTCTCGTAGCGTTGCTCCTTCCACAACGACTTGGTCCACACCGTCGGTTAGTTTCTGCATGAGTGAGGGAATTGCAATCGTTGCCATGGTATGAAACACCTTCCGCGGATTAAAGTAAATCAGGGATACAAGGCAACAACAAAACCCTATATCCCTGATTGTAGTTTTGGATCCACCAAGTTTGCTAAACCGAGCGGATCTGAAATGCTAAAATTTACGACCACACACTTAAATCTTACCCATTGCCTTAAGGACACGGCCCGGCGACATCGGCAACTCTTTCATCCGAACGCCGATTGCACGATAGACCGCATTTGCAATCGCAGCAGGTGGTGCGATAATTGGCGTTTCGCCGACACCCCTAACGCCATACGGATGACCGGGGTTAGGAACTTCAACGATGACAGCATCAATCATCGGTAGGTCGAGACAGGTCGGTATACGGTAATCGAGGAAACTGGCGTTGGTCATCTCGCCCTTTTCGTTGTAGATATATTCCTCGTTTAACGCCCAACCGATACCTTGAACAGCCCCACCCTGTATCTGTCCCTCGACATAGCTGGGGTGGATAGCCTTGCCAGCATCTTGAGTCGCCGTATAACGCAAGATTTGAATCTTGCCAGTCTCCGGATCAACCTCGACATCAACAACGTGTAGACCGATTGAAGGACCAGGTTGGTTTGGATCCGCAGTGCCGCGTCCAACCACGGGACCACCGGTCTCATCTAACCGCGCTGCTAAACCTTTGAAGTCGATCTCCTGCTCTTTGCCGTTAACGGATTTAAATACGCCATCGTCAAATTGTACGTCTGCCGCATCAACTTCCCACAGTTTCGCAGCACGTTCAATCATCTGCTGCTTAACATCTTGTGCGGCTTCGTAAGCAGCGTAACCGGTTGCAAATGCGGTACGGCTTCCACCTGTTACATCCGTGTAACCAACGGAGTCGGTATCAGCCACGGTAGGCGTCACTGACTCTGCGGGAATGCCCAGAACTTCCGCTGCTTGCATCGCAATCGATGCGCGTGTGCCACCGATATCGGTTGACCCTTCGACAAGACTAATCGTCCCATCCGAAGTAACGTTAATCACAACACTTGATTTCATGCCGAAGTTGGGCCAATAGCCGGAAGCAACACCACGTCCTGTATTCTCACCTTCAAGCGGTGCCGAATAGTGTGGATGATCCTTTGCCGCTTCAACCGTTTCGACGAAACCAACACGTGGAGTCGGAGGACCATCAACGCGGATATCTCCCTCCTTCGCACTATTGAGGATACGGAATTCAAGCGGATCCATCCCGATCTTCTCACAAATTTCGTCAATGACGGTTTCCGCCGCGAATGCAGCATTGGTCGCCCCAGGCGCACGATATGCGGCGGTCTTCGGCTTATTAACGACCACATCATATCCATCAACCTGTGCATTTTCAACCTTGTAAGGCGAGAAAACACAGAACGCCGCCGCCCCAACAGGTGAACCAGGGTATGCACCGGCTTCAAACGCGAGATAGGCTTGCGCAGCGGTGATGCGTCCATCCTTCGTTGCACCCATCTTCACATGCACGGCGGAACCCGGCGTCGGACCCGTGCCTTCAAAAACATCCGCCCGACTCATCAAGACCTTGACAGGTTTGCCCGTTTTCATGGAAAGCATAGCGGCAATCGGCTTGATGTAAACATTAATCTTCCCACCAAAGCCACCACCAATCTCCATCGGCACAACCTTAACCTTTGAGACAGGTATATCGAGAATCTCAGATACTTGCCCTCGGACAGCGAATGCGCCCTGCGTACTGCACCAGATCGTCAGTTGACCATCAGGGTTATACAACGCAGTCGCATTGTGGGGTTCGATATAGCCTTGATGCACGGTCTCTGTCGTATAGTCATGCTCAACGACAACATCGGCTTCGGCAAAACCTTTGTCGAGGTCTCCCTGTTTGTGCTGGAAGTGAGTCGCAATGTTGCTCGGCTTATCCGCCTTTTCCCCCATCTCCTCGGTTCTCATCTCCTCGTGCAGAAGCGGTGCGTCTTCCTTCATCGCGTCAAGGACCTTGATCACCGGCGGCAGCACCTCATACTCAACATCAATGAGTTCAAGTACCTCTTCCGCGGTATGGGGGTCAATCGCCGCAACCGCTGCGACCTGATGCCCTTTGTAGAGCACCTTCTCGCCAGCCAGTACGTTATCTTGGAGGTCCTTTACGTTGGCTGCTCCCTCTCCAAGATCGGTGATCTTATCTTCGATAGCAGGAAAATCCTTCGCTGTCACAACCGCCCTCACGCCGGGATGAGCTTCTGCGCGACTGGTATCAATCGACTTAATCCGTGCATGAGCGTGTGGGCTCCGTAGGACTTTGCCGTGCAACAATCCTACAGTTTGGAAATCTGCGCCGTAAAGGGCGCGACCAGTAACCTTATCAAGACCATCGTGCCGAATAGGACGAGTCCCAACGACTTTGTAATCTTTCTTTTCTGCCATTATGCACTTACCTCCTAAGACATAGTTTGCGCTGCGTCTTGGACAGCACGTACAATTTTATCGTATCCAGTACAACGACACAGATTGCCCGCTAGCCAATAGCGGATTTCATGTTCAGTTGGGTTTGGGTTATTATCTAACAATGCCTTTGCCGCCATGATAAAACCGGGTGTGCAAATACCACACTGGAGGGCAGCATTTTCTAAAAACGCATCTTGAATTGGATGAAGCTGGTCCGGCTCAGCGAGACCCTCAATCGTTTCAAGCGATTTCCCTTCGAGCTCAGCACCAAGCACCAAACACGAATTGACCAGACTCCCATCAAGAATCACGCTACAGGCACCACAGTTGCCATTATTACAGCCTTCTTTGGCACCTGTCAAATAAAGCACATCTCGCAAGACCTCAAGCAAGCTCTGGCGAGGTTCACATAAATATTCAGCTGCTTCACCGTTAATCGTTGTTTGAACGTGGACTTTTCTAGGCATCTATTCTTATGCCTCCTTCACTCGTTGAATTGCACCGTTTAAGGCACGCCGTGTCAACACACCGACAAGATGTGTTCTTTGTTCTGCCGTTCCACGCATATCGCTGATTGGACGCGCAATTGCTTGTGCTGCTTCAGCAGCAGCGTTAATCGCATCGTCGGAAACTTCCTTTCCAGCGAGTGATGCACCGGCTTCCTCAGCAAGCAGCGGTGTTGGTGCAACAGCGGCAAGCCCGATTCGCGCCGAGACAAAGGACGTCTTCGTATCGTCGAGAACAACCGACGCACCGGCACCTACAACAGCGATATCCATCTCATTACGTGGGATAAAACGGAGATAAAACGAACTTGAATTTTTCGGTGGCGCGGGAATCTTGAATGAGATAAGAAGCTCTCCCTTTTCCAAGACTGTTTGTCCCGGTGCTGTACAAAACTGCTCAACAGGCACTTCGCGCGTTGATCCACTTGGGCCAGCAATCACGCAAACTGCATCCAACACTATCAACGGCGGTATTGTATCCGCAGCAGGTGAAGCATTGCACAGATTACCACCAACACTCGCCCTGCCTTGGATCGCGGTTCCACCAATAATCTTAGCAGCATCAATCAGTCCAGGATATGCGGCGGAGGTTGCATCGTCCGCATAGATTTTATGACAGGGAACAGCCGCACCGAGATTTAAACCGGTGTCAGGGGAATATGAAAGCACGTTAGTTTCAGGAAGGCCCTTGATGTCCACCATCCATTCCAACTGCCGCCGGTTCTCCCGAACCATAACGATGAGATCTGTTCCACCAGCCAAGGGTTTTGCTTGATCGCCTTTTTCGGCGAGCAAGGAGGTAGCTTCAGCTACAGTTTTTGCGGGAACATATTCAAACGCTCGCAAAGCATCAGTCTCCTTTCAAAGTGAGAGATTCTACCACACTAAATACCCAACACAAATATTGGAAAACTTGACAAATAGTTATTGCACACTTTATCTTAATCAAAAGTGTTTAAAATGTCAACAGAAAAGATCTATCAACTCTCGGATAAGAATTTTTCACAATAGAACCGAGTAATCTGTTATGTAAGCAACCGAATGGTATTACAACTTAAGTTGCCAGTTATAGGGAACGTTGCAAACCGGGAGGGGAATCAATCACCGATCGCAGTGGATTTGCCAATCCACTGCACAAGATACCTAGCACGTTGTGCGATAGGATACCAAACACTCTAGCGCAACAATCTAGGCTCAATCACCCCGGAACATTACACTATAGTCCGGGTATTGATAGCTTGGATATGTCTATCCGAGCCGAGCGGTGTTGATACATAAGAATATAACGCAGTTACCAAAAAACATGCAAAATGTCCCAATTTGCAATGACTAGGGTGTGTTGACATTTTGCAGTCGACAATTCCGTAGACGCTGTAATTATCGGATCATCCGTCAAAGACCGAGTCGTCTTAAGCACGTCAGGGGTGATTCAATTGGTCAGTTATCCACAATAACCTAACAAAATCTAACACAATCTAACACTTTTGACAAAATTCATGTCGATTTTGGATAATCGACCTAGGGAACTCCGAAGCCGTCTCAAGTACACAGGGTTAGTCCAATTTGTCAAATGTCAACAAAATATAGCAACTTGGGTTATTACAATATCGTCATCCCTACAATCAACCCAATCACACAAGCAATCGCAGTTAATGTGCGCCTTTCAGCTTTGAGCGCACGAGAGAAGGAAAAACTGTGTGCAGAGGGATTGGCATAGCTGCGAAGTCGGGGAATAAATCTAGGAACAGCCCTATAATAAGTCTGATACGTCGTCCCGCAGGATTCTCGCAAGTATGCTTCCTCGGAAGCGATAATCGGGAGGTATTGGGCAAAATATCCCACCACTAGCACAATGTTCATCCAGTAAACGTTGGCAATAATACAGACACCGAAACTAAGTAGCAGGTTTCCCAAGTAGAGCGGATTTCGGACATAGGCGTAGGGACCCGTCGTCACCAGATCGCTAGCAGCCCCTAAGGTACGTGCACGAGTTGCACCACCGGCATAACCGACCGCCCACAGGCGTAAACATTCACCAAAAATCAAAGGCACTGTACCAACCAGTGCGGAAGTGAAAGAGGGATGGGCAAAATAAATTAAGATTAATATAAAGGGGATGGCTGTGAGGCTGCGCAGCCGAAAGAACACGCGACCAATCATGGGAGTGAAGCGTGAGACGCGAGACGTGGTAGATCTGACCATCCTGAACAACTCCTGAACGTCTTGTTCCCTCGACTCACTTGGGCATCTTCCAAATCAGGAGGCTTCCAATCATGGCGTAAAGCACATTGGCACCCCAGCAAGCGACAACCGGTGGCAATTTCCCACTTTCACCGAGCCCTTCGAGGGTTGCCAGTGAAATGCCCCAATACATAAAGACTAGTAAGAACGCAACGAGCAGCCCGGCAAAAAATCCAGATCCACCAAAGCGTATCGAAATTGGTGCGCCAATCAGAATTACAACGAATGCCGCAAAGGGGTACGCTATTTTATGGTGCATCTTGACCTCTTCACGCCGTGTCGCCTGCCCTGCGGTTCGTTTGTATTTAATCTGCTGCCGCAGCTCTCCAATCGTCATCGCCCGGAGGTCTTTATTGCTGCCTGCGAAGCGTTCCGGCTCCTCCGCTCGCTCGATCTGCTTAGTTGTGAACGGTTCAAAGGTACTTTCGGACACACCATCAAAACGACGGACAAATCCCTTTGACAAATGCCACTGTTTCGGCGACCACGTGGCTGAATTTGCAAAGATTTCCCGAGTTAGCTCGTCATCCTGATCCAATTCATAAATCGTCATCCGATCAATCGTTTCGCTTTCCAAATCGAGATTTTGGATGTAGAACAATCGATTGTGCTGCCCCTTGAAAACAACATTTCGACTTCGACGCAAGCGAATTTTCTTCTGCAGCTGATTCGCACGATGATAGGCAGGTGAAGCAACCAGATTATAGAAAGCGACAAAGGCTATACAGATTAAAAATATCGATACGAGAATCGGGATGAGGAGGCGATAAACACTAACACCAGCGGTCTGCATAGCAGCCAGCTCATTGTTTTGAACCGCCCGCCCAAAAACAAAGAAAACGGCAAGAAAACTCGCCAACGGAACAACCTCGATAATCCGCCGAGGGGCTTGGAAGAGCACAATCTGAACCGCTGTGAAATAAGAAACAGCCTCATCAAAACGCTTAATATCTTTATCAAGCAGCCGAACAATAATTACCAATGCAATAAAGAAAGCAAGCGCTAATGCAAATGTTCTAAGATACTCGGTTAAAATATATCGTTCAAGAATTCTCATACTAAATTCGACCTGAAATGTTATGGGGAGTTATTAATGTATCAATCAAACAAAGACTCTTGCTATATTATCAAATTCAGCACATGAAAATCAAAGTTTCGTATCAATCCGACTCTCCAACTTCTTGGGTTTTTGGCTTTTCAAAAGAGCGTGGCGGTTCCTGTCCTCGATTTTGTTGCGCTTCCAGTTTGCCTTCCAAAATAACTCGCATCACAAACCCCAACCCCAACAATCCGATAACTAGGTTCGGCAACCAAATCGCGAAGCTAGGTGGAAGGACACCATTCCGTCCTGTATCCTGTCCGACTTGTAGCAGCAGATAGTATACAAGAACAAGCCCCAGTCCGATACCGAAACCCACCATCTTACCACTCCGCTTCACGACCAATCCAAGTGGCACACCAATGAGACCGAAGACAAAACAGGCAAAGGGGATCGAAAATTTCTTGTGATATTCAACCTGTGCATATAACAACCTATCTACCTGTGGTTTTGATTGCTTTCGTAACAAACGATTCTCGAGCTCGCTGATATGCGTTTTCAGCTTGGCAAGCGGCATGTTGCGTGTACTCTTAGATTCAAACTGTGTTCGTTCCAACGTCTCTCTAAAGTCAAGTGCAATCTGATCTTCGGCAAAAGCTGTCACTCGAAAACCGTCCGTGCTACCGGAAACTGGTTCGTAAGTAGTCCCATCATACAGAGTCAACCATGCCTGCCCATCCTTAAATCCGACAGTTGCTTCCTTCGCATTAACAAAGCGTGGCTGTCCTGGCCATATTGAATCCCACACCTTCACGTCTTGTAAACGCCCCGTATCCGGGTCGGTTGATTCGTATAGCCACAGTCTTCCCTCGCGCTCTAACTCTTTCATGACCACTCCCTCCTCAAGGACAAAGGCAGAGTGGCGTCTACTTATGTCATGCTTCAACGAAACATAAGCAACGTTACCGCGGGGGAGGGCATAATCCATAAAAAAGAAATCGAAGACGCTTAGTAAACTAGCGACACACAACAACGGCAGCAACATCTGATGGAAGCCGACACCGTGGGCTTTCATGGCTGTAATTTCATTATCCGTTGAAAATCTCCCAAGCGAGAGCAGAATCCCCACGAGTGTTGCCATCGGAATGGTTACAACAAGCGTCGCTGGCAGGACATAAACTAGCAATTTAACCAAATAGAGGGGACTTACACCTTTGCTCACGAAGAGCTTGGTCAACCTAAAGATCTCGTCAAGCAGTAGTATGGAGGTAAAGCAGATAAGTGCTAACAGGAAAGGAGGGAAAAATTCCTTGAGGGTGTATCTCGTTAAAATTTTCAAGCTCATTTAACTCCGGTCATAGATTCAGCCTTTTCTTTCAACAGAGGAAATCTATTCTTAATTTTACCCTATCTCACGGGATCTTAGCAAGACATTAGTTGTTGTTTGGAAGATGAATCTTCAAATCGTCAAAAAAAGTGACGAACTTCGCCTTAAATCAGGTGCCCTTTGTAAATTTTTATTGACAAATATCTTGAAACGCCTTATAGTATCCCACAATATATCCTATAGAAGACGCAATTTTCATACAACATCTTGTGCAGTCCAAAATGGACAATTGTCCATTTTACATAATTTACATACATATAACCTACGTTTCAGTCCATATCATTAAATTTGCTTTTGCACACTGTGAAACACTATACAGAAGAACTTGGATTAATACATATTGAAAACAGTTTTGAAAAACGCATTGTTATCATATTTATTATATCATCCTTTCCCCTTGAGGCACTTCAATGACAAAAGCAGTCTATCTATTTATAATCTTATATTTCAGTTTTGTAACATTCACATCCCATGCCGATACCCCCCAAGCTCAGCAGAATCAGACTAATCCCCGCCAGCAGGATGAGCAGCACAATCCAACGCAATCGGAAGAAGCTTCCACGCCAAGGAAAGCAACCCTGTCGACCGACCCTGAAGATATATCCCGAATTGTGCAAATTGGTGGTAGAGTAAATCTCGAAACCACAGAAACCGTTAATGACATTGTTTTACTCGCCGGAGATGCAAAGATCCAAGGGCGTGTGAAGGGCTACATATTTGTATTTGCTGGAAATGTTGAAATTAGCCAAGGCGCACAGGTTGAGGGCAAAGTTACAGTGGTGCTGGGGGAAATTAGCGGTAAAGCAACCCTACAAAACAATACAAAACATGGGCCCGATGCCTACCAAGAAATTAACGGTTTGAAATTGGTAGCTGCAGCCACTTTATTAATGATGGAGGGAATGCCAAAGGAAATATGGGGCAATCGGCAATACGCATGGTTTGGTTGGGAACTGATGACTTTCATCACACTGACACTCATCCACTTGCTACTCGTGCTGATATTTCCACAACAGATCGACAATATGGCATCTACCATGTCCCATCGTCCAATTGGAAGCACACTCCTTGGATTGATAGTTCTGATAATCGTGCCCTATTTGTTAATCCTGCTCATCCTCTCGATTGCGGGTATCCCGTTCGCACTCCTGTTGGGCGCCATCTTGTTGCCAATAGCAATTTACGGAAAAACTGCAATTTTTCTCTCAATTGGGAACACAATCTTTCCACAACAATCAAACGCCATCGCGGTCATTGTTGGATACTGGATTTATCGAATGGCAACGGTGATTCCCTACCTCAGTATTCCAACCTTCGTTATTGCAAGTACCATCGGAGTTGGCATTAGCCTCCGAACCATGTTCGGTCAGAAACCGATTCAACCTGCCAAGAGCCAGCGCCGGGAATATCCCACTTCAAGGTATCACCGATAATACTAGTAGGACTTACGCAGTTGAACGCCCAAATCCCTGTAGATCGGTGATTCATCGCCGCAGGACAACTTCCGACGCCCGATGAATCGGGCAACTACAGCAGGGACACCATCAGGGATCCCGTAGGGAACAACGATCGTTGTTCCCTACTCAAGTGCGTAACTCCTAACTAGAATACCCCGAGTTACCAGTAGTAACTCTGTCTCAATAGATCGGTATTCAAAGCAACTAGTGCTATCGGTCGGTTAAGATGCTCGACCTACGGGCGTGCGCAGATTACGGCACGAAGGAACGTGCCTACTACTTTGAGCTATCTACCAAAAACCGAGTTGCTCCAAACCACGTTTCAGTGTTCGATTTAGCAGTTCGAGGTGTATCCTTGCGATTGAACCAGCCCGAATTTCTCTCTTTACTCCTACTTTTGCCATTCCTTCTCTGGTATTTACGCCAGAAAAACAGCGGGCGGATCCACTTTTCAGATCTCAGTATCAGCCGTCAGATTCTGCCCAGCTTTTGGGTCAGGTCCCTTCCAGCTCTGAATTTTGCGCGGTTTCTGGTTATTGTCCTAATGATTTTCGCCCTCGCACGCCCACAAGCGTCCCAAAGCCGCGAACAGATTACCTCTGAAGGTATTGACATTCTGCTCATCCTCGATATCTCCGGGAGCATGAAAGCGGAAGATTTCGAGGATGATAACCGGTTGCACGCAGCAAAAGCGGTTATCCACGACTTTTTAGGAGACCGCAAAAACGACCGCATCGGATTGGTTGTTTTTGCCGGTGAAAGTTACACACAATGTCCCCTTACCCTAGATTATCGAATCCTCGGGAATCTACTCCTTAATGTCGAAATTGGTATGCTTGAAGATGGCACTGCTATTGGGGATGCCCTTGCCAATGCCACCAATAGATTACGCCATTCAACAGCCAAGAGCAAAATTGCAATTTTGCTCACCGATGGGGAAAATAACGCCGGAAGTATTGATCCGTTGACTGCTGCCCAAGCTGCTAAAGCTCTCAACATCAAGGTGTATACTATCGGTATGGGGAAAGAAGGCGGTGCATTTATTCCATATCATGACCCTATTTTCGGAGTGCAGTATAGCCGGACTCGGACGTATGTTGATGAGGAAATGCTCAAACAGATCGCGGAGATTACGGACGGACGTTATTTCCGTGCAACCGATAATCAAAAACTAGCTGAAATTTATAAAGAGATTAACCAGCTTGAAACAACGAAGATTGAGGTCACAGAATACATCCGTTATAAGGAACTTGCCGCCTACCCCCTAGTCCCCGCAACGCTTCTGCTGATGATAGAGATTATCCTGGCAAATACACGCCTACGAAAAATCCCCTGAAAGCGAAAGGACGGTTCAATGGAAATTTACCGATGGGAAGGGAAAGGCTTTCGGCAGCTGGATCCGTTGCGCTTTGAAGAGGAACGCGATTTTGAAGACCTGCTTGAGCAAGATCCCAACCTTCTTATGGGAAACGAGCGTATCTGTATAATCAGTCGACAAGTTCCCATTGGAAAATCCCAAAAGGTGGATCTGCTTGCACTTGACCGTCAGGGAAATTGTATCGTCATCGAACTTAAGCGCGGAAAAGCGTCGCGTGCAGCAATTGCACAGATCCTGGAATACGCCGCAGCGGTTGCCAAATTCTCCTTTGCTGATCTTGAGCGTTTTGCGGGACGCTGGTTTCAGGGGCAAGGACGCGAGTTTACCTCCCTATTAGCCTTGCACAGCGCGTTCTTTGGTTATGAATTGGGCGCGATGAGAATGTCCGCCTTTAATCGGAAGCAGCGGATGGTTCTTGTTTCCGAGGGGGTTGATGTGCGTGTCCTCGATATCGCCGAATACCTACGGCGTGTCGGCGTGGACTTGACCTACATTTCTTATTTTTCCTACCAAGCTCCCGATGAAATCCTGATCGCCACAAAGACAATACTCGGCACCTCCGTCATTGAAGAATCCCGCGCCACCTATCAATACACGCCCCGTCAATTTCTAACCCGTGAAAGCTTCCTCGACGCACTTAATAAGAACCAAGCACTTCATCAGGTTGCCGAGCAATTCTTTAATTACGTGGAGTCCTGCGGTGCAATTCTTCGACCCCGGGTTGCCCAGATTCGCATGACCATTGGTGGAAGGTGGTGGATGGGCTCCTATCCATCGAAACGAGCGACCCACTTCCGAATCGATGCCCACGGCGATTTCACGCCGAGACACATTGCCGAGTGTCGATCGAACCTCCCCGACGTAACGCCCAAAAAATTTGGAATGTCGTTCAACATCCGGTCCCAAGCTCATCTGGAATACTCCATCGAAATCTTTGAACGTACCCGGAACACAATCCTAGAGGAATAAACACAGAACACAACACTTATATCTCACACATTACGTTCTATACTTTACTCCCCACACCTTATCCACTCTCAGGAGAAAACCATGTCAGATAAACTCAAAATCGGTATTATTGGCACCGGTCTTATCGGCAAAAGCCATGTGCGAGGTTATCAATCCATGCGGGATGATGTCGAAATTGTTGCAGTAGCCGATATCGATGAGTCTGAAGCACAACGGGTTGCACAAGAGTATGATATTCCACGCGTTTTTGCCGATTACCGTGACTTGCTGAAAATTGACGAAATTGACAGCGTGGATGTCTGTCTCCCCAACTTTCTGCACGCCCCCATCACAATCGCAGCACTCGAAGCGGGAAAGCATGTCTATTGTGAAAAGCCGATGGCAAAAACTGGCCCAGAAGCGGTCGCGATGTATGAAACCGCACAGCGAACCGGAAAGAAGTTGTCAGTGCAAATGGCAAGGGTCTTTAGCAAAGAAACACGGACAGCTAAACACCTTATCGAAGCCGACGCACTCGGTAACCTTTATTATATCAAAACAAGCCACTATCGCCGTCGCGGACGACCCTACGTGGATGGCTACGCCACTCCCCACTTCGTTCAACGGGAGACAGCCGGGGGCGGAACCCTATTGGATATGGCAGTTTATAACATGGCACGAATGGTTTACCTGCTCGATAATCCCGAAATCGAGACTGTAACGGCATCCACCTTCCAAGAACTTGATATGGACGAAGTACGCCGCCAAGAAAGCGGCTACGATGTCGAAGAGCTTGGCACCGGTTTTGTCCGTTTCAAAGGTGGCATCACCATGTTTGTGGAAGAGGCATGGGCAGCTAACATGGACGGCGGCGGCGGCGATCGCATCATGGGTTCAAAAGGCGGCATCAAGCTAGACCCGTTTACCCTTTACACCAATCTTTACGGCATGGATGCGGATGTGAACTTCGATATGGACGCCTACGAAAGGCGGATGCGGTCTCTCGGATACATGGGGGATGGCTACGAGAATTCACAGCAGCATGTTGTCTGGGGCTTGTTGGGACGCGTTGAAATGATTGATACCGGTGCAATCGGTCTGACCGTTGCTCGCATCACAGAAGCAATGTATCAGTCTGCTAAACAGCGAAAAGAGATTGATCTGCGACAGCAATAGTTATTCACCCTTATGGAGAGACATACAGTGGTAACATTTGAATATACCTATCAGCGAGCCTATCGTGGTCCGTTAAAGGCAATAATCCTAGACTGGGCGGGAACGACCATGGACTATGGCTGTTATGCTCCCGCCGTTGTGTTCGTTGAAGTTTATAGACGCAAGGACGTTCCAATTACCATCGAAGAAGCACGTGCACCGATGGGAGCGCATAAAAAAGTGCACATTCGGAAGATTTCGCAGCTTGAATCCGTGGCACAGCGATGGCAGGAGGTCTACGGACGCAAACCCAACGAGGACGATATCGAGGCGATGTTCCAAGAATTTATCCCGCTTCAGCTAGATTGCCTCGCAGACTATGCAGATCTGATCCCCGGCACGCTAGAAGCCATCGCAGAGTTCCGCAGCCGAGACCTGAAAATCGGCTCCACCACCGGATACCTCCGAGAAATGATGGGACTCCTCCTCAAAGAGGCAGAGGTTCGCGGCTACACACCGGACGCGACAGTCTGCGCGAGTGATGTGCCAGCAGGTCGCCCAGAACCGTGGATGTGCTTGCAAAACGCAATGAATCTGGGTATCTATCCGATGGAAGCGATTGTCAAAGTGGGTGATACCCTCCCAGACATCGAAGAGGGACTCAACGCTGGCATGTGGACCATCGGTCTCGCCAAAACAGGCAACGAAATTGGACTCAACGAACAAGAAATTGCAAACCTACCCCAAGATGTGCAGGAAGCCAAGCTAGCACAGGCGTATGCACGGATGTATCAGACCGGCGCGCACTATGTCGTAGATGGTATCTGGGATGTGCCGCCAATTTTGGATCTGATCGACCGAAGGTTACGGCGTGGTGAACGTCCGTAGTGAACTAAACTTGAGTCAATCTGCACAAGGAAACTGGCAATGAGGGTCATTTTCGATGGACATTTGGACTTGGCGTTGTTCGCGCTTGCCCACAACCGGGATCAGACCGAATCCATCGCACAGATAAACGCCCGCGAAGCCCATATGACAGACGCGCTTGAACGGGGCGGAGCTACGGTCAGTCTACCGGAGATGCGCCGTGCAGGTGTAGCAGTTTGTCAGTCTTCCATATCGGCGCGAGCCAAGCGCGAAGTTCAACCTGCCACAGGGCACCGACGGATAGACCTCGACTACGGCACGCAACGGATGGCTTACGCTTGGGCACAGGGACAGTTGGCGTATTACCGAATCCTTGCACAGCAGGGAGAGATAAAACTAATCCGCACCTCCAACGAGTTAGACGCACATTGGCAGAACTGGGAGCAGCACTGTGCTGAAACCATCCCTGTCGGGGTCATCCTATCCATGGAATGTGCCGATCCGATTGTCGAACCCTCGCAGGCGGCAGCGTGGTGGGAGGACGGGCTGCGTAGCGTCATGTTAGCACATTTTGGGGTCAGTCATTACGCATACGGCACCGGTGTGAATGGACCTCTGACACCCAAAGGGATCGAATTGCTCAAGGAATTTGAGCGAATTGGAATGATCCTGGACTTGACTCATCTGTCCGAAATGAGTTTTTACGAAGCACTTGACCGTTTCAGTGGACCTGTGATTGCCAGTCACAACAACTGCCGTGCACTGGTCCCCGGTGATCGGCAATTCTCCGATGAACAGATCCGACAGCTCATTGAGCGTGGTGCGGTCATCGGCGCAGCACTAGACGCTTGGATGCTCGCTCCCGGTTGGGTACATGGCAAATCGTCAACGGAGCACGTGAGACTGACGATGGTCGTTGATCACATTGACCACGTCTGTCAACTGGCAGGGAATACGCTGCACGCTGCCATCGGCACTGACACAGGTGCCACGTACCACATGCCGTCCGACTTCAAGACGACGATGGATTTGCGCAAGTTGGAACCGATTCTCGCGAATCGTGGCTACAGCGACGCTGATATTGATAACATCTTCCATGCCAACTAGCGCCGCTTCTTCCAACGGTGGCTCCCCCAATCCTCCAGCAGCTAGTAGTTAGAAATGCCGTTGCGGTGCAGACCACCAACTCTGTTTTAATGGATATTGGCTTGACCCTGTTTATTAAGGGTGATATAGTAATGAAGTTGATACCTATCACTTTGTTGGGGTCATACTGGTTCATTAGTGTATTGAATGGATGAATCCTAGAGTAATGATGAGAATTACCGGATATGATACAAACAATCTAGAAAGGATAGAAATATATGACAGGTAATCAAGCAATTGCTAAGATTCTTAAAGCTGAAGGTCTCGATTGGTTCGCTTGCTTTCCGAACCATACGTTGATAGACGCGGCTGCCAAAGAGGGGTTGAGACCGATCATCTCGCGCCAAGAGCGGGCGGGCGTGAACATGGCTGACGGGTATAGTCGCATCATGTGTGGAAATCGCATCGGTGTCTTCATGATGCAAGAGGGGCCGGGCGCGGAGAACGCTTTTGGTGGTGTCGCGCAGGCGTATGCCGATTCGGTGCCGATACTCCTCCTCCCTGGCGGACCACGCGCTGCGAGTTTGGGAATGCACCCGGGCTTCGTTGCCTATCGGAACTACGGTGGGGTTACCAAGTGGGCGGAATACATTAATCAGGCGGATCGCATCCCGCAACTCATGCGGATGGCGTTCACTCGGCTAAAACATGGAAGACCGGGCCCAGTGCTTTTGGAAATCTCTTCAGACGCTGCAGAGCAAGAAATACCAGACAGTGCCTTCAACTATACGCCGGTGCCGGTACGTAAATCGGCAGCGGATCCCGATGATGTCCGTGACCTGGTGACCGCCTTGCTCAAAGCGTCAAATCCTGTTATCAGTGCGGGCAGGGGCATACTATACGCGGAAGCAACGGAGGAGTTGGTAGCCTTTGCGGAGCTGACGAACATTCCGGTTCTGACAACTCTGCAGGGCAAGAGCGGGTTCCCTGAAAACCACCCGCTGGCGTTGGGTACAGCCGGGAATAGCGGCACGCAGATGGCGGGGCACTTCCTGAACAAGGCGGACTTTGTCCTCGGTATTGCGACCACCCTCAGTGGTGGTTATAGCCCGCGGATGCCTGCTGGTGTCACCCTCGCCCAGATTACCAATTCGACCGATGACCTGAACGTGCATTATAATCTGGCTCACGGTGCAGTCGGAGATGCAAAGTTAGTGCTGCAACAGATGATTGAAGAGGTGAAGCGACAGAGCGGTGAGCAGCCGAGGGCCGATGTTAACGGTGTAGCCGACGAAATTCGGAAGGTAAAAGCGGAGTGGATGGCAGAGTGGCGCCCGCGACTTGAATCAGATGAAGTTCCGATGAACGAGTATCGCGTCCTCAACGAACTTCACAAGGCTGTGGATGTGTCGAACACCATTGCCACGCACGACGCGGGTTATCCGCGAGATCGGATGTGTCCGTTTTGGACCACCGTTAGCCCAAATGCCTATATCGGTTGGGGCAAGTCGACCCAGTTGGGTTATGGACTCGGGTTGGCGCTGGGTGCGAAGATGGCTGCACCTGAAAAGCTGGTCATCAATGTGATGGGAGACGCCGCCTTCGGTATGGCAGGACTGGACATTGAGACAGCGGTACGGTCTGAGATCCCGATATTGACCGTGGTCTTGAACAACGGTATAATGACTCATTACAACCAGAATATGCCGTACGCTTCGGAGCATTGGGATAGCGACAAGCTGTCCGGGGATTATGCCAAAGTCGCCGAGAGTTTGGGTGCCTATGCCGAAACGGTTGAGACGCCGGACCAACTGCCCGGTGCGATTGCACGCGCTATCGCCTCTACTAAGGAAGGACGTCCCGCTCTCCTACAGACGATGACCTGTGGGGAGGAGACAGTCTCTCATTATCAGTAGCAACCGGTCAGAGAGGAGGGGGCACATTCCGCACGATGGACTGTGCCCAAAAGACAGGAATTTTGATTGACCAGACAGTGCAAATGGAGTAGAATGGCTTAATCTATCTCTATCGAAGAGGGAACAAATCATGGATTTTTCGACTTGGCCACCACCATATACTATGATTGCGATTTTTGTGGCGGTGACCTTTATTGGACAGGTTGCGGTCTTATTCTACTGTACAGGACGGTTGGGAAAACGACTGAACAAACAAGCGGAAGATTTACGGAAGCTACGCAACCGGTTGGAGGATCGGATAAACAAAGGAATTGATGACTTCAACCAACCAATCGTAAGTATCCGAAAAGAGATCAGTGATGTCCGAATCGCAATCGGTGAACTGAATCAGAACCACATTGACCACCTGACACACCACAATTAGGGGTGAGACATAGATCTGAACCACACAAAAATCACTAGCACGGTTTAGTCTGAAAGTGCAAGAAAGGGATGGAAATGGCTGAACAACGGCGAAAGATTCTGGCACGCGGCAGTTATTTTCCCGGTGATTGGGTGCGTCCGCGGTACAATCCCGGCACATGGATGGCAATGGTGGATCTGGCGGAGATTTTCACGGGGCACCGCAGCACAACCCGTCAGGGAAGCTACGAACTGTTCGACGCACCGGTTGGCGTGGGCTTGCGGGTGGAGGCAGCGGAGAAATCCGAACCGTTTATAAGTCCTGAGAAAGCGTGGGAAACCGACGACACGATCTATCCTGCCCATATCTGGCGCGAAGATGGGCGGCTTCACATGCTATATGGCGTTGGGGACAGAACCTGTCTCGCTGTGAGTGATGATGGTTACCATTGGGAGCGACCGATATTGGGGCTGACGGAGTTCGACGGCTCGACGGACAACAATATCCTCAAGACACCGTTGCAGGCGAGCATCTTTGAAGATCCGTCCGCACCACCCGCTGAGCGGTACAAAGCGTTGGAAGCCAAGGGGTTCTGGCTTGACCGAGAGACCGGTGAGGAGGTAGATCCCGATGAGGCGGACAGGTGCTGGCGTGCGGAGCACTATGAGGGTCGATCCTATACCGGGCGCAAGGTGGTTCTGAAGGGGCAGCTACGCGGCTTGACCTCGCCGGACATGCTTACTTGGACCCGCCTGCCTGAACCACTCGCCAACTACTCGGTGAACGGTGGGATTTGTCCGGGTTATGACGCGCACAACGGTGTCTATTTTGCGTTCATACAGCCCCAGGGGGTTGCCCCGTCGGAGCCGCAAGCCCTTGGAGCTAGTATGCCTGAGACCGAGGTGGTGCGCCGTGCTATCGGACTGACGCGGACACGAGATTTCCGTCATTGGCCCGCCGCGAAGTTGTTGATCCATCCCGACGCACAGGATCCCCCGGATATATCGTTCTACGGGGCGTGCTACTTCCCCTATCCGGGTCGGGATGAGCTACACGCCATGGTCATCCCGGTGTTCCATCAAGCGACCGATCATGTCGACTTACAGCTCGCCTTCAGTCGTGATGGTCTGATCTGGACACGCCCGGAACGCCGAGCGGCTGTTGAGTTAGGACCCATCGGGAGCGGGGAAGAGGGACAGATCCATGTTTGGCGTAACGGTCTAGTGGAACTTCCCGACGGCTACTGGGCAGTGCCTTACAATGCCCGCTCGACGTTGCACACTGTTCCGGAACAGCATCAAAAGAGAATCTTTCCGGAGTCAGTGCCCTCGCAGAATAGGTGGGCACGCTGGCGTCCGCATCGGCTCTGCGGAATCGAGGCAGCAACGGAAGGGCGATTCACAATTCCCACGGTATTCCGAGAAGGGAATGAACTGCGCCTGAACTACCGCTGCGCGCCCGGCGGGTGGATCCGCGTTGAATTGATGCAAAGGATACCCACCATGATGTGTTCGGATGTTGACCCCCTTGAAGGCTTTACTTTCGAGATGTGCGACCCCCTGACGGGCGATCAGGAAGATCAGGTCGTTACTTGGCGGGGAAGCAGTGATATCACCAGTGTGGGTGAGATGGTTGCTATTCGTGTGAAGATGTTCCAAGCGAAATTGTTCGCCTATAAGGTTTGATGCCTATGTCAAGAGAAAGTGCAAAACGCGAAAAACGTGAAACGTGAGAACCATTAGTTGATTAGTTCATTGGTTCATTGATATGTACCTGTTGCACCGATGAGGTTAATGAAGAATAATGCGTAATATGTAAAAAAAAATGGAAGGGAGATTTTCGTTCCCTGCGAATTACACTTGCTGTTCTGCCCCGGTGGGGTTTTTGGGTGACGACTCATGCGCCCGGTGGTAGATGGCTTGGATTTGTCTATCCAAGTTGCTTTGAACTCTCGGCGGAGTCGGAGCCGAGCGAGTTTGACAACTAGCGAGTGACTTTTCTTTTGGGAGGAATACGTGAAAGCTGCACAAATTGTTGCTCCCCGTCAGATTGAGATGATCGATATTGATAAGCCCGACATTTCATCTGACCCGGAGGGAGCCGTACTTATAAAGACTCACATGACCGCTATTTGCGGTACAGATATGCCGTCATTTGCCATGGAACGCCCAGCCTCCGACTATCCGCTGTCGCCGGGGATGACCATCCACGAATGTATTGGTGTGGTGGTTGAGAGCAAATCGGATCGGTTCAAGGAAGGGGACGCGGTGCTTGCGCTGCCGGGTCGTATCGGCGGACTTGCGGAATACTTTGTATCCCATGAAGCGGTTACAATTCCGTTGGTGGAATTTGAACGCAAGGATTGTATCCTGATGTCCCAGCCGCTCGGCACGGTGATTTGGGCATGCAGTAAGTTCGGTAATCTGCTCAATCAGGATGTCGTTGTGATAGGCCAGGGACCGATGGGATTGCTGTTCACGCATCTGTTGAGTAACTTAGGCGCGAAAACGGTCACTACAACAGATCTCGTCGATTTTCGTTTAGAGGTCTCAAAGCAGATGCAGGCGACGCATACGATTAACTCCACTGAGGTGGATACGGTCGCTGCTGTTGAGCAGATCACGGACGGTAGGATGGCGGATGTAGTCGTTGAGGTGGTAGGACATCAGACGGAGACGATCAATCAGTGCATGGACCTCGTCAAGCGGGACGGAACGATCTTGGCATTTGGGGTGCCTGATGACCCAACCTATCCTTTCGGTTTCGGTAACTTTTTCAGGAAGAACATCCGCTTCATCGGATCTGTGGGTCCCGATGCACAGAACAATTTCCCGTTGGCGATGGACATGATCGCGCAGGGACGAATTGATGTTTCATCCATCATCACCCACCGGCTGCCGTTTACGGAAGTGCAGCGTGGGTTTGAGTTATCTTTGCATAAGAAGGATGAGGCTATCAAGATTGTGCTGGAATATGATTGATGATGGGCTCGTCTTTGTTAAAACATAGATGTGAGGATAAAGAAACCGAGTTTTGAAGAAAAAACTCGGTTTCTTTATGATCGGTGGTAGGTGGCAGTAAGGATTAAAGGGGTAGCTCTACCATCCGTCCCTCTTGGCTGGATTTGTAGATGGCGAGGATGATTTCGACCGCTTTGCGTCCCTCACTGCCATCAACGAGATGCGGCGTCCCGTTTTCGATGGCGTTGATAAAGTTTTCCATCTGCAGCCGGTGATTGTCGTGACTGATGGCTCGGGGATCTGCCGCACCGCCCCCACCCGACCGTGTCTCTGCGAATTGTTCACGGATTTCGGCATCTTCGGGCAGGTCCGGATCGAACTCCCACCTGATAATGTCTTCATCTTCGAGGGTAACAGTGCCTTTATTGCCGGAGATTTCGAGTTTCTTTAGGAGACCGGGGTAAACGGTTGTGGTGCCTTCGATGACACCCAACGCACCATTTTCAAAACGGAGTGCTGCAACGGCGACATCTTCGACCTCTATGCGCTCATGGGTCATTGTGTCGGTAAAAGCTTGCACCGCTTTTACGGGACCCATGAAGTACTGGAGGAGATCGATTGCGTGAATTGACTGGTTCATCAACGCGCCACCGCCATCGAGCTTCCACGTGCCCCGCCACCCACCGCTGTCGTAATACTCCTGTGTCCGAAACCACTTGATGTAAGCATCGCCTAACGTGAGCACTCCGAAACGACCGCTATCGATGGTTTGTTTGACTAGTTGGCTGCCTTCGGTAAATCGCGAGTTGAAGATCGCACATAGACGCACTCCCGCCTCATCACACGCTTGAATGATGTCATCGCAGCGTTCTAGAGTGACCTCAAGCGGTTTTTCGACGATGACATGCTTCCCCGCTTTTGCTGCAGCGACCGCCGGATCCCGATGCGCCCCGCTTGGTGTACAGATGCAAACGACATCCAGATCGGGACGCTTCAACATCTCATTGTAGTCAGGATACGAATCCACATTGTAGAGATCCCCCACCCGTCTTGCATTGTCTTCGTTCCTTGAACTGACGGCAACCAATTTTCCGTGATCAAGTTCCGCAATCGCTGCCGAGTGAAAATCGGAGATCATGCCACAACCGATAATTCCAAATCCGTAGGTCTTCATAAGGTGATAGATCCTCCATCCGATAAGGTTGAATTATGACGACGCCATTATATATCCGCGTTAGGTGTGTGTCAAGTTCAAACCCCGCCATTTTTTGATAGTATTCCCCACTCAATTTGTGATAACATCCTTGCTGAATATTCGATACAATAGGTCGTTACCGATTGGCAGACCGATGGAGATCGCGCATGAACGAAACAATCCAACACGCCCGCGAAGTGGCGTTAGACATTTTGAAACCGAGTCCGCGTGACATAGAGCACGGTATGGAACTCCACCAAAACTCGATTGTCTGTGATTCATACGGGTTTGCGCCGCGTGCCGCTGTCGATGGGGAAGCTGTGGCAGCCGCTGTCGAAGCGGGTGCGTCGGAAGTCGAGATTCGGGACATGACGGAAGATATGTCGATGACCCGATTTGTCACCGACGAGCGGGAGAAGCAGGAGTTTATGGCGGCGTGGGAAGCTGCGGGAGTAACCTGCATTGTGCAGAACGCGGGGGAGGAAGGACAGTCAGCACTGCGTCTGGTCAAGCGTTTGGCGCGTTTCACTTACACCACGGACATGATGCGCGACTTTATCCAGAAAGCGGTTACACCAGACGATATCGTCGCGGCAAAGGAGGGGAATCGGCACTGTCTATATTTCAGCGGAAACGGTGTCCCCCTGCCTCAAGACTGGGTTTCGGTCGAGGAGGAGTTACGGTATATCCGGATTTTTTTCCAACTCGGTATCCGCATCATGCACCTGACTTATAATCGGCGCAACATGATTGGCGATGGTTGTGCGGAACCGGCGAACGCTGGTTTAAGTGATTTCGGCAGGGCGGTTGTTGCGGAGATGAACCGCGTCGGTGTGATTGTGGATGTAGCGCATTCTGGCTGGCAAACGAGTCTTGAAGCGGCGCAGGCGTCAGAGCGTCCGATGGTAGCGAGCCATTCCGGCTGTTGTGCGATGAACGTGCATGATCGCTGCAAACCAGACGAGGTTATCCGTGCGATTGTGGACACCGGCGGTTATATTGGGATCTGTGCGATTCCGGCGTTCTTGGGAGTCAGCGGTGACATCAGCGCACTGCTAGCACATGTCGATTATGTCGCCAAGAATTTCGGTGTAGACCACGTGACAATCGGAACGGATGTGGCTTACACCTCCTCTGCTACCCGACAAGCGCAGCAGCGGATTCCGAAACGGCGTTCAGGACGGCATCGGTGGGAATACTTCTGGGACAAGAACGATCCCATGTTTTCGCCACAGTGGCAGCAGTCGGATCAGAAGCTGAGTTTGGCATGGACCAATTGGCCCATCTTTACGATCGGTCTCGTTCAGCGCGGGTATTCGGATAGCGAGATCCAGAAGATTCTTGGTGGCAATGTACTTCGCGTTGCGCGTGCGGTCTTGGCGGACTAATTGCGCGAAGGGTTTACTTGGTTTGATTGTTTTCTATTTTTGAAATGGTATCATCATCCAAGTGTTGGGTTTCACTTTCGCTATTTGTAAGAACGTGGTGTTAAAAGTCAGAAACCCTATTGTCATTGATAAAGAGGCACTTTCAACCGTTCAACCCAACCTACGATACTACTATCTTCTTGAAATGGTATAATTATGAACTGTGCGCTTGAGTCTGATAAGGGGTTATCATGACAGAACCGATTCGTTTGGGGCTGATCGGCTGTGGTGGAATTGTCCAACTGGTCCACGCTCGCGCGTATCTATCCTTGCCAAATGCCGTCAAGGTGGTTGCGCTAGCGGATGTCGTTGAGGAAAATCGACAGCGGGTCGGTCAGACCTTTGATGTGCCGTCTGAGCAGCGGTATACGGACCACCGGGACATGCTGGCGAAAGCCGAAATTGATGCGGTGACGGTTGCCACCCTGCATTTCCTTCATGCCGAACACGCTATCGAAGCAGCATCGGCAGGCGTGGCGGTCATATCTGAAAAACCGATGGCGACCACATTGGCGGAAGCTGATACGATTCTCGATGCCGTTGAACGGAACAAGGTGTCTTACGGCGTTGTGCACAACTACCTTTTTACGCTTGCAATGCAAGCGGGCATTGCTCGATGTCCAGAGTTTGGTGTATCGATTTTTGGACGCGCTGCAGGGATGGGGCTTAAACCGGCGGATTTCTCA
>JAKZSX010000349.1:0-11898 GCA_047517405.1 Candidatus Poribacteria bacterium | reverse complement strand
CTTGACGCCGAAGTCTGTACCGCCGGCGATCTCGGCGTCCCGATCGTTGCGTCTCATCCGGATTCACCGCAATCCCAAGCGTTCCGTAATGTCTCGCATCAGCTTGTCGAAGTACTCAGCGACCAAGATTCAGATGACGAGTTGAAGATTATTTAGGCTGTTCTTCTTTCAACCATTTTTATGATGCGAAGACTGAAATCTCCAATCCCATCCCCGAAAAATATCGACTAAGGAGGTAACTTTCATGTCTAGTTGTATCCCATTAACCATCCCGGCAACAGATATGTCAACGGATGAAATTAATACCTACCTGTGTGTTCTAGATGCGGATGAAATCCTTTCTGTTGCGGAAGTTGTACGCAGAAAGGAAGATCGCCAGGAAGGATTTCAACGAAACCTATCTAAAGTCCGTGTCCGTCAAATCGCTGCTTACCTATCAGAGCCGAGACACATGTTTGCAAACAATATTATTATTGCCTTTGACCGGGAACTTTCCTTCAACAACGGAAAACTCGTATTGCCAACCGATGAAGATAAGCGAGGGTGGGTGGTAGACGGACAACATCGACTCGCAGGAATTCAGCAAGCACAATGGAAACATAAACTGGCGGTAGTCATCCTCAGTGATTTACCCATTGAGGACATGGCAGCTTTGTTTCGGACCATCAATTCAACACAAAAGGGTGTACCAACCTCCCTTCTCTATGATTTACTTGGCATGACTAAAGATGGAAAATTTGAAGAAATCCGAGGGCATGAACTCGCTGTGAAATTGAATGAAGAACTTGGATCCCCCTTACACAGTGGCATTGATATGCTTGGTTCTGGACCTAGTCGGATCACCCAAGCTCGAATTGTTAAGTCCTTGAAACCGTTAATAACAGGAATAGGACTTCTCGGAAGATACTCCATAGAAGAACAATTTGGCATCCTTAAGAATTATCTTTCGGCGATTATTACTCGTGTTGGCGAAGAAACATTTAGGAGTCCAGAACACATCTTCCTGACCGGTTTAGGTTTTGCCTCGCTCATTGATCTGTTGCCCACAGTATTTACTGACACATTAGCAGCGTATAGCGACTTTAAGATTGATTCAATCTGCCAAACTATTAGAGGTATCGAAGAATATGATTTTAGCCGTAGGTTACACAAGGGCTTAGGTGGAGATGCTGGTGCGAACAAAGTAAGCAAAAATATTGCTCAACTTCTTCGGACTCATCAGGACGATTCTGATTCTCCATCTATTAGGTTATAGGGGCTAATGTTTACAAATGCAACGCTGATTTATGCAAATGTTGTGCGCCAAGAGCTTCAGTCTTGCCTTTCTGAACAGGGGGCTGGCATTGTGCGTACATCACCTCCTGTTCGCATTTTCTCTGAAGGCATGAAAAACGCTATGTTACGAGAGGCAGTTCGATTTGCCGAGTGTAGTATTTCAAACGTTGCCCACGCTTTGCAACTCTTAAAAAGAAACTATACAGACTGGCCTATTGTAACTTATTATTACACTTCGTTCTATGCAATTTGTGCGTTACTTCGCACCAAAGGCTATGCTATGACGTATGTTGGTGCTCGTGCTTATCAAATTGAGCCAGATCCCGAACACATTGGAAGTTGGTGGTATGCTTCATTAAGCAGTGGTCGGGGGCATCTTGCTGTCTGGAATCAATTCGATGCTTGCTTTGGTGAGAACCCACCAACGGATTGGGACAATCTAAAACCCTTAACTAATCCAGATGAAAGAGAAATTCGGACGCAGCATAATTATCAGCCAGACATCATGGGTGAGGATTTGCACCAAGGAAGCCAAAAGCAGAATGAAAACGCAGATCTTTTGAGGCTGGATCTGTTCAGCGCAAGTGAGACACATCTAACAGATGAGCAACGACTCTTGCGTCGATCTCAGCGTCGAACTATTGCAGCTGTGCAGGCAGTTGTTCTAACTTTGCGGGAAACCAATTTAGAGCATGTCTGCGTCGAAGGTATGCGGAAACTCCGCCGAGCCTTGAATCAGTACAATAACCTCCTACCGCCAACACTCTTTTCTGAACTCGATGCAGTACTTCAAGATTAAAGGAGACGAAATTTTTCGTTGTTCCAACACATATTTTTTGGAGGTATTTCCAATGGAAGAAAACCATCCACTCATTTCGGAACTTGCAAATATCGTTGGATCGGAGCATGTAATCACCGATCCAACCTCGCTCTCCGTTTATGAATGTGACGGAGCAACCGTGTTCAAAGCACTCCCCGATGTTGTAGTTTTTCCGACAACCACGCAAGAGATTTCAGCAATAGTCAAACTGGCAAACAAGTACAACGTGCCTTTCATCGCGCGAGGAGCGGGCACCGGTTTGAGTGGCGGCATGTTGCCTGTCAACGGCGGCATCATTCTTGCCCTCAACCAAATGAATCGCATCCTTGAGATCGATTTGGCAAACCAGCAGGCAGTAGTAGAGCCGGGTGTTGTAAACCTATGGCTGACACAAGCCGTTCAAAATGATGGTTACTACTATGCACCGGACCCCTCTAGCCAACAGGCTTGTAGCATCGGCGGAAACATCGCTGAAAACTCCGGCGGGCCCCACACACTCAAATATGGTGTTACCTCAAACCACGTTCTGGGCTTAGAAGTGGTAATGACCGATGGAGAGATTGTCGAATTCGGCGGTGCCGTTGAAGAAACTCCCGGCTACGATATTCGGGGCGTCATGATTGGCTCGGAAGGGACCTTCGGCATCGTGACAAAGGCAACCGTCCGGCTCTTACGCAAGCCGGAAGGTTATCAAACCCTGCTCGGCATATTTGAAACGATCGATGATGCATCTAACGTTGTTTCTAGTATCATTGCTAAAGGTATCATTCCCGCTGCGCTGGAGATGATGGACCACCTTGTTATCAGAGCGGTTGAAGAGGCATTTCACTGGGGATTCCCGCTTGATGCCGGTGCTGTTCTCATCGTTGAGTTGGACGGCATAAAGGCTGGGATGCAGGGTCAAGCGGATCAGATTACTCAAATCTTCAATGAGAACAACTGCCGTGACACCCTCTACGCCAAAGATGAAGCGGATCGGCAGCAGATTTGGAAGTCGCGTAAGAGTGCTTTCGGCTCGTTTGGACGGCTTGCACCCAATTACATCACTCAAGATGGAGTGGTGCCTCGCACACAACTTCCCAAAGTCCTCAGAAGGGTCGCAGAAATTTCTGAGAAATACGATATTCCAATCGCCAATGTGTTTCACGCCGGCGATGGGAATATTCACCCGATCGTCCTGTTTGATGAACGCGATCCAGACCAATGCGAGCGTGTTGAGGCAGTGAATATGGAGATTCTCAGTGCGTGTGCGGAAGCCGGCGGAACAATCACAGGCGAACACGGTATCGGGGTTGAAAAGATGGATTATATGCCGTTAATTTTCAGTCCTGAAGATCTAGCGGTGATGGCAACCGTTAAAGAAATTTTCAACCCGTCAGGATTGTGTAACCCCGGGAAAATCTTCCCAACCGCTGAATCGTACGCGAAACTTGGGCTATAACGGTCTAAAAATTGAGAGGAGTGTTCTATGAAATACTGGAGCCAAGTTTTACAACTGGTCATGGTAGTAATCCTAGCAATTGGAATTGGATGTGCTCCGCCAGCTAGCACCCCCGAAGCAGCCCAGCCCGCGATAGAGGAGTCAACCGAAGCGGGACCTATGCCCACTGAGGCTACAAAGATGGACACCTTCGACCAATCAGATGGGTCCCTATTCGCGGTCGAAGCACCCCATAAAATCGAAGGGGGAATGCTACACCTACAAGCCGGACAAGAGGATGCGGTCCTGTTATCATCTGCCGAAAGTTCAACAATGAAAGAGTACACCGTAACCACTGAAGTGATACCGCCAAATGTCGGCGAATCGGTCGGTGTCGCTTTTGCTGTCCGAGGTAAGAGTTCACAGATCCTATTTTATATATACCGTCCGGCAGGTGCAGACCCGTTCGGTAAACGGTGTAACGTCGGAGTCGAGGGATATGTCGGTGGGAGGAACATGCGTGCGCCGGATATTCGCATACGCGAGGTCACCTTTCAAAAGGATGTCCCGATTAAGCTTGCCGTGCGTCACGTCGGTCAAAATGTAACGCTTTCAATTAATGATGAGAATGTCGGACGCTTTCATGAGCGATCGCTAAGACCGGGCAAGGTGGGCGTGTACGGAAAATCTCGACACGGAGATAGCAGCCCCGCAGTTGTCAAATTTGATAGCTTCGGGGTCGAGTAACTTATTGATATGTCTAACTCAAATCAGTTACATGCGGATCTGATTCAAATTGTTGGCGAAGTAGGGCTGTTTCCTGATGACCAGCTGAGTCGTTATACAATCGACGATATCGCTCCCCAAGCTGTCGTTTTGCCTGCGTCAACCCACGAAATTCAAGAGGTGCTGGGCTATGCCGCAGAGGGTGGGTTGTCAGTTATCCCCGCAGGGAGTGGGACAAAGCTGGGAGTTGGTAATCCTCCGGAGCAGGTCGATCTCGTCCTGTCAACGTCAAGGTTGGACCAGGTGTTAGAATATGAGCCCGCCGACCTGACCGTGACAGTAGAGGCTGGCATTCGGCTCGCCACGCTCCAAGAGGGGTTGGCTAAACATGGACAATACTTGTCCCTCGATCCGCCTTATGCTGACCGATGCACGATTGGTGGAATGACTGCAACAAATGCCAGCGGTCCCTCGCGGCTTCGATACGGCAGCACCCGGGATCTCGTGCTTGGAATGCGCGTTGTCCAATCGAGCGGAACCGTTGTTAAGAGTGGCGGCAAGGTTGTCAAAAATGTAGCCGGGTATGATCTCAGCAAGCTATACCTCGGATCGTTCGGTACGCTGGGAGTCATTGCGGAAGTCTCGCTCAAACTGCAACCGTTACCAGAACTTGAACGAACTGTCTTATTAACTTTTACGGAAACTGGAGAGGCGATAAATGTTGCGTCTGAAATAGCAGGTTCTCAACTTCTGCCCACCTTTCTCAATTTGTTCGTCAATGGTGCGCCGCTCACCGAGGCTCCTGAACCTTGTCTCTTGATTGGACTGGACGGACATCCCGAAACCGTTGAATGGCAAATTGATGCTATCAAAACTATGGCGCAACAAAATGTGAATATCGGTGTGGAAGTATATGAGGGGCAGCAGCAAGAGCTCCGAGCATCGATGTGTGCTTTCCCAGAAGACGAATCGGCTTCCCCTATCGTTATCTGTCGAGCGAATCTCCGTATGACTGATGTCGAGGGCTTCGTCAATACCGTATTAGATGTGAATGAATCAGCCGCTTGGCGGGTGCGAGCGATGGGATTGATGGGAAACGGTATCGTTTACGTTGGCTTCTCGGATTTTCCCGACGGTGATGTTCCGGTTCAACATGTCGCCGACACAGTCGCAAGTCTGCGCGATACTACCGCAAATGTTGGCGGAAATCTGATTGTAGAATCTGCTCCGACTACACTCAAAGGGCAAATTGATGTTTGGGGATCGGTTGGTCGTAGCTTTGAACTGATGAAAGCAATCAAAACTAGGCTGGATCCGATCGGTTTGTTGAATGTGGGGCGTTTCGTCGGTGGGATTTAGTGCCAAGCGACTATCTCGATAATTGCTTATGCTCCTAAGCCCTGCTCACCCAATGTTCCAATATCCGATTACGCATTACGTTTCCCGCAATGTACATCACGCAAGAAGTTCTGAATCGACTCGAGCAGAAGTACGGTGTGCCACGCCTCCTTCGCACAGCCTACACGATGAACCAACAAAGTTTTGACCTACTCAAGTGGAGTATGCGGCACGGACGGGCGCACGACGTAACTTTGTTCATTTCCGAGGGTGATAAGATTGCGGTTATCCGAAAACCCAGCTATCCTCCTGAGGTCTACCGTCCACCTAGCGGTGGTGTTGAACCAGGGGAGGATTTTGAAACAGGCGCGCTGCGCGAAGCTTATGAGGAAACAGGCTTAGAGATTCAACTCCAGAAATATCTTCTCAAAGTGTATGTTAACTTCTCTTTTGGGGATGAAACAGTGTTCTGGACATCTCATGTGTTTGCCGCTCAAGCGATGGGCGGGTGCTTACAACCTGTTGATACCAAAGAAATCGCTGAGGCGCGTTGGGCAACTTTTGATGAATTAAATACTAATCTTTTAGAAGCTCTGCAAAAGTCAGAGTCCGCCGGTTTGAGATACCGTGCGGAGCTGCAAGCCGCAACCTTGCAGCAATATAGGGAGGGATAAGGTGATATGAAATGCAATCACACACAAGGAGGATTTTGTGGATTGATGGTGAGATTAATAGCTTAGAAACGCACATCCTATTTTTGGAACAGAAGGGTTATCAGATTACGCCTGCGGTGAAGGGGGCTGATGGGCTATCTCTGTTACACGAAAAAATTTACGACGCAGTCCTAATTAACCATATCATGCCCGATATGGATGGGATGCGTCTGCTTTCGGCAATCAAGAGGAGATACCCCCATTTACCGGTGGTTATGGTAACCGAAAGCGAGCAACGGGAGACTATGAATGAGGCAATTATCCATCACGTTGATGACTTTTTAATGAAGCCTTTGAATCCCAAACAGATTGCCTCACAGCTAGCATTCCTCCTAGAATACGATGCCGTTAAAGAAGATTATACCGCTCAAGAATATGTTATTGACTTTAATAAGCGAAGCGCGTTAAAACAGCAGGAAGTCGATTGGAAAACATGGATTGATATTTACACCCAACTCGCTGAGTGGGATCTGCGTCTAGATGAACTTGACATCGCCGATAATTTACGCGAAACACACAGACTGGAGAAACAGGAGTGTAATGCCCTGTTCGCCCGCTATATTGAAGATAACTATTCTGATTGGTTGGTTGGCGAGGATTCTCCTGTCTTATCGGTAGACCTGCTTTACAAACATGTCATTCCAGAGATACAGGTTGGCAAGCAAGTATTCTTTATGGTGATGGACTGCATGCGGCTGGATCACTGGCTAAAAATTAAGCCCCTCTTAGACCCATATTTTCAGATTACCACAAACTATCACTACTCAATCTTGCCGACAGCAACCAATTACTCGCGGAACTCGATTTTCAGTGGCCTGTTTCCGCTAGAGTTTGCACAACGTTACCCCGATTTATGGGTGGAAACTGATAGTGAAAACACCAGTGTCAATCGCTATGAAAAAGATCTGATGCAATTGCAACTAGACAGACACGGAATCCATCTCAAACCCGCTCCGCACTATTTTAAGATCTTTGATGTGCGTGGCGAAATGGAGTACTTGCAGTGGATTAGCGGTGTCAAACGCATCAGTTTAGCAGCAGCGGTCGTCGGTTGTATTGATCACCTGACCCATAAACGTTCTGAAATCGCCTTGCTCAAACAACTCATTCCCAATGAAACCGCATTTCGCACATTTGTGCAAGGTTGGTTCCAGCATTCGGGGGTGTATAAGATGCTCAAATTGCTGGCAGATCGAGGCGTTACAGTCATTTTAACGGCAGATCACGGCTCAATCTTGTGTCAGCACGCAGCTAAGGTCTCAGGTGACAGATCTGCAACGAATGGACTGCGATTCAAGGTCGGCGGTGAGCTTATATGTGACCAAGAAGCCGGGTTGAGAATCACCCAGCCAGAGAAGTACATGCTGCCTGATACGTCTTACGAAAAAAATTACGTCCTTGCCAAAGAGGACTATTATTTCGTTTATCCAAATCAGTTTAACGACTATAAACACCAGTTTCACGGAGGATTCCAGCACGGCGGCATCTCAATGGAGGAGATGATTTTACCCTGTGCTATCCTTGAACCGAAGTAGGTGTGAAACCTGATGTGATACGCGCGTGGGTTGTGGATCCTTCCAACAAATAGGTTATCCACAACCCGCAATCGAATTTCTCCTTTTTCTCCTGCCCTTTTACCCTCTCCTTACGAACATCAAACGGAGAAACACGGTTCAGAGACCTTTGATAGGGCTTGAGTCTTTCAACAGTTTTTGACTTCCAGGAAAGTTACATATGAGAAGGAAATCAATTTTCCGCACCCACTTTCTATTATACCTTATCTGCGCGCTATACATCGGAACCCCTACTGCCATATGGGGACAGCTATCCGGTTTTGGACTGCTTAAGCAAGGTACTGAGTCAACCGAGATTGTTACAGCGCATGGAGTCTTGTCAGTAAATCAAGTGCAGCCCGGCAGTACATTCCAGATGGTTATCGTGATGAAGTTTGCGCCCAACTGGCACGCAAACGCAAATCCCGCCGGGGAAGGCTTAATTCCTACAGAAGTTACCCTCCCCGACCACCCCGATCTGATATTTGGTGAAGTGGTTTATCCAAAGGCGGAGGTCCTCGAAATTGCCTCGCTGGGAGGAAAGGTCCCGGTGTATCACGACGAGGTTGCGCTCGGGTTCCAAGCAACATTACTGGACTCCGCACCGTTGGATCAGATAACGCTTCCCTTCCAATTGACATACCAAGCGTGTAACGACGAACAGTGTTTGTTGCCGAAAACAATCGATTTGGATGTTGCGATTAAGGTTGTCGGGATGGACCAACCGATTCAACCTATAAACGACGCGATCTTTGCAAACCTGCAACTTTCCCCTCCAGATAATCCCGCCGAGACCGCTACAAGCGAAAGCGGAAAGTTCTCCCAAGCGTTGTCCAAAGGTTACTTTTGGGCATTCCTCTTCGTCTTTGTGGGTGGTATCTTAACCAGTTTCACGCCGTGCGTTTACCCGTTAATTCCGATAACTGTTTCCGTCTTTGGGGCGGGTGAATCTGTGGGTCGTCTGCGGTCTTTTCTCTTATCCGTCACCTATGTTATGGGTATCGCGCTAACATACTCAATTTTAGGCGTTGCTGTCGCATCAACGGGAGCGGTCTTTGGACAGATAATGGCAGACCCACGCGTGATGCTCCCGGTGTGTGGGATTCTAATCGCGCTTGGACTATCTATGCTCGGTGTCTTCGAGCTCCGTGTGCCTTACGCCGTGCAGAATAGGCTCAACAGCATCGGCGGTGCCGGATTTGCCGGTGCCTTTGCAATGGGAACCGTTGCAGGCATTATCGCCGCACCTTGTACGGGACCAGCCTTGGGCGCAGTACTTTCTTACGTCGCTACAACAGAGAGTGCCTTCCTCGGATTTTGGCTGCTGCTGACGTATGCTCTCGGTATGGGGCTGCTGTTTATCGTGATTGGCACATTTTCAAGTGCCATCGCTGCTCTGCCGAGATCGGGCGGGTGGATGTATATTTTGGAGAACATATTCGGTGTTGCTATCATCACGGTAGCGCTGTACTTCCTTAAAGAGGTTATCCCACCACTACGTACCTTGCTCCAAAGTTCCGCGGGCTTTTTCGCAATTGCAGGTGTGTTCGTGCTAGTTGGTGTCGCGCTCGGTAAATTTGCCCAGCGGTTCAAAGACCTGCCCCGTCTGGTGCAACTCCGTAAAGCGGTTGGCGTTTCATTTGCAGTTGTTGGGCTTTATATGTTCGTCGGTGGACTTACAACGGCGGAAAGCGATCTCGTCTGGATAGCCGATGAAGCCCAAGGGTTAGAGGCTGGACGAAGGGAGGGCAAACCTGTCATGTTCGATTTCTATGCCACATGGTGCGCTGCTTGCAACGAACTAGAACATACCTACTCTGATCCGGCAGTAAAGTCAAAATTGTCGAAATTTGTGAACGTCAAGCTGGACTTCACTCGGAATTCAGCTGAAGTCGAACGACTGAAACAAAAATATGGCATTGTTGGTTTGCCGGTGGTGATTTTTTTTGATTCTGAAGGAAATCAATTGACGGACAAAAGACTTGAGAAGTTTGTTGAACCGGAGGAATTTTTGACACTATTGGCGGGAATTAATTAGGACAACCGAAGTTGCTAGTCGTAGGCAGGTTTCGCATGCCGTAGCCTGAACACATATCCGTAGGTCGGGCATCGTGCCCGACCCATAGCCCCAGCTGCTTTGAATCCCAACGAATCGGGGCGGGGCGATATGTGTATAGAAAACTTGACCGACGGGCTACCTAGGTTCTGTTGACATTTATGTGAGGCGTGTCCGTAATTCGCCGATACATGCCTAATCGTAGGGGCGAGGTTCCCTCGCCCAACGGGTTGGGGAACCCAACCCCTACAGGTTGGGGCTCAGCCTATATAGTAGTAGGCATACTCCGTATGCCGTAACCAGTGTGCACATTACGGCACGGCGGAGCCCCGATGAACTGGGATTCAAAGCGACGTGGCTACTCCTGTTTCCTGATTCAGTTGGACTGGGTGTTGGGTTTCAGGGTTGCCGTTCAACCCAACCTACGTGCCGTCAAATGTCAACACGCCCTAGCAACTTAGATTAAGACGTGGAAATATTCAGAAGGAGAGAAAGCAAAGATGCGTAAATGGTTACCCTACTTTGAAGCAGTCATTCTGGTTGTACTCATCGTCCTGATAGTGCTAAACACGAAAAGAGGTGGTGCAGAAATCGATTTGCCTCCCGCGTCACAGGCTCAAGCACTCATTGAACAGGGAGATGAATACTTTGTAAAGCAAGATCTGGCAAAAGCTCTATTTGCGTATTGGAATGGCGTTCAGGCGATTAAGGCTGACACCCGCAACGCCGACCATGCATTACGGCTGCACGCCCATCTCCGTGTTTCGGAAATCTACTTCCACAGCAACTGGATAGCAGATGCAGAAATTCATCTGGAGCGCGCTGAGGCAATTGATCCCAACCACCCAGCCGTCCATCTCCTCCGCGGAAAGCTGCTGCGTGACATGGGTGAACAGGCACGAGCCGTCAAAGAGTTCCTCGCCGTAATCGCCACGGACCCAACGCTTGCGGAAGCGCACTACCTGTTAGGTGTATTGTATCAGGGAACGAGACAGTTTGAGGAAGCAACTGCTTACTATGAGAAGGCGATCGAAAACGACCCTGACCTAATCTATGTCCCTTTTGAATTGGTGCCAATCGGCCTACAAGCCCGATTGCAACTCTCACGAACCTACCGCAACATCCTTCAAACATATCAGTTCATTGACCGAGATCTCACCGCCGAGGAACAAGCACAGCTTGCCGGATTGGAAGATAGAGGGATCGAAATCCTTGAGGAGGTTGTAGTACGCGCACCGTACTTCACAGAAGCGAAAGAAGAACTCATCGGATTGCTCTATGCCCGTGCGGCTACGCTCCGGCGCGGGGGAGAGGAACGCGCCTATGATGACGCGTTGGATGTGTATCAGAAAATCGTCACGCTAGACTCGACTGAAGTTGACGCATATCTGTGGATAGGACAAATTTACCAGTCGTTCTTGCAAGACCCGGAATCCGCACTCGAAGCGTATAGAAAATCGTACGCACTTGAACCGGACTCAATGACCCTGACGGAAATCAAGAATCTCGAACGGGATCTTGAGGAGATGAACAGCGAATAGATCTCCCGGATCGCGCTGATCCAGACTCAACTCTCAGATGCTCCTAGTCTCCGAACGTTTTTACCAATCCGCCACACTACCATCCGACTCATAATAGTACTCACCGCCCAATTCTTCGCTATGTTCCTCGCGATTTTGGGTTGCTTCTTTCTCATCTATCTCGAAACCGAGCCCGGGCCTCGTTGGTAAATCGATGTGCCCGTCCTTGACCTCCCATTCCGTTTTCAGCAGCCCACCGCCAAGTGCCGCATCAACCTGTTCTTGGATGAGAAAATTCGGTACGACAGCATCAACCTGCATACAGGCGGAAAACGCTACGGGCCCAATCGCACAGTGTGGCATGGTGTGGATATAGTAGACCTCCGCCATATTTGCAATCTTCTTCAATTCTGTGATCCCGCCCGCGTGTGAACCGTCCGGTTGGATGTATGCCACCGCCTGCTTCTCAAACACTTG
>JAKZSX010000348.1:0-3077 GCA_047517405.1 Candidatus Poribacteria bacterium | reverse complement strand
TTCTGGTTCGGCGATTTCCTGCAAAAGTTGCAGCCTTCTCGATGCCGATTCCTCTGTCGGAGAAGTTTGCGGGATATTGCTGAAATCTTCTCTTGAAAAATCCCACATCGAATCCGTCGTATTCGCCTGTCTCCCCGATTGCGCGTCTTTTATATTGTGCTGTGAGGACGTTGGTTTTTTCACATAATTTGGGAAATAATCTTGCACCTCATCAGGGTTGAGGAACTCCGGCTCACCTCTCAAAATGATGGTATTTGGCGAATATGCAGCCAATACCCAATTCACCATTTGACGGACCGATACGGCGATGGAATGGAAGATTGGGTTTAAGTTGCCGATTGCATCAATCTGAAGCAATCCCAGTATCAACAGTAGGGCTAATAGGAAAATGCCGATAAATTTCATCTTCATCCATATCCCCCTTTCAATTTTGGCGCGAAAGCTTTTCAACGCAATGCGTGCCAGCCTTGAAATCTGTACCTACGCTTCTAATCTCAAAATAACGTCCACGATTGCTAGTAGTAGGCATATTCCGTATGCCTACTACTATATAGGGTGAGCATCAACCTGTAGGGGTTGGGTTTCCCAACCCGTTGGGCGAGGGAACCTCGCCCCTACGATTAGGTATGTATAGGCGAATTACGGGCACGCCTCACATAAATGTCAACAGAACCTAGCAATTTGTACTATCATAACATACAATTGTTAAGAAAGTGTTAAAATAATGTAAAGCATGAATGAAATTTTAAACATTTGAATTTATCGTTAGATCTCTTCAATCTGTGCAATGAGCTCCGACGGTAAATAGCGTCCATCAGCCACCGAAACCGACGTTTCAAGCTCCTCTATAGATGCCACCCCTGACAACAGGATAGACACTCGCGAATCCGATAGCAGATAGCGCAGAGCGATTGGAGTGATGCCTTCGGGTTGATCTGCCAGCAAGGATTCTACCCGTTCCAGCTTATCGTAGAGGTTGGCGAAGCGGCCGTTTTGCGTCCACAGTTCCCGCTTTGATCCCAAAAGTCCGGCATGGAGCGGCGAGGCAGTAATTACGGCGACATCGCGCTCTGCTGCGGTGGGGACCAGAATTTCCTTCGCTTCCTGTGTGAGTAGGTCGTACTTGCAGAAAGTGATTACCGAGACAAAGGCATCGGACTCTTTCAGAACGTCTCGCATCAACTCCAGGTCCGAGCCGGTCAGACCGATGTGCTGAGTCAACCCTTGCTCCCGGATTTCCAAGAGGGTTTCTAGCGTTCTACCTTTCCCAAAGATACCTTCTCTACCCGCCTGCTCCGCTTCGTGAATCTGCAGCAGGTCAACTTTGTCTCGTTGTAGACGCTTTAGGCTTGCCTCAAACCCACGCCAAACGGTGTCGCGCGTATAGTCAAACGGCTCTGGGTAGTAGCCTACTTTGGTCGCTAAATAGTACGGCTCTGTCACATCTTTGAGGGCGGCACCCAACACCTCCTCGCTACGACCTTGACCATAGAGGGGGGCTGTGTCAAAATAATTGATCCCGAGTTCCAAGGCTCGCTCGACAATACTAGCACCGTAGGAAAACGGCTTTAGTCCGAACTCCGGACGTCCATAAAACCATGAACCTCCCAAGCCAACTTCACTGACCTGCCAATCTGTTTTACCAAATCGTCGATACTGCATTTTTCCTCCTAAAATCCAATCGCATTCAGCAGTCCTTTCAGATATCCAACCGCGTAGACAAATCCCTGCCCGCCAATCTCGTTCTCGTAAAGCGTGTGTGGACAGTGACCGGGAAGCAGAACACTGTCAAACCCAACCTCCTTGAAGGCTTGAAGCACCGCGAGAAAATCGCAATCGGCTTCATCTAAGAAGCTTTCTTGGAATTTCGGTACTGTTCCCTGAACACCTTGGGCGTGTCCGTAGACGATTTGCCCACGTTCTCCAAAATGACGGATCGCTGCGAGGATGTCAGTTCCCATCGCTGTCCAGTTTCCGAGACAGAAGTTGAGACCACTCGCCGGACTGTTATTGGCGATGTCCATTCCGCGATGGAATCCCTCGAAATCGTGGAATAGTCGTGGGATGCCACCCAATTTTTCTAGCGGCGGATCGTCGGGATGAAGTGCCAGTCGCACACCCGCTGCCTCCGCCTCCGGGAGGATCGCCCTGATGAAATATTCGTAGTTTCCCCACATCTCATCATCGGTGTATTCTCGGTCGCGGAATAGGGGTGAGTGCTTCGCGATTTCCATATCAAAGCTGCTGACGTGTGAGCCGCCGCGCCCAGGGGTGGTCAGCGAGGTGCGCCAAGAGTTGCGGGTTACACCCGGTTGGTTGACCATCCAGTGGTAGCCGTAGACCGGAATGCCTGCCTTGCCCATATTGCGGATGGTGGTAATCACATTCTCAATTTGCTGATCGCGCCCCGGCAACCCCAGCATCGCTCGGTCGTAACAGCACGACGGAAGCGGATTCTCAATCCCGATGACCCGTAATCCAGCGTCCTCACAACGCTTTCTGACTAATACCAGATCGAGAAAATCCCAATGCGCGCCAGGTTTATCGGCATTTTCGATTGAGAATCGTTGTGCAGCGTCGGGGTGGGAAGTAGAACTGAGCACCACGTCGTCAACGCCATACTGTTTCAGAAAATGTAGGTAATCGTCCCTCTCATCCAGTCGTGCGTATGAACAAATCCGCATTTCTTCCTCCTATGTCTGTTGAATAAGGATATTATAAGGCAAGTTACCACTTAATTAGGAAACATTGCATACCGGGAAGACGGAAGTCAATCCCCGCTCGCAGTGGATTGCCAAATCCACTGCACCTCGCAAAGATGGTTTGGATATGTCTATACAGGGTAGTAGGCACGCGCCGCTGTGCAGTAATTTGCACAAGGGTTACGGCATACGGAGTATGCCTACTACTAGGTTCTTTTAACATTTGACATTACTTAGGTTGGGTTGAATGGGCGAGGGAACCTCGCCCCTACGACGGTTTCGTAAGCCAGACACATTCATGGGCGCAGTTTTCCGAACCTGCGTAATGACTGCTCGGCTTGGATTGCCAAATCCAAGCCATACCCGTAAAAGACC
>JAKZSX010000347.1:0-3550 GCA_047517405.1 Candidatus Poribacteria bacterium | reverse complement strand
AATTTCATAATGGGGAGATGATGAAACGTAAATTACTGTTTTGTTTAATTTTTGTAATCATTGCTTTTAGTTTTACCGCTTTTCCTGACTCTGGCGAGACGGATACCCCTCACGGTTTAGAGGGTGGGATCGAATCCAAGATTGGAAATCTCCACACGATTTGGCTTTTTGTCATCATTGCTATTACCCTTTATTTCCTTGGAAAAGGGGCTGATCTGCTAGTCGAGGAAGCGGTTACCCTTTCGACCCGATGGGGTATCCCGCAGACGCTTATTGGAGCGACAATTGTGAGCCTTGGGACAACGACACCTGAAGCCGCGGTTTCCGTTTTCGCCGCTGTTCAGGGGGATCCGGATATCGCTCTTGGGAACGCGGTTGGGTCGATCATCTGTGACACGGGGCTAATCCTCGGTACTGCTGCACTGATCGCACCTTTGCCGCTCAATCGAAAAATTGTCAATCGCCAAGGTTGGCTGCAACTGGGAGCGGGGTTTCTGCTGGTGATTGCCTGCCTACCTTTGGGTTCATTAGGAACAACTTTTTCGGAGGGGGGACGCCTCCCGCGGGTGATAGGCTTTGTTTTCCTTGTCCTACTGGTTGCTTATATGTGGCAGTCGATTCGCTGGTCACGCGATGTCGATAGCACGATGGAAGCGACTGAGAGCCACGACGAATCTGCTAATATGGTTCTGGTCGTTGTCAAATTGGTATTCGGCATTGTATTGGTTGTCGCGGCTTCATCGGTTCTGATTCCGGCGGTTAAGATTGTTGCCGAAAGATTGAATGTTCCCGAAAGCATTATTGCTGCTACATTGGTAGCGTTCGGAACCTCGCTGCCAGAATTTGTAACCGCAGTAACTGCTGCAAGAAGGGGACATGGTGAACTTGCAGTAGGAAACGTAATTGGTGCCGATATCCTCAACGTGCTTTTTGTCGCGGGTGCGTCTGCCGCTGTAACGGGCAGCGGGTTAGAAGCACCAACACACTTTTTCCGCCTGCTTTTCCCACTGATGTTATTTATCTTGGTCGTTTTTCGTGTCGGCATATTTGTTTCCGGCGATAAGTTAAAGCGTCCTTTTGGTATCGTTCTTATCGGTGCATACTTGTTTGTGACGATTCTGAGTTACAAAATTACGGGGGGTTGAAACTGGGTTTGAGGTTTCAAAGATAGCTTAACAGGGAGACAGAAATGAAAACATACCGTGTCAATATTTTAGGGTGTCGAGGCCGTGGAACGGCAGCAGCCAGAGGTTATCATGCTCATCCGCGGACCGAGATTGTTGGGCTTTGCGACCTCGTTGAGGAGCGGCTGAACGCGCTCGGAGATGAGGTGGGTGTGTCTGCGCGTTTCACCGATCTGGACGAGATGATTCGTCAAACGGAGCCGGACATCGTCGCTATCCCGACGGGGACGGAATTTCACTATGACCTATGTATGCGTGTTCTAGAACACGGCGTCAACATTGAGGTCGAAAAGCCGATGTGCGTCGATTTAATTCAAGCCGATGCCGTTATTGCGCGGGCGCAGGAGAAAGGTGTGCGGACCGCTGTGCATCATCAGGGACGGGTTGGCGCGTCAATGCAAGCGATTGCACATGCGTACAAAGAAGGAAAAATCGGCGAGCTGCGATATATCTATGGGAGCGGCAAGGGGTACTATGGCGGCTACGGCTTGATGAATATCGGTACGCACATGATTAACAACATGCTCAGATTCGGCGGGCGTCCCCGTAGCGTGGTCACTCAAGCGACAACAAACGGGCATCCGATTACCCCGGAAGATATTGTTCCATCACCGAGCGGGATGGGGACCATCGCCTGTGAACATATCACGGCATCGTTACAATTTGATAACAACGTGACCGGAACGCTCCTCCAGCATCGCTTTGATAAAATGGATACTTCTGCTTATGCGATGGAACTGTACGGTAGTGAAGGACGCCTGATCTGGAGAGGAGACCAAGCGTGGTGGCTGCCCCAGCCCCATTTTATCCCGGACGGAGAACATGACCGATGGGAAGCCCTTGAGTCGATCTATCCCGAAAGCTACCAGCCGGACAGCAGCGCATCAGAGGCGGACTACTGGTTTGTCGAGGAGTACGTTCGCGCCTTGGACGAAGGCCGGGAGCATGAATGCAGCGGATTGGAGGGCCGTCGTGTGTTGGAGGTCTTGATGGGTATATTCGAGTCTGCGGCTTATGGCACGCGTGTAGATCTCCCGCAAGAGAACCGCGAGCATCCGTTACGCTGCTGGCGGGGGGAAGCTGCATTAGAGCAGCCTTCTGAAATGCCCCGTCCCTATCGGGATTGGCTTTCAACGGAGTTTGAACGTTTGGGCAGATGAGTCACATGCTTCTGTGCAATTCATGGCGCGGTTGCGTAGCCTCAATTGGCAGCGGAAGAACACGTAGGTTGAAGTGCAGCGGAAATCCCGATCTATCCGGAGATGTCCCTACTGAAGGATAACCATCTTTCGCAACGACGAAACATCGTCCGCACGCAGTTGGTAGAAATAGATACCACTCGCAACCCGCTCCCCGAATCCGTTGAGGCCATCCCAATACGCGGCACGACTCCGATCTGTGTAATGGCCCGCCCTCTGATGACCTAAATTGAACAGACACACCAACACACCTTTTGTGTCATAAATCGCGATCTGCACATCGGCATTGTCGGCGAGATGATACGGAATCCATGTCTCCGGGTTGAACGGATTCGGGTAGTTCCGCAACAGGGCGGTTTCGGAGGGGATGAGCATAGCCAAAAGGCGTTTGAGGTTGGCGATACCTTGCCGAAAGGCAGGCGAGCCGTCATCTACTACGTACGCCATATCTATCCATTCCTGAATCGTTTCGGGAGGGACGAGAGCAACGGGTTTAGGGAATAGCAATCGTTTTTCCCTATGAATAACGGGTGCTTTGGGAGTCGTTGTTTCGCTGAGATGAGCACTGACCATAACCAAATCCAAGATGTTGACTATGCCATCGTCATTGATATCCCCCGATAGTCCATCGTCTTTTTGTCCAAACTGTTCGCCAACTGTTACCAAATCCAAGATGTTGACAATTCCATCCTCATTGACATCCCACGCAGGAAATTCAGGCAGCGTGATAGGTGTGAGGTACGGCGACATATCCCACAGGAGTACCGTGCTGTCTGCACTTCCACTTGCCAGCGTCCTACCATCCGGACTGAACGCTACCCTTGCGACCTGGTCCATATGTCCCCGGAGCGTGGTTTTGAGCTGCCCCGTAACAGCATCCCACAATTGTACATCTTTACCTCCGCTTGCCAACGTGGTGCCATCCGGATTGAACGCTATACTCCCAATCCAGGCAGTATCTTTGAGCGTGGCTTTATGCTGCCCTGTAACAGCGTCCCACAGTCGTACCTCTCCATCACCTTCACTTGCTAACGTGGTGCCATTGGGATTGAACACTACACTGTAGACCTCGTTTGTATGACCCCGGAGCGTGGCTTTATGCTGCCCTGTGCCAACATCCCACAATTGTACATCTTTATAACCTCCACTTGCCAGCGTTGTGCTATC
>JAKZSX010000346.1:0-4084 GCA_047517405.1 Candidatus Poribacteria bacterium | reverse complement strand
CTGGCGCGTTTGCCGGCACTAGCGAGCAAAACATGGAATAACCCCGCACTCGCTGGTCAATATCTGCTTGTGAGGAACGATAGAGAGGCGGCGTGTTATGAGTTGCCTCTAGAATAACTTCCATCTATATTGGAAACAGTGCTTTACAATCGGTGAAAATAGGTGAGGTATAGGAGTCAAACGATGACGTATAAAGTTCGTCTCAGTCTTTCAGAGACAAAAGGGATTCCCCCCGATAAATCGGGATGCAAGCACCGTCAAAACGTGCCCATCACGCAAGGTGTTCCGTTGCCAAAGGGAACGTTGCACGATCTCGATTCGGTTTGGGTCGAAAATAGCGATGGACAGCCGGTATCAGCGCAGTTTCGGACGCTGGGTCAATGGGAGGACGGGAGTCTGAAGTGGGTACTAACCGATTTCTCAGCGGACGTGCCAACCGAAGGGCGAGCCGATTATGCCTTCTGCTATGGTCAAAAACCTGCATCAATTCCGTCAAATGGGACGATCCAAATCGAAGAGAGCGATGATTGCATTACCGTCTGTACGGGACCGCTGCGATTTGTTGTCAATCGCCGGCAGTTTTCGCTGATTGAATCTGCTGAATTGGGAGATGTGGATGCGGAGGGTGGATTCTTACCGGAGTGCGAAGTCGTCAGCGAGGATATCCCTTCTGGGGGTGAGGCGTGGGTGCGCATCTGCGAATCGTTTAACGATGCACAGGGAAAACGTTATATCTACGGGATGGGCGGCGACTGTCTGGCTTCCCTTGCAAAGGATGAGTACACCGTAGAACTGGAGGAGGTGGGTCCACTGCGGGTGGTCATCAAGTGCAGTGCGGCATTTGAGGCGGATATCCCTTTTCATCACTATGCGGGATACCGACCATTTCGGATGGTAACGCGGATTTACGCCTATGCCGGACAAACCCCCCTCCGTATACTTCATACTGTGGTGGTGGCGTGTAACCCAAGAGAAACTGAGGTGGAGGAGATTGCCCTACGGGTGCCGGTTTCCTTGAAAAGCACCGTGCGCTTTCGGGCAGCATCGTTGCGACCGACCGATGGAAATCTCAGTCCCGACGAATCAATTTTGCTGGGTCAACGATCCGATAATCAATTCCGGCTTGAACAGCAACGCGCGGGGCAGCGGCGAACCATCGGCGAAGGTGAACGGACCGAGGGATGGATGACCATTGAGGACGACCATGTGGGGGTGGGTGTCGGCTTGCGCTATATGCCCGAAGAGTATCCCAAGGCGTTACGGGTGACAGGAACTGGAGAAGGAATCGATGTTTTTCTCTGGAAAGATTTGGATGGTAAACGGCTCAGTTTCAAGCGATACGCAGAAGAAATGTCGTGGGGAGAGGGTGAAGGGGTCTATGCGGACGGCACCGGCACGGCGAAAACGAGCGAATTCTTCGTCTGTTTCTACAAAGCCTCGGAAAGAGATGACATTCCTGACCGGCTGCGAGGGCTGCTGACACCGCCGCACGTTGCCGTCGATCCGGAATGGACGGCGCACTGCGAGGCAACCGGCGGGTTTGCTCCGGTTGACCCCAAACAATTCCCTGAATCTGAGCGGATGATGACCGGTTTTCTGGGCTGGCTGACCCGAAACATTCAACTCGGTCGCTGGTACGGATTTTTCGATTGGGGGGACGCGCTTGTCACATGGGAGCAAGAGGCAAACGATTGGCGGTTCTATGGCAGATGGGGCTGGTGCAACAGTGAATGGGACCCGCGGCACGGTGTCTGGATTCAGTATCTGCGCACGGGGGAAGCGGATTATTTTCAGTTGGGTGAGTCCATGACGCGACACTCGGTTGATGTGGATACGTGCCATTTCCATCCATTTCGCCCTTATATGGTCGGCGGCTGCTTTCGGCATAGCACAGATCATTTCGGCGATGAGCCTAGTGCATCGCACACCTTTGTGGATGGCTGGATGGATTACTACTATCTGACAGGCGATCTGCGGGCTTACGAGGTGCTTCGGGAGGCTGGGGAGTTCTTTTTGCGCTACCGTTGGACAGAGGACCCGACCTATAGCTTCAGTTTGCGGAGTATCGCCAATGTGCTCCGGGGGTTGCTTTACCTTTACGAAATCACCGGCGAATCGCGGTTCAAGGATCGAGCCGAAACGGTCTACACCGTGATTGCACGAGGTCAGAACGAAGACGGCAGCTGGCACAAGCGGTTTCAGGTTTCGACGCCGGACAGGCTGCCGAACCAGGGTCCCTATGGCATGGCGACGGAAGGGACGACGTTGGCGGTGGAGATGGGAACTGCCTCACCTTTCACCAATGAGGAATTTTGGGAATTGAGAAGTGGCACTTTTAAGGAGATACCCTCCCCAAACTCGGAGCCTCCCATCCGCGTGTTACCGATGGAGGAGCAGAAGGGCTATCAGACCCACTATCTGATGATTGGGTTGGAGCTGCTCCACCGTATGACTGGACGGGATGATGTTGCGGAGGTGTATCGTCGCGCCGTAGACTGGTTTTGTGGCTATCCGAACCCCCTCAACGCTGAATTCGCTATGCAACAGCGTTATGGCGGCGTCATCTGTCGACATCTCGCCTATGCCTACCAGTTGACAGATGAGCGGAAATATTTGGAGATTGGGCGGGCGGTGCTTCGACGACTGATCGACGATCAGGATTGGAGCGACGACCCGAGACGTCGAGGCGCAGTGGAGTTGACCCCGATGACAGTGAGCCTGCTCTTTTTCGGCGTTCCATTTTTCCTTGGGAAACTGAGTGAGGCGGGGATGGAGGAGTCAGAAGAACGGGGGTAGGAAGATACCATTGCGCCGCTCGCCGGAGTCGGAAATTGGAATTCCTTCCTATAGGAAACAGACCGTAGGAGGCGTCCCCTCCGAACCGCGCTTTTCTGGCAGCTTCTACAAAGAATTTGCTTTTTGAAATCTTATGTGCTATAATTTTTCTTGTAGAACATAAACTACTTCGACATGGCTGAAGCAATTCCTTTTGCAAACTCAAAAAAGAGGTGCTACGAAAATGGCTAACATGACCAAGAAAAGAAGCAAGACGATTGAACTGAGAGACAATCAATTAATTTTCCGGTTCCCCAATGTACACGAGGACGCCGAACTCAGGATTGAGTTTCAACGGACGTTACGGATTCCGGACGATAACCGAGAATATCATCTGCCTCCAGGGCTTGGGAAATTTCCCCTCTCTCGTGTGGACGACTACCCGGATAACCTGCCGGATACTTGGAAGGAACATGGGGGCGTGTTCTTGCCGATGTATCAGGCGGAAGCGCTGTGGATTAATTTCCACGCTGACTATCCGATGGCTGTCAAGACAGCGGCGGGCAAAATCAACGCGGTGACCGGAGCGACATGGAAGGACGAACTCACCAACACGCCTCAGGACTATTTGGTGGTTCCTGACCAGCCGTGGCTTGACGGTTTCTGTGTCGAGAAAGGCTTGATTCGGCAGTTTGTCGCGATGCCGCTGGGAGAGGGCTACACGGCGGAGGAACAGCTGACGGGAGAGGCGGAGCATGGTGGGCTTCAGATTGCAGTCTATCCCATGCAAGCGTCGATATACGAGGCGCGGCAAAATGAGCGAATGCAGTATCTAAGCGACGCTCCCCCGATGCAGATGGCGTCACTGCCCGATATGGGGTTGGCACCGGGCGGTCTCATGCGTCAGGAGATATACGAGGATAAATACGGCTTCGATGCATGGGATACGTCGATTCAGTCGCGTTGCTTTGTGCATATCGTCAACAGTGTTCAGCTCGTCCACTTAACAGGATGCGAGCCGCTGGGCAAACCGCAGACAGCGCAGAATTACACAGCCGCGGGGCTGCCGTGGTTCGATTATTACGGGAAGGACCTGTCAGCTTTAGAAGGTGCGAAAAAGTTGGCTGGACTGGACAGTGTTGCCGTTGCTAAGCTGAAGAAAGGGAAAGGGTTCCTCCAGGACAACGATCCGGTGACGCCGGCGGTGGTGAAGAAGCTGAACAAGTGGATGGTACGGGAGGGGATCTTCTAGGAAACACGGGGGTCTACCGCCACGACTGGAGGACACGAAAGGGGGCACCGTATTCAT
>JAKZSX010000345.1:0-12525 GCA_047517405.1 Candidatus Poribacteria bacterium | reverse complement strand
CCAAAGTTGCTGCCAATGAGATGCGCCGTGATGGAAATTTATGGGACAACGACAGTGTCTATGTGCTTTTGGATACCTATAACGATCAGCGGAGTGGGTTTTTCTTTCGTGTCAATCCGTTGGGCGCAATGGAAGATGTTGCTATAATGGAGAACGGAGACAGTCGAAACGAAAACTGGGATGCGGTCTGGGACTGTCGTGCAAAAATCAATGAGAAATACTGGACGGCGGAGATTGGGATTCCGTTCAGTCAACTCCGTTTCAATCGAAGTGATATGATGACATGGGGGCTGAATATGGGGCGGAGTCTCATGCGAGACCAGGAGGAAGGGATGTGGAAGCCGGTCTCTAGAGCGTATGGATGGCGAGCAAGATATCGCACCGCCAACCTCGGGAGTCTGGTGGGTTTGGAAGGGATTGCGCCCTCCCGGAATCTGGAGTTGCTACCTTACATTTTGCCGGGGGTAAGTCGGATCGAGGCAGATGATGATACGAATGGAGAGTTTGAGCTCGGTCTTGATGTCAAGTACGGACTTACTTCAAATCTGACCACTGATCTCACCTTCAACACCGATTTCGCGCAAGTCGAAGCCGATGAGGAGCAGGTGAACTTAACCCGTTTTAGTCTGTTTTTTCCTGAGAAGCGTCCTTTCTTCTTAGAGGGTGCCGGACTTTTTGATGTCGGTATTCCACGCACTAGTTTCCGCCGACCACCCCCACTGCTCCTCTTTTATAGCCGCCGCATCGGTCTTGCGGAGGAACATGCTGTCCCGATTATTACCGGTGGCAAGATTACGGGCAAAGTGGGTCCCTACGGTATCGGTTTGTTAAATGTGTTTACCGACAAATTTCACACCGATGCCTCCGTCACAGATCCGGATGAAATTGTTGATGAGCCGCGCACAAACTACTCGGTGCTGCGTATGAGGCGAGACTTCTTCAGTGGCTCCACTGTTGGACTGATTGCGGTCAATAAACAAAACGCTGACACATACAACCGAGCCGGTGGATTTGATATTACGTACCGTCCGTCCGATAATATCAATGTGCGTGGGCTCTGGGCTCGCACATATGAAGATGATGTGTCAGAGCAGCGGGACGCTTGGTACTTTGGGGGAAACTGGCAGAATGGGGATTTACGGTTATCGGGTTCATACATAGATATCGGCGAGAACTTTGACCCCGAAGTCGGATTTGTCCAGCGGCAGGATGTCCGCCGCATCCGCAGTGAGGCTCGTTTTACACCCAGACTTGGTAAATTTGGGATACGTGGCATCTGGGCGGGGCCGGAATTTGATTTAATCCTCAATCGAAATAACGAGTTGGCGACCCGAGAGTTTAGGTACATGAACTGGTTTGAGCTTGAGGGTGGGGGATGGGTTGGTTTTCAGGCACAACGAACCTTTGAACGCCTCGACGAGGACTTTGAGATTCGAGATGACCTCACAATTCCGATTGGCGAATATCATTTCAATTCCTTCAGGGCTTCAATTAGCACCGACGATACGAAAATGGTTTCCATCCAGTTAGGCACAAATTTTGGTGATTTCTTCGATGGGGAAAGAGTTGGTTTTGATATCGGGCCCGACTTCAAGCCAAATGGGCACTTCAGTTTTGAACCGCGTTTCCAATTTAATCGGGTCACCCTTCCGGAGGGTTCATTCGATGCAAGCATTTTCGGCGCGCGTGTAAGCTATGCCTTTTCTACAAGATTTTTTACCAAGCTATTTGCCCAATGGAACAGTGACGATGGAGTGATTTCCACGAACTTTTTGCTCAACTACATCTACCGTCCCGGCAGCGATTTCTACCTCGTCTTCAACCAGATCTATGATAGCAGCGACTCAGGAGCTAAGCTAGAGGAATCTACATTTGTCGGAAAGATGACCTATTGGTGGAATCCGTAACATGAAATTTGATAGACTGTCATGTTCTAACCGGCGGTCATCCTTTCAAACTCACAAATTCCTGATACCTCCTCGGCGCATTTTTAGGGTTGACAATTTACGTTGGCATAAATTGTGCGTCTCTTAAGAGCTGTGTTTTTATGTCTGACGTTTCCGGGGGATACCATGAAACACTTGGTTTCACTGTTTCCAATCTTTCTCGCTGCCCTTTTCTGTGTAAGCGGCTATGCCGAATTTCCTCACCAATTTCTGTTCGGGCACACCGGCCGTGCGCTTGCGGTTGCATTCAGCGTCAACGGGAGGTGGCTCGCCTCCGGCAGTGCGAATGAAATTCTCATCTGGGAGGTCGGTGCCGATGAGCCGACCTACACCCTCACTGGACACACAGGAAAAATCCAAGACCTCGCTTTTCGCTCCAATGGTGATTTAGCCTCAGCCTCCGTTGATGGGACTGTGCGGTTGTGGGATGTATCGACACAACAAGAAATTCGTGCGTTTGAAGAGCATGTTGGACAAGTCACGTCTGTGGATTTTAATCCCGGTGGGACCCACATCATTTCTGGGTCGCGAGATCGGACGCTCAAGTTGTGGGGAGCCGACACCAGTGAACTTCTGGGAACCTTTGAAGGGCATACAGACGTTGTCTGGTCGGTTGCATTCAGTCCGGATGGCAGCCTAATCGTCTCCGGATCAGAAGACGGCACTGTTCGCCTTTGGGATGCCTCGGATGGGTCACAACTCCATAGCTTGACTGGACATACGCAAGGGGTTCTGTCTGTTGCGTTCCATCCCGATGGCGACCGCATCGCATCGGGAGCTAGGGATGGAACTGTCCAGCTCTGGAACATCAATCCGGCAGACCCCGGAGCCGCTATTGAGGAGCCAGAGCCGTTTGCGACTTATGACCGCCAGGTGATGTCGGTTCTTTTTAATCCTAACGGGCGAATCCTCGCCGTTGGGCTGCTGGATTCACTGACTGATAATACCCTCAAGCTGTGGGATGTCTTTACCCGCTCTGAACTCCAATTTTTCGACACGCAAATCGTCCATGACCTGTCTTTCAGCCCGACTCGACCCCAGCTTGCCGTCGCGGGTTCAGCTGCCGGAACGATTACTATTTGGAATTCGAGTCATCTAAGGCCGGTACTCCTTGAACCACAAGGGGGCGAGTTTGTCAAACCGTCGCAAATCAACTTGAAATGGGAAACCGTTGAAAATGCAGTCTACTACGATGTCCAGATTTCAAGCGATTCGAGCTTTACCACAGCGAACACACAGTTTATAACTACTACCGTCAACGAGTTATTCTTTGAGGCTGAGAACAATATCTCCCACTATTGGTGGCGTGTTCGTACCGGCAGTTTCAGTAGAGTTAGTGATTGGTCTGAGGTCCGGGATTTCCGAGCCCCAGGTTGCGTGGTCAGGATAGTACCGTCGGTTCGACGGGTCAATTTAGGAGAGGAGTTTGCCGTTGATGTTTTCGTCGAATCTGTTATCGATTTGCAAGGGTTTGGGTTTGATCTGCGATGGACCAATCCTAATGTGCTTACATTTGTCACGGTCACCAAGTTTCGAAATGTTTTTGGAGAAGCTGGGATTGGGCATCAGCCGACGGAGCCACCAGACCAGATAAATGGGATATACAAAGATATCAGTGCCGCCAAAACCGGAGCTAGCGGAGTCACTGGTAGTGGCATCATGTTAGGTGCATCATTTCGGGCGAAAGCCGCTGGATTGAGTAGAATTCAATTACAAAATCTCATTCTTGTTGATTCAAATCAAAAGCAGATTGATTGTGAAATTCATGAGTTCAAAGTGATGGTCGAAGAACTCGTCCGACCGTGGGATGTCAACATTGACGGTGTTGTGAACATTTTTGATCTTAGCACTGTGGTGCGATACTTAGGGCAACCAATTCCGACAGATTTGGATATTTATCCAGATGTCAACGGTGACAGCGTTATCGATCTCAATGATGTCATGCTGGTAAGTTCACATTTTGGCGAATCTTATCAGACTAATGCAATCCCCGCCGCTCCGCAATCCGTAGGTGTATCGCTGCGCTTAATCTCACCAACGATACGCAAGCAGCTTGAGTCGATTTATCGCGAACTTCTGTTGGCACCTAAAAATTCCCCGGAGTTTATTCGGACGATACAGGTTTTACAACATCTTCTTTTCCCATCGTTTCCGACGTATAATCAGTTGCTGCAAAACTATCCTAACCCATTCAACCCGGAGACGTGGATTCCCTTTCAGATTGCTTCACCCGGTCAAGTCACCATCGAAATTTATGATGCTGCTGGGGCACTGGTTCGTCGAATTGGCTTGGGGCACCTGATGCCCGGACGCTATCTGAATCGGGCAAAGGCAGCCTACTGGGATGGGACGAATGTATATGGTGAGTCTGTAGCCAGCGGAATCTATTTCTACACACTTTCCACAGCGTCCTTCCGTGCGACCCGGAAAATGATTATCAGCAAATAGGAGGGACGTAGTGGCTCAGTCAGCTACCACACCCTAAAACCCAAACGGATGTGACGAACAGTGAAATCGCTACAGCTGTCGACTTTCAAGAACAGTGGTTCGATTGTGAAATCCCTAGGGCGTTCAAGATATCGTTGACCTATACAACAAATGCGAACAACGCGATCTGAGTTGTTAATTTGGACATCTACACGATGAGCGCATTTCTTTATTTTTTTCTTTTTCGATTGCTTCGCCTATATATCACCTTATTTTCCAAATATACTTTACGCTTTTCACTTCTTACGCTTTTCCTGATTCTTTTTTTCCTGCGGTGTGACACCGTATCTGCCCAGCAAAACTTCCAATGGCGCAACTTCACGAGACTCGGCGATCGTCTGAGCAGCAACAATGTTCGAGCTATCACTGAAGATCGATTTGGGCAAATCTGGTTGGGGACAGACAAAGGATTAAACCGTCTGGATGGTTTCTGGTACGAAGCCGGCAAATCGGATGGCGGACCCCAAGGGGCTGATGTTTTCGAGGTTTTTGAAGATAGAGCTGGTTTCATCTGGGTGGCGACGAATGCAGGGGTTTATCAAGGAGTATGGGACGGTTCGCGCGGTCAGGTGGATTGGCTACAGTATTATACCCAAGGAACGGGACTGATTGGTATCGGTGAGTTCGTTGTGACGATGATTCAACGTCAAAATGGTGAAATCTGGATCGGGACGCCACTTGGGGCTAACTGGTTTGATGGTGGAGTCTGGCACCCTGTGGAGAGCGCAGAAATTGGACAACTTAATCAGGGGGTACAGGTCATCTACGAGGATAAGGTTGGAAATCTTTGGTTTGGACTATCACAGAGCAATCGCCTTCAAAGTGGCAACCTTATCAGTCATTTCAACGGCGTTGAGTGGGAAATTTTTAGCGTGAACGATGGCTTGCCGAATGGTGATGTGCAGACAATTTTGGAGGACAACCTCGGCAATCTCTGGATTGGTACAACGGCTGGCGTGGCGGTTTACGACGGTTCAACTTGGCATGCTGTAACGACGCAGGATGGACTTCTAATCGGGAACAATGTGCAATCCATAATGAGTGATCGGGAGGGAACAATCTGGATTGGTACTACCACCGGTATCAGCCAATTTCGTCCGCCGTCACAATTTTCGTCCACAGCACTCCGTGATTTGGGTCGTTGGCATCATCTGACACGAGCAAACGGTTTGGCAAGTAACAACATTCAGACGCTCTTTGAAACACAAACCGGTGAGATTTGGATTGGGACACGCGATAATGGGGTCAATTTTTCAGATCGATCATGGAGATCTGTCACGACAGATAACGGATTGAGTCACAACAGTGTGACAGCGATGCTGAAAGACCGGCAGGATAGGCTTTGGGTCGGAACGCGCAATGGATTAAGCTACTATACGCAGAATGGGGTTGAGTTGGTCAACGGGACTCCGGGAAATGAAATTCGGGCGTTAGCCGAAGATATTCGGGGACGGATCTGGGTTGGAACAAACGCCGGCGTAGGCGTGTTCGATGGAGTATCATGGGAAATTTTTCGGATTCCAGATATTAACGTCAATAGCGTTCAATCCATTGTTGTCGATTCAGTTGGGGATGTTTGGATTGGAACGGGTTTTTTGCCGACGGATGACCTTCCCGGTTTAGACCGTTATGACGGGGGACAGTGGGAAAGAAATCAATTTCTGGAGATTGGTCGGACAATTGTTGTTATGTTCACGGACTCGCGGGGGCGAATCTACTTCGGCACGGTTGGCAACGAAGAAGGTGGTAGCGATTTGTGGGTTTACGACGGGTCAAATTTGGAATCAATCTACAGTTTGGCTGAGCAATCTTCGGCTCACGTGATTTTAGAAGTATTTAACGGTGAGATCTGGGTTGGCACAGATACTGGCATTCAGATTTTTGATGGAGAGACGTTGGATCTCACTACTTCATTGACAACTGCCGATGGATTGGCGGATAACCGTGTGCAGTCACTTTACCGCGATAGAGATCGGATCTGGATCGGCACCGCTGATGGTGTCAGTCTGTTCCAAAACGGCGGATTTGAAAGGGCACTGACTGCAAGCGATGGGCTTAACAGCAATAACATCTCCGCAATCGCTGAAGTAGGTGGGATGCTCTGGTTTGGCAGTGGGGATAACGGCGGGTTAAGTGTCTTCAGTCCGGAGCAGGCTCCGCCTCGTACGCAAATTACCGATGGACCCCAAAACGGTGAAATTGTCGGGGATACAAGCCTTGTCTTTAAGTTTGAAGGCGGTGATGCTAGTACGCCAACCGGGGAGCTCCGTTATGAGTACCAACTTGACGATGGATCGCTTACACCCACCGACGATACGGGTCGTGATAAACGTGCGGTATTATCAAGTCTCACAGAAGGGCGACATCGCTTTAGGGTCTATGCGATAGATAGGGAAAACAACAGGGATACAACGGGAGCGGAGGCGGAATTTGTGGTTGACTCCCTTCCTCCTAGCGTGAGCATTACTGCGCCCAAAGAAAACGCTGTGATTGGTGATGTTTATGAAATCACAGGTACTGCGACGGATGAAACGGATTTTCTGGATTATCAGATCCGTATTTTTCCCGGTGATTCAGTTTCAGATAATTACTTGCCTCCTTTTGTTTCAACGGTGCCTGTTAAGGGAGACACGCTTTATCGTTGGGATACACGGACAGTTGCCGCTGGTTTATACACGATTCAGCTAGTGGCGCGGGATACTCCCAATGGCATTTTCGATAAGCCACATCTTGCCACCACATCGGTCACGGTTGAAGTTGATGGGCTCCGCCCGCAAGTCGAAATTCTTTCTCCTGCTGAGAACGAACAGGTACCGCAGAGAATTGAGATTCGTGGCACCGCAGATGATCGAAATTTCAAGGAGTATATCATTGAATATGGGGTCGGCGAATCTCCTGATACTTGGTTGCCCATCTCCAAACCGCCGGCGTTTTCAAGTCCTGTTACTCGCGATATCTTGGCATTATGGGACGCACCGAACTTAACAGGACGATACACATTGCGGTTGATCGTGGAAGATATAGCGGGACATAGAGAAGTTGCTCAGGTGCATGTATTCTTCAATCCGAGTGTCAATCGTGAAACTGGTGGCGTGGTAGAAAGCCATGATAATCGCGCCAAAATCATCTTTCCGCCCAACAGCTTACCACGGACAACCGTCGTGACAATAAACCCGACGACAGAGGGATCAACGCCCCCTATTTCCTCCCTTCCATTTCAGGGTTATGATTTTGCACCTGCGGATCTGCGGCTACACCGGCTAAAGCCTGCAACCATCGAATTTACTATCGAAGATGCGGAAACAACGCTTTCGCGCTCTGAAGTGAGGGAAACCTTAAAAATCGCTCGCTGGAATGGCAGAACATGGCTCCCTATTGGGGGGACGATTAATGCACAGCACGGAACAATCTCGACGGTGATTTCGATGCTCGGACGGTACGCTATCACAACAGTCCCTGTTGTAGAAACGGAGGAGAAAACAACCATCTCCGATTTGACGTGCCAGCCGCGCGTGTTCTCACCCAGCCGGGAATCGACGTGGATTTCGTTTCGATTAAATCGTCCTGACGATATAACGATTAAAATCTATAATGAAGCTGGACGATTGCAACGGTTACTAAAAGAGTCGGAACCTTTGTCAATCGGTGGACATGTTTTCGAGTGGGATGGGCGTGATGATGAGAATCGGCGGGTTGTCAGCAATTTTTATATAGTCACCGTTGAGGGGGAGGGTGCGTTGGGGAAAAAAGTCGTTGTGGTACAAAATAATTGAGGAATGGAACGTAAAACATCAAACGTGAGGGGCGGCATTCTGGAAGTCGAGGCAAACGGCTAAAGCGGCTAGAAATTATCAAGTTCCGCTTACCGTTACGCATATGACTTGTGGCTTTACCGTTTTATTTCTATCCTTTGTGAATTTTTAATGTTAAAATTATAGAATCAAAGTTGCCCCCGTCAAAACCTCTTAAAGAATTTCATGTGCCGATGATATGGATTACCAAAACAGCCTTGACAAAATTGAGCGCGCTTCGCATGGGCTTTGGAATGCAGTGCTGCCTTTCAATAATTATCATGCTATGTGCCACGACCGTAATATATGGTGTCGAAGAACAGGCGGCAACAGGGGCCCGTGCTATCGGTATAGGAGGAGCATTCATCGGCGTTGCGGATGACGAAAACGCTGTGCGGCGGAATCCCGCTGGACTGACCCGTTTGGACAGATATGCCGTAGGCTTCGAGCAGACGCCATTTGGATTGTTTAATGCGTTAGAAACAAGCTATCTCAGCGCGGTTCTGCCTACATCGGAGAAAATGGCGTTGGGAATCGATTGGCTGCAGGTTGGCATTGAAGACGAGGAGCTTAACTCGAATCGTAGCAGTTTTAATTTCGCTTATAGTTATGCTCCATTTTCTCTGCTATCCCTTGGGGTAAATCTGAAATACTTTACATGGTCAATCGCACTAGATGGCAGATCGAGGGGGGCAGCAACGGGTTGGGGTACGGATATCGGCATTCTACTCCACCCTCATCCCCGCTGGAAGTTGGGAGTGGTTGCACAAGATTTCGTCGGTTTTGGATCTGGGGAAGGATTGAGCACCGGCACTTGGATACGCCACGATTCAGATATCAGCGAAAAGATTTTTCCTACTGCATATAAACTTGGTATTGCTTATCGTCCCGTCTCGGATTGGCTGATCTCGGCAGACCTGACAGACCGGTTGCAGCTCGGTACAGAATTTTTGCCGAATCGAAATTTTGCCATCCGTGCGGGGTTCCAGAAAGATTTGTATACGTCCGAACCGCCGACCTATTCGCTGGGTGGAAGTGTAAGGTATAAATGGATGGATTTTAACGTTGCCTATCTTATTCCGCCGACCTTGCCTCCAACTGCCTATGCCGGGCTTTCGCTCAACTTCGATTTTCGGAAGTTGCCGGTGCTTATTGAAGAGGTTCGCATAAGAGATCTCTATCCTGTTCTTTATCGCTACTATGCCAGACTGAATCGAGAAGTCAAGACGGAGGTTTTACCGGACGATGCCACGCCGCCGGTATTTACTGAAGCAGATCGAGAATATTACTATCCACTTGAACAAGCGAATCCAATCGGAAGAATTTGGCTCAAAAACGAGAGCAACAAACCGATAACCGTTCATATTAAGCTCTTTATTCCTGAGTTTGTCAGCAAAAAAGGCACAGAAGTTGCTTCTAGTGATATTGATGTGCCGAAGAATAAGCGGATTTCCGTACCAATACAGCGGCTTGTCCTCTCGCAGAAGGTGATGGAATTGTCTCAAAATCAACCTGTTGAAGCGCAGATTCGAGTGATTGAGAGCGGTGGTTCCGCCTACCGAACTTTTCCTGTAATATTTTCGTTACACGACAATCATTCAATCCAGTTGGATGATGTTGCTAAACTTGCTTGTTTCATTTCTTCGGAAAGTTCGTCGAAGGATTCGGCGATTGGTGTGTTCATCAATCAGGTGCGTACCGCATTTCAGACGGAGATTGATAGTGCGGATATGCCAGAGAACTTGTATGTCGCCATGTTGTTGTTTAATGTTCTGCACGGCGTATCGTATGCGCCAGATCCAAATATACCGCGGGAAAGTGGGACGATTGATGAGATTAAGTATCCCCATGAAATGTTAGGGAGCCTCATGGGACCGCACTCAGGGGACGACGATAAATCCACTTTTGGCGACTGCGATGATAGCACGGTTCTCTACTGCTCTCTGCTTGAATCGGTCGGCATCAAAACGGCGCTCATTCAACTAACAAGTCATGTGTTAATGGCGTTCGATCTGGGCAATATTTCCGTTGAACAAGCGCAAGAAATGGGCTTACCCAACGATTACTATAAGACAGTCAACGGACAGGCTTGGATTCCGATTGAGACAACCCTTATCAACCAAGGTTTTGCGGCTGCATGGCAGTGGGGGGCTGAGTCGCTCCAAGCGGTAAATATCCGGGCTGAAACTGTTGAGGACGCATGGGAAAAATATGGTGAGAGTTCCCTTCCGGGGCAGCCTGCCCGGTTTTCTATCCCGAAAGACCGCATCCAGAACCGAATCGATGCGGACCTTGCTACCCCATGGATACGTGAATTTTTTAACGCGCTCTCCGATTCAGCAGTAGAGCGATGAGTGGTAAGAAGAAGTCAAGAGAATATTTAAATCTCACATAGCAACTTGAGTTATTATAGCAAAAAATCAGTATAACATAATACACAACCTGCAATAGGTCACACTAGGAGGAAAATCAATGATAGCACACAAAACCCTAATCTCTACGATCTGTTTGCTCTGCATGACCCTGGCGTACGCCTCGTACGCCGAATTGGAAGAGTCAACGGCAACATTTACGTTTGGTAAGATCGAAATTCTAAAAACTGGTGAGCAAGAATGGCGTTTTCTGGAAAAAGGTATGGTGTTGACTGAAAGCGATTTGGTGCGGATGCCTCCCTTTTCGCTAATGCGATTAAAAATGGCTGATGACACTCACCTGCCAACTCTCTCCGGTGGACGTGAGGCGGTTGTTCGCACTTTAATTGATGAGGGGCTTCAGCGCAGAGATGCCAAAATAGGACGGCGAATTAATGAAGATTTTGATGAGAGTCCTGCAATCGATGCGCTACCCGTTGGTACTAGGCCGAGAACGCGGAATCGCGCTTCGATTTCTGAAAAGACACCCGCAATCAAGATAAGCGAGAGTGAGCTGGAAAACCTGCGCCACAAAATCAATCTGCTTCCTGACGAGATTGCATCTTTGGTTTCTTCTTTCCTTGTTACCCCTGCCCGAGACATTGGGGAGGATTCTGCATATCCCGCGCCTAATTTCGACTTAGCTCGAAAACTCTACGATATACTCAACACGATTGAGTCAGAACCGTCACTTCGTCCTTTGTTGTATGCCCAACTGCTTTATTATGCCGGCCTCAATGTCGATCTCGACGTAAATGAAAATGGGGAGTTGTTCGTCATTTTCGACAGTGATATTTTCTTCGATTATGCCAAACAGATTGCCGCAAATCAGCAGTTAGTTCATAAGAAACAAGGGACAGATACTGTCTGGATTTCTGTGCAGATCCAATCATATCAGCAGAACTTCACGACAGCGTGGTATCACGGAAGCAAACAGTAAGCAGAAAATCGAGGAAATGAGTCCATGGGCAAATGATGAGATTACGCATTTTACGCTTTGCGAAACCTTATGCTCTCAAGACAAGTGCAACCTCAGAAAGTATATTTCCTGATTGTTATTGTGAGTCTACTGCCATTTGTAGTGGTCGGGTTTCTGCGCGATCTGGGTGCCTTTGAGTTTATTGAATTGCAATCACTAGATGCCCGACTACATTGGACAGCACCTCCTTCTCCGCAAATATCCTCTCAGATGGCACTGATTACGATTGATGCCAAAAGCGAGGGCGAGGAAAAGCTCGGACTACTGCCATGGGACTCTTACGTTTACACTTCTCTGATACATTCCCTCCAACAGATAGACCCGAAGGCAATTGGCTTAGTTGTATGGTTCAATCGTGAGTTGGAGGATGAGCTCCCCGGCGAAAAGCTGTTTGTTCTCCGCCCCTATTCTAAGGTAGAAACTGTAGATCGTCACTCCCTGCCAGAAGTTACGGATTGGCATACCTTGCCTGATAGCTTGAGGCAAGCGCAGGGCTGGAGCTTCAGCTATTTTCCGTTAAGCGATTCCGACGGTATTTCCCGCTCCGCCCAGCTGGTCGTAAAAGACCGTGACACAAATACCTACCGCTATTCCTTTGCCATGTTAATCCTGTGCCAAATTTATGGTGTTTCGCCTGCATCAATACAATTGCGGGAAGGATTTTGGAGTGGCAAATATCTCGAATTCAATACGCCGGCGGAGGAGACTGTCCGCATTCCTATTGACTCACAGGGGCAGCTATTCATTCGGTTTGCAGGGAATGAGGCGTCGTTTCAACCTACTTCCTTTGTTGATGCGCTGTCAATGTCAGAAGGTGAGACTTACCACTTTTTGCAAAAATTTAACGATAAGGGCATATTGATTGGGATTACGACGGCGGGGGTCAACAAGAGAGCGACCCCTTTGGGTGA
>JAKZSX010000344.1:0-14155 GCA_047517405.1 Candidatus Poribacteria bacterium | reverse complement strand
CTTGATTGTTGGCATCGATGATGTATTCGATTCCACCCTCCTTGAGACCGTATAATTTGATACCACCCGTGAAGCTGTCCTCGACGGCAGCCTGGATTGTTTGGTAGACTGCGAGTTCGACTCCTTTGATCATGCTTGTCAGGACAAGTCCCGGTGCGAGGTGGTTTCCGTTCGCATCGACCCAGATGAGCTGTTTCTGTTTTTCCTTGGCGGCTTCAAGTATGCCTAGGCTTGTTGCGCCCGCTGCTGCAAGGATTACGTCAACACCTTTGTTGTATTGCGCCAATGCGAGTTCTTTTCCCTTGGCGGGGTCGCTGAAGGCTTGCGGCGTGACGCCCGCATAATCGATGAGGACTTCGATCTCCGGATTGATAGCCTTCGCCCCGGCGTAATACCCTGCTTCAAAAGCATGCAGGAGTGGGACGTTCATCCCACCGATGAATCCGATCCGATTTGTCTCTGTTTTCAGTGCAGCGACTGCTCCCACAAGATAGGTACCTTCATGTGCTTTGAAGATTAGTGAGGCGACGTTTTCTCGTTTGGCTTCGACATCGATAATTGCAAACTTGACGTTTGGAAATTCAGATGCCACGCGCTCCATCGGTTCCTGAAAGAGAAAACCGACTCCAATGATGAGATCATATTTCAACCGAGCCAGCTGCCTTAGTGCAAACTCGATGTCGGTGCTCTGTCCGGGCGTGATTTCCTTGAGGTCAAGTTTCCACTGATTGACCGCTTTCTTGGCACCGGCGTAGGAAGCATCACAGAACGAAAGGTCGCCGCGGCCCCCCGTATCGTAAATTAATCCAATCTTTTTTGTTTCCGCAGTAGTTGATGTGATGAACAGAAAGATGAGTGTAACAGTGTAAATGAAAGTTTTAATTATTATTTTTTGCATAATGTTGATTCCTGGCAGGTTAGTCCTGTTTATCAACTTTGCTATGTTCAGGCTACGCTCCCAGTGAAATTGACATCGCTGCAACGATTCCCAAGGCAAAGCAGTAGTAGGAAAAAATAGAAAATTTCCCACGATTGAGCATTGCGAGCAGGAGGCGTAACGCAATGTAACCCACAATGAATGAAGTCAATGTTCCAGCAACGATAACGGCGGGAGCAATTGTAATTTCCCCTACATCTTTGAGTTTGATGATGACCGCACCCAAGATTGCGGGGATGGAAAGTAGAAAAGAGTATTGCGCTGCAACCTGCGGAGACAGCCCCAACAGCAGTGAAATAGAAATCGTTGACCCAGATCTAGAAATTCCGGGTGTAATGGCGAGTCCCTGGGCAATCCCGATGAGCGGCGTATGCCACGCTCGTAAAGGAGCTTCCGCTCGCGGTCGCTTTTGTCCTAGACGCGATAATTGCAAAATTATGCCTGTGATAATCAACATACATGCGACAACTATCGGTTTGCCAAAGATTGCCTCCAGTGAATCTTTGAACAGCACAGCGATTAGCCCGGTAGGAATTGAGCCAAGCAGGAGAAACCAGATTAATCTGAGATGAGGGGTTTTACCGATTGTACTCAAGGGGTGCTGGTAGAAATCCCCCTGAACGAGCGCGAGAAAACTGGTTCGCACCAAAGCCCCGATTAACTGATGATAAACAATAATAACAGCTCCCAAGGTTCCAAAATGGAGCATAACATCGAAAAACACCTGTGATTCCTTTATCCCCAAGAAATGCTGCATCAGCACTAAATGTCCAGAACTACTCACTGGCAAGAACTCTGTTAGTCCTTGTAAAATACCAAGCACAATCGCTTCAAGAATGGTCATCTGTGCTTCCTTGAATCGCCGACAAATCCTTTGAACACTATACTTATTTCGGGGGTTTGAGAAATAAAAGGTGCGTTTTCACGTTTTACGCGCTATGGTATGGCGGTTGATCCATTGACGATGGTTTTGTGGTTAAAGACCCGGCACGTGCCGCCATGGGTGTCGTGCTGCACAAAACTGCATACGAAAGTAAATCCAACAGGAATAGGGAATAAGTAGATTAACCAGAACAGGGCAGGAAAGCGGAGGAGGGTCCTTTGAATATGAGGACACTCTCGAAGAGATTGGGGAAATTTAGAAATGAGATCCATTGCGGACAGAGTTAGCACTTGATTCGAGGGGATTGAACCACTATAAGTTTATTTGAGGATATATAACCTTGCGAAGGTTTAGAACCTCCGCAAGGCTTATTGATCTAAGTTATCGACGCCACAAGACACTGATATTTCCTATTCAAGCGCTTCTTCTACCGCCTCTGGCAGGGTAATGGTGCTTGGATCGACATCAATTGGATATTCGGTGCCATAGGCTTCAACAAGTTCGTCAAATGTCACGTTATCCACGTTCTCCAGTTCTTCACCGGGACGATTAAGAAAAACACCTTGGCATCCATCGCAACTCATCAGATCCACATCCGACTGCTCGATCGGGAATTGCGTGAGAGGATTATTACAACTTGGACAAGGGAGCATAGATTAGATCCTTTCAAATACAGGGTTTGTAAAGCGCAAAGACGTTAGACATAATATGTTTTAGTTTTACGCTTTATTTTTAGTCGGCAGCAGTTGCAAGTGGTTCGGAATGATCCATCTCGCAGAACTCGACGTAATCACTGATTAATTCGGTAATCGTCGGTTGTTCACCGCAGATTGGGCAGTCCGTATCTCGATTCACTTTCAACTCACGAAACTTCATGCTGAGTGCATCATACATCAGCAAGCGACCGATGAGCGGTTCGCCAACGTCAAGTAAAAGTTTGACTGCTTCAGTTGCCATCACAAGACCGATTGTGCCTGGGAGCACGCCCAGGACGCCAGCCTCGTTTCAGCTAGGCACCATGCCGGGCGGCGGCGGGGTTGGATACATGCACCGATAGCACGGTCCATCATGCGGCTTGAGGACCGTCGCTTGCCCTTCAAACTGGAAAATACTGCCGTGTACAATAGGAGTGTTTGTCAGCACGGCAGCATCATTGACTAGATAGCGTGTTGCGAAGTTATCACAACCGTCAACAACTAAGTCATACTCATTAAAGAGATCGATGATGTTGTCTTCTGACAATCGCAGATTGTAGGGAACAACGTTGACGTCAGGGTTCAGGAAATTCATTGTTTCAGCCGCAGAATCTACCTTCGGCTTGCCAACGGTTTCCGTACGGTGGAGGATTTGACGCTGCAAGTTACTTAACTCGACGACATCTGAATCTACCACACCGAGCGTGCCCACACCTGTCGCCGCCAAGTATAGTCCTGCCGGTGAGCCCAAGCCCCCTGCTCCGACGAGTAACACTTTAGCGTCAAGCAGCTTGGACTGTCCTCTTTCACCGACTTCGCTCAGCATGAAGTGACGGCTGTATCGCTCCAGCTGATCCGGTGTCATCGGTTTATCTTTGGCTGTTGGGAGTCCGGCCGCTGACCAGTCTCGATATCCACCCGCCATGGATACAGAATCCGTGTATCCCATCTCTTTCAAGGCTTTGGCGGCGAGCAGGGATCTCATTCCTGCGGCGCAATAAACAATCATTTTTTTGTCCCGATCTGGCACTTCATCTTCGATCGAGAATTCGAGCATTCCCCGCGTGACATGAACCGCGTCAGGGATATATCCCGCTCGATATTCGTCCTCGTCTCGGACATCAAGCAGCACAACATCATCTCCGCCTTCCGCTTTCTCTTTTTGAGCTTCTTCAACAGAAATCTCCGGGATTTCTTTTTTTACTTCTTCGATAATTTGGCTTGTAGATTTCAATGCAATTCACCTCATTTGTTCCATCAAACTATGGCAATCTCAGATTGGATTGGTGATGGGAATTCGCTTTTTTACAACTCTCATTATATCACAAGCGGATGATGCTGTCAAAACTAAATTGAGATGTGATATACTTGTGCGTATGCTTGTATTCGACAAGCCTATCTGAAAATCTCTGAAGGAGGAAGTAGAACGTGTTGTGACGGTTCTACAGAAATCGTGCAGGCCCCAATTTCGATTGTTTTTGTTTTGTTGTCCGCCTTCTTCCACGCCTTGTGGAACTACTATGGCAAAGCCAGCCGTTCACCACAACTGTTCTTCTTCTGGATCGGGGTTTTTACAGTAGGTGTGGCGGCTCTTGCCTTCACGCTGCAACTGCCGATCATCCCAAAATCGGTTTGGGGTTATATCGTTGGGTCGAGTATAGTTCACTTTTTCTACTGGTTGTGCTTGAGCCGCGCTTATATGTCTGGCGACATCTCTTATGTCTATCCGATTTCCCGGTCCGCTCCCGGATTCATCCCCTTTTTTGCGTTCCTGTTTTTAGATGAGCAAATTTCGTTACAGGGACTGATTGGTATTTTTTCGATCGTATTCTCGATCTATCTACTTCAGCAGCGAGCTAGTGGACAGACATTCAAGGAACTGTTGCGGTACATCAGACGACCGGATGCCATTTGGGCGTTTTCGACGCTCGGCACGGTGATCGGATACTCGCTGATTGACAAGGCTGGAATGTTGGAATTTTATACACATTCGACCCAACGGCACGCTTGGCAGGCTATAACCTACTATTTGACGGAAGGCGTGATTGGGATGATATTGTATGGCAGCTATATCATGCTTTGCTTCCCGCTACGGGAAATTACGGATATAGGGCGTCGGGAATGGAAGCAGATTATCGTGACCGGATCGCTTGCTATGCTTTCTTACACACTCATCCTTTATGTTTACATGACCGAAAGCGTCAGTTACGTCGTCGCGCTCCGCCAGAGTTCTGTGATTTTCGCTGTGTTGCTTGGCGGGTATCTACTGAAGGAATCACAGACGAAACTGCGATTTGCGGCAGCGGTGGTGATAGTCATTGGGGTATTTCTGATTTCAACAGCGTAAAACTGGAGAGCTCATGTGTTGTGTTTCGCGCGGCTTTTCTGGACTTGTCGCTGCATCTGCCATCTCAGGTCGGGTTGTGTTTTCCACCGGTTGTGTGTCCAGAGCCACTGATCCGGATATTGTCGAATATATGCCTCAAGGATTTTCAGGAGGTGTGCGGTATTGGTCTGTACGTCCTGTTCCAGATCCCCCGATCTTTCTAGGTCAATTGCCGGTGTGATGAGCACATGGTGTCGGTCATCCGGCTGACGGATATCCATTGAAAAGAGAAGCGGTGCACCCGTCTTGAGAGCGAGCGTCGCAGGTCCGCGGACGGCGGAAGCCGGTTTTCCAAAGAAATCGACAAAAACCCCTTCCTGCCCTGCATTCTGATCGGCAAAAAATCCGATAGCGAAATTCTCCTTAAGGGCGCGAAGGGTTTCCCTGACTGCTCGCCTCCGGGCGATCAACTTTAAACTCAGACGCTCGCGATATTGAGAGACAAGCGCATTGAGGTATCTGTTTTTGAGCGGAAACGCAATTGCCTTCGCTCGGTCCGGGATGAGTGCGCCATAGACAAGCGCGAGAAGTTCCCAATTCCCGAAATGAGGCAGAAACACGATGGCACCTTTACCCTGATTCAATGCTTGTATTAAGTGCTCTTTCCCCTCAACAGTCACTTCGTTCCAGATGTTATCGAAAGTTAATTTAGGGGAACGGAGAAATTCGATTGCTGTTTTCCCTATCTGTTGGAAGCTGCTGCGGCAAATCTGTGCTCGCTCATCGGTGGACATTTCATCGCCGAACGCAATTTGTAGATTCTCTAAAGCGATTCGACGGCGTTTCTTCAGGGCAAAATAGAGAAGTGCTCCCAGACCGTTTCCTAGCATCAGGGCATGCCGTTTGGGAAGCCAACGGATGGTTACACCCAATATACGAATGATAAAAGTAGTAAGCCAGTCAACAATCAAAGTCCTTACGCATTGGGTTTTACGAAAGCGCATCAACTTTCTTAGCTAATTCAAAATCCAATGCGCTAATTCCTCCGGCGTCGTGTGTTGCGAGATCAACTGTCACGCGATTATAGACGTTAAACCATTCCGGGTGATGATTCATTGATTCTGCAATCAAGGCAACGCGCGCCATAAAACCGAAAGCTTCCACAAACGAGTCAAACTGAAATTCCTTGTGCAGCTTTTCATTTTCGACTGTCCACCCCGATAGCCTTTCAAGTTGGTCGCTAATTTCTGCATCGGTTAGTTTTGTGATTGCCATTTCATTTTCTCCCTAAAAATTGAGTTGTTTTAATTTTCGCATCCCGATGGCATTGTATTGGGATTTCTGGGTAAAGTCAAGTTAAAATTCCCAGATTTCTGTTGTTGACAGGCGATTGTAGTTGATGTATTATATATCGAAGTTTTGGACGATTACGGTCTGATATACATTTGGCTGATACCGTGCTATAATTCGTTGGGAAGTTCCCCGACAACTGGATGAAAAAATGGCTGAATTGCATTTTGACTTTCGAGATATTCTTGGAGCCGGGCGTCACGGTTTCGCCCCAAAGAAGATTGCAGTTCATCTTTTCGGGCTTGCCCTCGCTTATCTTATCTACGAGATATTGGTATATACGAGCTTGTTCATCGCAGGTGGCAGTGCGGTCAAACAATTTTGGGATACCTACGCGCTCCTGCCCGTTTGTCCCTTTGCCGATTATGCTTTTGAGGGCATTACAATTGGTGCAATGTGGCTCGGTACATTCATCCTGTTCGTGTTCTTTTTCTTAACGAGCACGATGGTCTCGAAAATTACAATTGAGCAGCTACGGGGCGACCATTTTTTTTCTATGAAGGCGTCTTGGGACTTTGTGCGGAAACACTGGAAAGCGGTTTTTGGGTCGCTTGTAGGCTTGATTGTCATTTTTGTGCTTTTGGCTTTAACACCGATTTTCGTTGGTCTGCTAGGCAAGATTCCAACGGTGGGTCGCGTTATTCTGATGTTGGCATCGGTCTTGACCCCTTTTGCCTTTTTTATCGGATTACTGATGGCTTATCTCGTTGTTGCTTTGGGGATAAGTTTATTTTTCGCACCCTCGGTGGTTGCAACTATAGATTCGGATACTTTTGAAACGGCGTATCAGCACCTTGCGATGATTTGGAATCAACCGTGGCGGGTTTTTATCTATGAGGGTCTTCTGCTCGGCGTGAAAGTGATTTGTATCCCGATTTGGAGCATCTTTTGCTTGATCGGCTTTGCCTTAGCGATGCAGCCGATTCACTTTCTTATCCCCACAGATATGCAGCACATTATGTGGCGGGCAGATCGGTGGCTTGGCGGTTCAATTGACAAGCTCGCTGCGCTACCATACATGGAGCGTTTCAAGATATTCAACGTGTTTGACCTTGGCACTGAACCGACCGATTTGCCGATTACGCTCGATATCGCTGCGCTTTTTATGACGCTGTCTCTGTTATTTATCGCCGGTTTGATTGTTGCTTATCTATTTTCGATTGCTTCGGCCGGCAACACCGTCATCTATACGATACTGAGAAGGCGGATTGATGGAGAGAACCTATTAGAAGTTGAGGATGAAGAGGATAGGTCTGATCCGGTTGCCACGGAGGCACCAGTATCTCAGACTGATTCTAATCCCGACACAACCGGGACTGAAGAAAAAGTTCAGTGAGATGTAACTAAATCGTGTGTCAAACGTCAAAAGTGAATAGGATTAGACAATTCGAGAATTTATAAACTGTAAAGGGTGATGATGTTCCATGCTTCAGAAAGTTTTGACCAAGGTTTTTGGCAGTAAACAGGACCGGGATATGAAGCAGCTCCAACCGATCGCGGACAAGATCAATCAATTGGAGCCGGAGATGCAGCGTTTATCTGATGCTGCTCTCCAATCAAAGACACCGCACTTTCGAGAAAGATTGGACGCCGGTGAGTCTCTTGATGTGCTTTTGCCCGAAGCGTTCGCTGCGGTGCGCGAAGCAGCGGTGCGAACTTTGAACCAACGCCATTACGATGTTCAGCTCATGGGCGGGGTTGTGTTTCATCAGGGCAAGATTGCCGAAATGAAAACAGGCGAGGGAAAGACGTTAACCTCGACGCTCGCCGTTTATCTGAACGCTTTGGCAGGCAAGGGTGTCCACATTGTGACTGTCAATGATTATCTCGCCAAGCGTGATGCGGAATGGATGGGAAAGATCTACACTTTCCTCGGATTGAGTGTGGGTTTAACTTATAGCAGATTGCCCCATAATTTGAAGGCACTGGGATATAAATCGGACATTACTTACGGTGTGCACAGTGAATTTGGCTTTGATTATCTATGGGACAATAAAGGGCAGGCGCTTGAGGAAAAGGTACAACGCGGTCATCATTTCGCCATCATTGATGAAGTCGATAGCATCCTAGTTGATGAGGCGCGGACTCCGTTGATTATCGCTGAACCTCAAGGGGAGCCGGTCGAACTCTATAAAAAAATTGACGCTGCGGTGCGACGACTGCAGTATGAAAAGCATTATGAACGCGACGAAAAAAGTAGCAAACGCGGTACTGTAGCGCCGACTGAAGAGGGTGTGGAAGAGATTCAACGCCTCCTAGGCGTGGAGGATCTTTACGGTCATGAAAGCATGAACTTGGTGCATCACGTCAATCAGGCACTAATTGCCCATACCCTCTACAAGCGGGACGTGGATTATGTCGTGCAAGCCGGGGAGGTTATCATTGTCGATGAATTTACAGGGCGGTTGCAGGAGGGCAGACGATTTAATGAAGGTCTCCATCAAGCCCTTGAAGCCAAAGAGCGTGTGCGGATTAAACAGGAAAACCAAACTGGTGCCTCCATCACCTATCAAAATTATTTCCGTATGTACGAGAAATTGGCAGGCATGACCGGCACGGCGGAGACAGAGGCCGCCGAATTTGCGCATGTCTATGGATTGGATGTCGTCGTTGTCCCCACGAACGAGCCGATGATTCGGATAGATAACCCGGACGTAATCTATAAAACCGAAGAGGCAAAATACCGGGCGGTTCTCGAAGACATTATCGAGAAGCATGAACAGGGACGTCCCGTGCTTGTTGGAACTATTTCAATCGAAAATTCTGAAAAATTGAGTCAGACGCTTCGTAGCAAACGGCGTGATATCAAACATCAGGTGTTGAACGCCAAAGAACACGCTCATGAAGCAACAATCATCGCCCAGGCGGGAATCCCCGGCAATGTGACAATCGCAACGAATATGGCGGGTCGCGGCGTGGACATCTTACTCGGTGGCAATCCGGAGGGACTGGCGAAAGAGATTCTGCGGAAAAAGAAAGTAGATCCATCCACTGTTGACGAGGATTCAGCAGAATGGAAGGAGGCTCTGGCTGAAGCTGAAGCCGTTTGCGCCCCAAGTCGGGAACAGGTGCTAAAAGCGGGTGGCTTGCATATTATTGCTACGGAGCGGCATGAAGCGCGGCGGATTGATAACCAATTGCGTGGGCGTGCTGGACGTCAAGGGGACCCGGGGTCCTCCCGCTTCTACCTCTCACTTGAAGATGACTTGATGCGGAAGTTTGGATCCGAGCGCTTATCTGGTATCATGGATCGGTTGGGCATGGAGGAAGATATACCGATTGAACACAAAGCGGTGACCAACGCGATTGAGAAAGCACAGAAACGGGTTGAGCAGGTTTTCTTCGAGATGCGAAAGAATCGGCTCAAGTTTGACGACGTGATGAATTTGCAACGTCAAAGTATTTACAGTTTGCGCGATAGCATTTTGGAAGGGGACGACCTCAAAGAGACTATTTGGGAAATGATCGAAAATGTGCTGGATGATTACCTTGAGGAAAATTTGCCCGAACATATCAATGATGCAAAATTATCCAGTATCCGCCCAGAATTCCAAAATCAGTTAGACAGTAGCGAGCCAATCTCGGCAGATTCGTTGCAGGAACTTAGGACCGATGGGCTAGCCCTGTCTGAAAACGCCACTGTTTCAATCCCAAAAAAGGGCAGCGAATGGTTGGTCTCCGATGAGGAGGATCAGAAAACATACGTTATCAGAAAAGAAGGGGACCAGCTCAATGTTTACGACGGTACTATTGAGGGTTTCAAGACTTGGCAGGCGAATACCTTCACGATTGATACTACAGATTTGCAGCAACCGTTGAACATGACCCGATCTGAACTGCGGGAATATCTCCTCAAGTTACTGCGCGGGCTTTATGAACAGCGTGAAGCCGAAATGGGTTCAGAGTTGATGCGTACTCTTGAGCGGCTGATTCTGCTCGACCGAATCGATCACCACTGGAAAGACCATCTGTACAATATCGATTACATTGAAGAGGGAATTTATCTACGCGGCTACGCTGGCAAAGATCCGATTGTTGTTTTTAAAAATGAAGCCTTCAGCATCTTTGAAGCGATGCACCGACGAATTGAAGAAGAGGTTAGCGAATACATCTTCAAAGCGCGTATTGAGACCGCCCCCATCCAAAGCGATCGACCACGGCGTGCTTCCCGTCGTGGCGGCACTATGAACGCGCACGGTGCAATTGCAGGAACGGCTGATGGGCAATCAGCGAGTGATGATGCTGAATTTGCCTCTCGTCAAGCGACTGGCGGGATCCCGAAGGTGGGTCGCAACGCTCCATGTCCCTGTGGGAGCGGTAAAAAATACAAAAGGTGTCATGGCAAGTAAAACTAGAGCGTAAAACCTAAACAAATCTGTCAGCACTCTAGTGAAAGGTTACACAGTTATGGGGGGTTCTCTTGAGTTCACAAACACAAGAAATTAGTAGCGAATTACTTGAAATCCTCGCATGTCCGGCTTGCAAGGGCGATATTGAGTATGATCGGGAGAATCAGAAGCTGATTTGTATTGGCCAATGCAAGCGACGTTACCCCATCCGTGATGGCATACCAGTCATGTTAATCGGTGAAGCGGAGATGCCGGCAGATGAGGCGTAATTAAAAAGCAGAATGGGAAATTTATCCTAAGCTACCGATTTACAGATTTGGTCTGATATAGATTACTATGACTCGTCGAAAAAAACTACTCCTCATTTTGATTGTTGTTGTTGGATTGCTGTTTTTCTTGTTGATTGCTCGGGGTCTGGTACAAAGTGCGCTAATTGGAGATAAAGTTGCAGTAATCGACATCGTTGGCGTCATCTCGCGCACAGACACAGTTATTGATCAGATCCATCAATATCGTGATGATCAGACCGTCAAGGCAATCGTCTTGCGTATTAACTCGCCCGGCGGAAGTGTCGCTCCCGTTCAAGAAATCTACAGCGAATTGAGAAAGTTGGATAAACCGATTGTCGCCTCAATGGGCAGCACCGCCGCGTCCGGAGGGTATTATATCGCCGCTATTGCTGATGAAATTCTTGCAAACCCCGGCACCTTGACGGGTAGCATTGGGGTCATTATGCAGTTTACAAAACTGAAGGGGCTCTACGAAAAGATTGGATTAGAACAACAGGTTATTAAGAGTGGTAAGTTCAAAGATACAGGTTCATCGATGCGGGACATGACGGACGAAGAACGTGCGCTCCTGCAAGCAACACTCGACGATGTTCACAATCAGTTCATTGATGCTGTCTTTGAAGGGCGTCAGGCGCATCTGACACGAGAAGAAATTGTCACACTTGCCGACGGGCGAGTTTTTTCGGGACAGCAAGCGTTTGGACATAAAATGGTTGATCAACTTGGTAATCTGCCGGATGCGATTGAACGTGCAGGAGAGCTCGGTGGCATCTCGGGCAAACCGAAAGTAGTTCGTACGAAGCGCAAAACCTCTATGCTTGAGAGGCTGTTAGGCACTACGGGGAAAGAGAATTTAGATAGGTTGCTTGACAATGCCGGTGTCACCTTCCGGTATGAGCTCCATATTCAGTGAAGTCGCTGCGGGATTAGTACCAATAGCCGCATAAAGTAGATGGCAGATCTCTATCAACCGAACCATGATTGGGAACGCCTTGCGCGAAAGGTAGTGCAACCTCAACAGATTGTACTAGTGATTGGTGCAACTGACGTTGGTAAATCGACGTTCTGCCGGTTTCTCATTGAACGGGGCGTGACAAGTGGACTGAGGGTTGGCTTTGTTGATGCGGATGTGGGGCAGTCGCAGATTGGGCCTCCGACCACGATTGGGTTGAAGGTTTTTGCGCCAAACGGTCCGACGGAAAGCCTTGAAGCGATTGATGACGCACCCGATGCGCTTTACTTCGTAGGATGGACCTCACCAGAGCGTCACCTGCTGCAATGTGTAGCCGGGACCCGCTTGATGGTTGATGCTGCCTTAAAATCGGGGGCAGATTTCATTGTGGTTGATACGACAGGCTATATAGAAGGGGATACCGCAGCTGTTCTTAAGCAGCACAAAATCGAGTTGGTTAAGCCAACACATCTGATTTGTCTCCATCGGTCACGCGAGTTGGAGGCAATTGTTGCTCCCTTCGAGGATAACAATACAGTACAGACGCATCGACTTTTGCCTCATAGGAGCGTGACCTCCAAGAGCGACGAATTTCGTAGGAAGCACCGTGAGTCGAGTTTCACGCACTATTTTTCAGACTGTGTTCAGGAGATATTGCCCTTCGATCAGATTCATGGTCAAAGAACTCCATTTTTCAACGGGCGGCAGGCGAACCTAAAAGAGCAGGAAATGCTCTCCAATTTTGTCGATGATCGCATTCTTTACGCGGAATGGGGACATCGATCATTAGTGCTGGTCACGCTAGATGGGCTGCCAAGTCTAATCCAAGCACGACTGAAAAATCATTTGAGTTTGAAGAATTTAGTCATCGAAACTCCCCAATATTTCGAACGTTGCTTGGTTGGGTTAGTCAATACATCAGGCACAACGATTTCAATTGGAGCGATCGACGCTGTGGATTTCAACGCCAAGCAGTTGAAAATACGATGCAAGGTGGGGACAGCAGCCCAGACAAAAGCCATCCAGTTTGGACGGTATAGAATGTGATGCACGATGTGGGATCAGACTTACCTCCTTTCCGAACTTCCTCCGGCAGCAGAAACAGCAGAAGAGGTCGCATTCATTTGTGAGGCACTAGAACTTGCGCAGGAAGCGACTATCTTAGATCTCTGCTGCGGTCAGGGGCGACATGGTCAACTCTTGGCAGACAGAGGTATGAGGGTTGTCGGCTTAGATAGCTCCCGTTTCCTCTTAATGGAAGCGCAGAAGAACGGATTTTCAAGTCAGAATCGGCTGCATCTCGTTGAAGGTGACACACGCCGTCTCCCCGTGAAGCCAGTTTTTGACGCAGTCATTAATCTCTTTACCAGTTTCGGTTTTTTTGAAGACAGCGATAATAAAAGGGTTATTACAGCGGTTGCGGCAGCTCTCAAGCCAAGCGGAAAATTTTTGCTGGAGCACTGGAATCCCTACGCGGTCCTTCAATTGGATCAAACGCGCAATTGGTGGTGGATGTCCGAATCGCTGTTGGCACTCGCCGAGGTTGATTACGATCCGGCATCTGGACAGCTCTCAGACTATCGAACGGTGATAGACCTCTCCACCGGCGCTATTCAGGAGTCGGTTAATCGGGTTCGGTTCTACTTTCCGACCGAGTTGAAAGAGATGTTAGCGTCAGCAGGTTTGAAGGTGCGTGCGATGTACGGCGATTATGACTATAGTCCGTTCCTGAGGGAGTCGAGGCGGCTCATAACGATTGCGGAAAAGTGCTAAAATGTCCACATTGTCGCGTTTCGCAAAGTATCTATCGCCGCATCTCGGTTCAATTGTGTTGGCGGTATTTTGTGCGCTCGTGATTTCCCTTTGCGATGCGGGCTATGCTCACATTTTCGGATACACAGTTGAGGCGCTCGCGCTGATTGCAACCCAGCGTTTTGAAGATGGTCCGATTGAGGTCCAATATTTCCATCTTGAAAAGGTCCTTGATGGTGTCCAAATTACGATTACAGACTCAAGCGATGCTTTCAAACTTATCGGTTGGGTGTTGGCAGGTATCCTTACACTTGTTGTAGTTAAAGGAACATTTACTTACTGTAACGATTACCTAATGGCACGCGTTGGGTATCAACTGATTACCCGGATTCGAAACGAGTTATACGAAAGAATCCTTTTCGCGCCTTTGGGGGTGCTGAAATCGCATCGGACAGGAGATTTGATGGCGCGTGTCACGGATGATGTCCGGACATGGCAATATGCTATTGGATCTACGGCAAACACCATTCGTGCGGTGGTCTGTATCCCTGTCTTTGTCACAGTCATGCTGTTCCAAAGTGCGGGGATGACGGTACTTGCGTTGCTCGTTTTTCCACTGCT
>JAKZSX010000343.1:0-4100 GCA_047517405.1 Candidatus Poribacteria bacterium | reverse complement strand
TGCGTCGAGAAGCGATCGCCATCGTAGCTGAGGGGATTGCCACACCTGAAGACGTGGATCTCATCGCTCGGTTAAGCTTTGGTCTGCGGATGCCGGTGCTTGGTCCGTTGGAGACGGCAGACTTGGGCGGCTTGGATCTCACGCTGGCGATTCAAACTTATCTTCTACCTGAACTCGACCGCTCTACTAAACCTACGCAGTTGGTCCGGGACAAGATTGCAAAGGGCGAGTTGGGAGCGAAGGCAGGTAAAGGATTTTATGATTGGTCTCCGGGCAGACTTGCCAAAACAATTCAACAGCGTGACGAGGCTCTCTTGGAAATGCTCAAATGGTTTAGAGATCGTGGTTTAATATAGGCGATTGGCTAAAGAAGAAAATCTGGTTGCTATCTTCCAGCCACCAGATAATAGATAATGGAAAACAAAAGCCCAAAGTTCCCTTGGCGGCCGGTACTTATCGCGGTTATTTGGATACCATTCAATAGCTACTGGATTGCCTATCAAGAGGTCGCATGGTATGCGCGATTAACCTACGTATCCCCTTTTCCCAATGTGATTTTCACTATTTTCTTGCTGGCAGCGTTTAACGCAATTTTTGGGCGTTTTTCAAAGACGGCGTTGACTCATGGTGAGCTTTTGATTATCTATATCATGCTCTCCATTGCATCGGCTATTTCAAACAATATCATGCTCGCCGAAGTCATCCCATCGTTTGGATACGCTTATTGGTTTGCGACGCCGGAAAATGAATGGAAGGACGTTCTTTGGAAGTATTTGCCAGATTGGCTTACGGTCAACGATAGAGATGTATTGAAAGGATATTACAAGGGAGATTCATCGCTTTATGATATACATACGCTCCGAGTGTGGCTCTCTCCGATAGTCGCATGGGGTAGTTTTACTTTTGTGTTGGTCTTCGTCATGTTGTGTATAACCGCTGTTTTGCGACGGCAATGGACGGAAAACGAGCGGTTGACTTATCCAATAACTCGCTTGCCCCTAGAGATGGTGGATGCAAAATCGGGGTTTTTTCGCAATCGCCTGATGTGGACGGGATTTGCTATAGCAGGCGGTATTTCTCTTATTAATGGTCTAAATATTTTATACCCTTTGCTTCCTCAGATACCGATAACGCGTCAGAATATCGGCTCCTTTACAGATAGACCGTGGGATGCTATGGGAAGTACATATTTCGCATTCTACCCGTTTATCATAGGAATCGGATTTCTCATGCCGTTAGACCTATCTTTCTCTTGCTGGTTTTTCTTTCTTTTTCGGAACTTTGTAAAAATATTAGTCAGTGTCTTGGGACTATCTAACATTCCTGGCATCCCGTTTTTCAAGCAACAGGAATTCGGTTCAGTGCTTGGGCTCTGTATAGTGGCAATCTGGGTCGGTAAAAGATTTTTTACGCGTATGCTGATCGGCGTGTTCCGCAAGCGCGCTGCAGATGACTCAGATGAACCGATGCACTACCGACAGGCAATCGGGGGTATTGTTGTCGGCTGCATTCTTCTCGTTGTATTCTCGGTTCGGATTGGAATGTCCGTTTGGGGGGCGTTGAGTTTCTTTGCCATATACTACGCCGTTTCCGTGACAATAACGCGCGTGCGTGCGGAATTGGGATTCCCTGTTCACGCGTTTGAGTATCTTCGGGTCTCTGAAGATTTACCGAATACCTTAGGTTCGCGCCGGTATAGTTCGGGGGATTTGACGGGTTTCGCTCTATATACTTGGTTTAATAGAGCTTATGCGAGTCATCCCATGCCGCATCAACTGGAGGGATTCAAGCTAACAGATAGTACACCAATAGTAAGACGAAAGCAGCTCTCTGTGCTAATCATGGTTGCTGCTTTTTTTGGTATCCTCTCTTGCTTCTGGGCTTATCTGGATATTTATCACAGATATGGTGCCATGTCAGGATTCGGTGACTGGCCAAACGCATGGTACGGTGCTTGGACCTACCAAGCACTAGACCGTTGGCTGACCAATCCCTCGGAAATGAAGCACGGTGAAGTTGCTTTTATGGGTGTTGGCGCAGCATCCGTTTTCTTTTTAACAATGATGCGATTGTGGTTCATTTGGTGGCCCTTTCATCCGCTGGGATACATCATTTCTCTAGGGCATTGGATCCAGTTTCTCTGGCTCTGTTTAATGATTAGCTCAGTTACGAAATGGATTATCCTTAAATATGGAGGTCCCCAGTTGTATCGTCGGGCTTCATATTTTTTTCTTGGGCTGGTCCTTGGCGATTTTGTCATCGGTAGCCTATGGTTGATATATGGAACGGTGCTTAATACAACGGTATATGTGTTTTTCCCCGGCAGTCCGGTATAGTTTCTGCTCATTAACAAGTAGCCTCATGGAAAATCGCTAGTATGTTTTTGAGGAAGCACGCCGTATCTGAAAGGAGGATGTGAATCGTGACAGCGGATATCAACAGAATGCAGGAGATTTGCACCATGAAACATATCGTGTACGGAATATTCATAGGATTGATATTAGGTGGGCTCTTTGGCACCTCAACGGTAAGTTTTGCAGAAAAATGGGAAGAGAAAGCGAACATGCACGTCGGAAGATATGTCTTTGCCACTAGCGCAGTTAACGGGAAGATTTATGCCATCGGGGGACAAGATAATAGCCCGCAAATCCAGCCACCGGTGGAAGAATATGACCCCGTATCGAATACATGGACCCAAAAAAGTAGAATACCCGTGGGCCGATTTCAGTTAGCCGCCAGTGCAGTCGGGGAAAAGATTTATGTAATTGGGGGGTTTGATGGTCTCGATGCCTTCGCAAGGGTGGATGAGTATGACCCCAAGACAGACACCTGGACACAGAAGGCGGACATGCCAACGCCAAGATTGGGGTTAACCACCGTCGCGGTAGGGAAAAAGATTTATGCCATTGGTGGGGCAAACGCTGATTTTGTTCCGTCTGGAGCGGTCGAGGTTTACGACCCCGCGACGGACACCTGGGAGCCGAAAGCCGATATGCCAAATCCAAGATGGAACTTAGCCTCCGCCGCGGTGATTGGAACAATTTACGTCTTTGGTGGATGCTTGGGTGACACTGATAAAAAGGGTTCTAAAATAGTGGAGGCGTACAACCCCTTCACGGACACTTGGACGCCGAAAGCCGATCTCTGGTTGGATATTAATGGGATAGCCGCTAGTGCTGTCGGTAATGGGATGATTTACGTCTTTGGGGGTCAGAAGTGGGCGGGAAAATTGGGAGACGGTGGGGTTAAGGCAGCAGGAAAGTGGACAATTTATAAAACGGTGACGGAATATGACCGAACGAAGAATAGATGGAGAATGGTGGAGGAGATGCTAACTGAAAGGTGGGGGTTAGGAACCAGTGTTGTGGATGGGAAAGTCTATGCCATTGGCGGTTGGCCAAGAAGAATAGACTGGTGGGCTAACCGAGAAAAAACGGAAGAATACACCCCCGATGACTGGCCATTCCCTGAGAACCTCCTATCTGTTTCTCCTCGTGGTAAGCTCGCAACGACGTGGGGGGAGATTAAACATCCTCAGTAAGGATTCAGATTCAATAAAGGTGGTACAGTGCTTTGCACAGCAGGCGTTTACCATCTAATCTACGAGCCCTAAAAAAAACAGGAGGATAGTATGCCTTATAAACTTCGCCCTGACAAGATGTACATGATGCCAACACACTTTGGTCCAAGCATGGGACCGAGGCAGGGACCCGATGGTCGTACATTCGAGTGCGAGGACAGTCCGAAGTCGACCTCCATATCGGTCAGTTTTTTGACGAATCGTGAACAGCTTGAGGAATTTTTGCCTGAACGCTTCGAGGTCGGTGCAGAGCCGGTTGTCAGCGTATCTACGTCTTATATGACAGAGATTGAGTGGTTGGCCGGTCGTGGATACAATGTCCTCGGCGTTAGCTTTCCTGTTATCTTCAATGGAGAACGAGACCGCGCTGAAGGCGGATTGCTGACAGTGCTTTGGGAAAATCTGTGCGATCCGATTCTCACGGGTCGTGAGCAGCTGGGCTTCTCGAAAATCTACTGTGAACTTCCAGAGCCGGCCGTGCTTCGCGGAGAGACACACTGCATCGCCAGTTGGCTTGGCT
>JAKZSX010000342.1:0-3315 GCA_047517405.1 Candidatus Poribacteria bacterium | reverse complement strand
GTAAGAACATAGAGCCTTAATCCGGCCCGGACTTGGTCTGGTAACGAAACATCACCATCAATAGCGTATGACTTTCGACTGAGCTGCACCCATTCCGACTCCTCACCTAGAGCGGCAATCACCGCCAAATATGACGCATTATCTCCTGAGATGAGAATCCCTTTTTGCACACGCATAACATCCGTTAAACCCCAAGACAGTCCGTGCCGTGCGTTAATCAACCTACCGTTGTCGGATCGTCTCAATCCCTCAAGGCCCTTGTGAACCTCTTCGATCCAGCCAACCATCTGCGAGCTAGCGTAAGCGTTCGCCTTCTGCTGCATCGCTTCATCCCAAACAAACTGATGTGCACGAGCTTGAATGGCGCGAAAATAACCCCCTGCATCGCGTAATGTCCGTGCGCTTCGGACGCCGGTAATGCAAGCTGTCGCCTGTTCCGGCTTCGTGAACCAATCCTCAACCTGCCACGGAACGACGTCACTAACCACCACTAAGGCATCATGAATGAAATAGGTTGCCGATTCAGCCTGTCGTGTGTCGTTCCTCCGATGAAAGCGAACGATGTCCACGTCACTAAAGGTGCCAGCGTCATTTCGGGCAAAGCTGCCCATTAAAGCGACTGCCGCAACCTCCTGGGCGTCAAATCGAGCCGCAATCGCCTGAAAATCGGGTGTGTTCATTTCGTACTTGGTGTGTGAATACAGGGAAGGTTGTTGATAAAGGAACGCACGGCGATACTAATCTAGTCATCAATTGTATCTACAACAACCGTTATCTAATCACTGTCCAGTTAAGCAAGAATATTGCCTTTTACGACAGATGTTCTCTAACCCAGAGCCTTGAGCGCAGCATCCAGTGCTGCCAAATGAGCCGCTGTCCGTTGATCCAGGTGCCAACTGGTTGGTGTCTCACAAATCATGACGTGGTCTGCACTAAAATGGAAGAGGTAGGGTGCCAGTCCTGCATCCCCCCAAGCGGGATCTACCTGAAAAACACCGTCAGCGATCGGCAAGTCGCTTTCCCCTGCGCCTCCATCAATCCGACCAATCTTCTCGATCTGGCGAGTGATTTCCGGTCCAATCCATCGCTCATTGCGTTGGGCTTCGTAGAAGTATACACCTTTTGCTTCCCAATCTTCGTGGAAGTCGATGCAGAAATGGAAACGCTGTCCTTCAATCGTTTCTTTTACAATGTCTACCTCAGCGATGCCAGTTTCTTCAAATAAGCGATTCAGGTCTAAGCCTCGCTTATTCTTCCTCGTGTTGTGCACGTAACCGTAAGGATTGATACACGGTAAAATCAGGAATTTGAAACGTTGCAACAGATGGGTGTTATCCCGCTCCAAGAAACGCAAAACCGATGCTGGTCCGGCGGGTTCGTCGCCGTGAATTCCTCCAGTGATCAGGATGTTTTTCTTTACACCCAGACCGTCCTCCAGCGAAACGCGATGGAGGGGATAGTCGTCCACAACACCTACGGTTTCGATCCGCGTATAGGACGAGTTGAGGGATTCCAACCGCTTTGTGAAGCAGGTATAGTCTCGGTGGTCCACCTTTCATGTCCCTCCGTTAAAGTTCCTGAGTTTTAACCCATTCTGCAAAGTCCGCGTTGATTTCGTCCGACCACGCCCTATCAATTTCGCCGGGGGTATACTTCCTCTCCTGCAAGCGTTGATGACCAAAGCGGTCACGCATGCGGATATTCTCGGAGCGTTCAACGACCTCCTGCGCTAGATGTGGTGGAACAAAAATGACACCCTCGCGCCTTCCAAGCACAATATCTCCCGGCAAGACTGTTGTTTCACCAATACGAACCGGAATATTGATTCCCGTCAAAGTTACATCGGCGATAGCGGTGGGGTCAACTCCGCGCACAAAGGTTGAGAAGTCCGGGAGGCTATAAATACCGTCGAGGTCACGGATGCCTCCATCAATTACCATGCCAGTTTTGCTAAGTGCAAAAATCGCATTGCCAAGATTGTCGCCCGCGAAAGTGCCGTTCTTCACCTTCCCAAATAGATCAACAACGATAGTGTCATTTTCGACAAGCGTATCAATCACCCACGAGTTTTGTCCACCGATGCGTTTATCTTTCTCCCCCTGTTCCGCGACGACATTTTGAAAATCTGGACGTAGCGGCACAAACATGCACGTTACCGCTCTGCCGACCAAGACACGATCTGGATGCAGATTCATCCAATCCCCGTCAAACTGAAAACGGTAGCCGTTCCCTTGGAGCACACCCCACGCCTCCTCAATAGTCACCTTTTTCATCCGTTCAACGATGTCGTCCGATACGCGAGGTCTTCCGTCAGGGAATCGCTCGCCTTCCCACTCTCTCGTAATTTCGAGTATACTTTCTTTATTAATGAGCTGCACAGTTATTAATTATCCTTCCATGTTGAGCTAAATCAATAATCCTAGGAAACTAATAAATCCGTTTCCTACCTACGCTAGTCCTGCTTGTTCCCACACTTTATCTAACGATTCCGCGGCCGTCTTTGCGGCATCTTGCGGCACCATCGTATTGATCTTTGCACTGAAGGGCTCAACCGTCACGGGGCCATCGTAGCCAATGCCATCGAGAATTTGCATCAATTCGGCGAGTGGGATCACACCCGTCTCAGCGGGGATGCAGCGTACACTGTCGATCTGGTCGTCCGGATCGATTCCCGCAGGGGCATCGTTGATATGGACGTACACCACGTCTTCTTTGGAGAGTTTTCTAACATCGTTGAGTGTGGAACGGCAGGTATACCAATGCCACATATCGAACAGCAGTCCGACGTTGCCTGTCCCGATCCCAGCAGCGAGTCCGAGCACAGCGTCCATCGTATAGGTGAACAGATGTTTAGCTGACTGACGACTCGTTGCAGGACCGATAAACTCAAGACCAAGCGAATGTCCATAATCCTTCAAGACCGCCGCAACGGGACGCAGCCGTTTGATGTGAAAATCCCAGTTCTCTTGGAATGTGCGATCATTCGAGCTCGGTGACACAACGGTTGTCGTGCGATGGCAGCCGAAGTCTGCCGTAAGTTTCGCTAGGTCAGAAAGGCCTGCTAGGCTTTCGTCGAACTCCGCGTCGCTCCCGCGATAGTTGACCGGCAACCCCCAACCGCCCATCTTCAAGCCCGCCTCCGTCCAGAGGTTTTTGACGTAATCAACGGAGTGTTCATTCGCAAGTGCATTTGCTTCGCTGATATTAAGGTCTAGCCCCTCAAAGCCCGCCGACTTTGCCAACGCTAGCCCTTCTTCGATATTCGCCTGAATGCCTATGGCACCTGGGCTCAGATTTTTGAACATATGATGCCTC
>JAKZSX010000341.1:0-3448 GCA_047517405.1 Candidatus Poribacteria bacterium | reverse complement strand
TGGGCAACGACCGCCACTGAGTAAAACGCTATCAGTATAGAGAAATAGCGTTGAAGCACGTTTTTCATCATGTTCCCCCAAGTTTGCGATGAATACCCCACGCTTAGTAACTGACATTTCAACGGAATCAGATAAGATCTGACGCGATTCGTTACCGAACGAAATGCACTCCGCTCATCAACTACACGCAATTTAGATACCATAATGCAAGTTTCCACTCATAGGGAATGTTGTAAACCGGGAAAATGTGAACTAAATCGAGTCAACCACCGCTCGCAGTGGATTGACAAATCCATTACACATCTGCGGGTATATTATAGTAGTAGGCACCGTAATTGGCGCAAGGGACAGCATAGGAAGGTTACGGTATACGGAGTATGCCTACTACTAGCAACTTAGTGGCAACCTTGCCTTCGCTTTTGACATGAGTTGTGGTCTCAAAGGGAGGGTCGCGCTCACAAAGCGGATGTCGAAACTGTGCCACACCATCGTCGCAAAAATGCCACACCGGTAAGCCGAACAACTTTACCTTAATCGTTGGAAGCCTAACGAAAAAACAGATCAAGTTCGGACGGGGTGACCCCGCCCCTACGATTTCTTAACATAAATCAAAATAAAAAAAGCCGTCTCAGAGGAGTTACTCCAAGACGGCTTTTCTATCTTTTGTAGGGAATCGTGCGCTATTTGACCGCGGACTTCGCTGCAAGTATATCCTTCCCTCGCCCTTGTTCCTGTAGCGCAACCAAGGTCTGTAACGTCTTCCTCAGTTCTTGACGATAGCTATAGCTGAACAGCACAAATTGGGCTTGCTGCTCGACAGTCAAGATCTGATTAAGCTCGTCCATTATCTTTTGTCTTTCGGCAATGAACCCATTTTCGACTTCGCGATAGTGTGTTAAGGCAGACTGTAACTCAGCCAGCTCTATCTTAGAGTCAACTGGGGTGGCTTGTAGCTGCTCTAACCGGTTCATACTCTGCCGGTATTGCTGCCGATACTGCATTTTTAACTTTTCCAGATTGTTGAATTGGCTCAACAAAGGCAGCTTTTGCTCCGACGTGGGTGAAACCGCATCAACCAGCTTCCAAATTTTGATGGTCTCAACCAGCTCAGCCATTTCGCTTGCCGTTGTTGGTCGAGGCGAAGTGTCTGCTTTTTTGATGAACGGAATCAAGAACACCACCGCGATCACCACAGGGATTACTGCGAGCAATGGTAGATAACGGCGTTTCATAGATAGTATCCTCCTTTAGGAGTTTTCTTAATCCAAAGCGGTGTAAGCAAATTGATCTGTTGTCACAGGACCAAAGTCAGTGAGCGCTTCATCTCCAAAAGATTCGATAGCGATTTCGGAAGTAATAACATTAAACCATTGATTGACGAGGTCGGTGGACGCTATCGAATTTGACAATCGCATTTCATCGACAAGCGAACTCTGACTGTCCCAAACCGAAGGCATATCTAGGCGTTGCAGTTCATAATTTAACTGTTCTCGCAACTGTTCTACAGGAATTTCAGCCATGAAACTTGGGGAAATTAGCACATCAAGAGTGGGATCGCCGGTTGAGGCTTTGAACAGGCTACTATTGGAAAGTCCCAAAAGACCTAAAAGGAGAACCAACACGCAGGCCGCACCCACCATTTTCCATCCATGCATCCTTGCCCAAAGGGGTAGGCGATTTTCTTTAAGTGTTTGCTCGTGCGAAATCCGCATACGAAGACTGGGCCAAAACGCTCGCCATGCCTCCGGCGTGGGATACTCTACCGGTAGACTGCTAGCATGATGGAGGGTTGTTTCAAAGGCTTGCAATTCCTTTTGGCAGTGAGGGCAATCATCAACATGATTTTCTAATTGATTGGCCCGTTTTGGAGATAACGTTCCCTCGATATATTCAGGTAACAATTTTTCAACTAATTTACATTTCATGACGAGTCAATTTTCTAAGTAAGGTGTAAGGAGTTCACGTAGTTTTCGCGTCGCGCTAAATAGATGGGCTTTGACACTTCCGACACGCAGATGGAGAGCATCGGCAATTTCACGCAGTGCTAATCCTTCATAGTGCCTTAAAATAAACACCTGCTTCTGACGCGGAGACAACTGTTGGATCGCGTTCCGGATTTCTCTTCCAAGCTCTGCCTGCTCTAAGCCGCGCACTGGAACGTCCTCGGCACCACCTGAAGGGAAGAGAAAATCATCAGTGGGGAACTCTTCGACAAAAGAGATATTTTTGTGGCTTGCCCGGCGGCGCGTATAATCGATGCCCGCATTTTTGGCAATTCGATAAATCCATGTGTAGAATGTAGATTTGCTTTCAAAACGATTCAGCGCCTTGAAGCCTCTGAGGAAAATCTCCTGAGACAGATCATACGCATCCTCTGGATGGTGAGTAAAGTTATAAGCGATCTCGTAAATTCGTTTCTGATACTTCTGAACCAACTCACCATAAGCGCGGGTGTCCCCACATTGTGCTCTATTAACGAGGTAGCGATCTGAATCTTCTTTCATGGCGTTTTGCCCGTAGTAGACGCAGTAAAGGATGAAAAGTTTAGGTAGCCCCAGCGGAGCGATAATACGCCCTTATGACGGAACCCAGTTTTTGATAATGCGGGATTGAAACGGAGAGGAGGGATAAGTACAGCGGTGGAGCCGGTGAGAGGATTTGAACCTCCGACCTGTTGATTACGAATCAACCGCTCTGACCAACTGAGCTACACCGGCGTATAAGGAAAAACGGTTCCAACACAAATGATGAGACCGCAAGAATAGGGATGCCGAGGGGCAGAATTGAACTGCCGACACATGGATTTTCAGTCCATTGCTCTACCGACTGAGCTACCTCGGCACAATCAAGAGCGGGTAGAATGATACCAAATGAACAAAGTAGATGTCAAGCGTTTTTTAGGCAAACACATGATACAACGCTTGGTAACGGCAGGTTAATCAGGACAACTCATGTCAACAGAAAGTGCAAAACGATAAGTGTGTGAAACGTAATGCGTGATATGTGAAAATCCATTGGTTCATTTTCTGTTGCACGATTTCTTAATATGAGCCAACAGGGTGAATCAAAAAGCCCCATGCACTGCACATAGGGCTTGAGCTCAATGCCGAAAGTCGCCCATTATCGCGGCTGAACACCGGGCCACTGATCATCACTCGCCGTCACATCCACTACAATTCCGTCAGGATCTTCTACCTTGAACGATTCGTCTGGGGGCGAATCTGGATCATAGGCATCTCCACCGACCCCGTCCGATATAATTGTGAAGCCGTTCGCCTCACACCGCTTTGCGGCTTCCTGTAGGTCGGGGACACGGACACCGATGTGGAGATAGTCCAACATCCCACCAACGTGCGGTGGACGTTCGGGTCCATTGTGCTGAAAGACACGGAAGTTGTGGTAGCCATCGGTGAGATCGTAGCAATCGTCCATCGTCGAGAAAACTTTC
>JAKZSX010000340.1:0-9543 GCA_047517405.1 Candidatus Poribacteria bacterium | reverse complement strand
TCGGTTTCTTCCGCAATCCAGAAAGGCCTACACTATTCAAACGCATATTATCATTATATTCAGCAAACCGTGTCAGATCAATGATAGGGACTTGGTTTTCAAGCCCGACGGTTTGGGAGAATCAACGGCTACCCCCCAATGCGGCTCGCAGTGGATTGCCAAATCCACAGCACTTGGGAATAATCTCTTGCTTTTTAAAACAGGTGCCTAGTATGCGAGCAGAGCCGCAAATCCTCCCCCTACTAAAAATATCAAGAAAGCTCAAGCACCTGCCCGTCATACGCCAGATAGACATTTTCCGGCAGCTCAATGTCCTGTTCCGCGCACTGATCCGCGAAATACCGATGGTCCAGTCGGTGCATGATATGCGTAAAGTAGGCCTCCTTGGGCTGCAGTGCCTCAACAACTTCTAGTGCCTCCCCGACCGAGAAATGGGTTGGATGGCGTGGATTGAAACTGAGTGCGTCAATGATTAGTAAGTCAATGCCTTGCAGCAAGGCTCTAGAAGTATCAGGCAGCCGTTTCACATCGGGCAAGTAGCCAAAATTATCTATTCGGTAGCCGTAGGTTTGCACAGCAGCGTGTTCAACCGGAATTGGGATGAGCTCAAACCCCTGTAACTGAAACGGTTCTTCGATAACGTTGGGTAGCAGGTGTCCCACACCCCCGCCCTGAAAAGTCCCTTTGCTAAACATATAATCAAAATTGCGCTGCAGGAGGCGGATGGTCTCCTCCGGACCGTAAATAGGCATGTCCATCTGTTGCTTCCTGCACGGCATGACTATGTCATTCGTCCCGCTTACATGGTCTGCGTGGCAATGCGTAAAAACAACGGCATCAATCCAATCAACTCTGTTTCGGTCAACCTGATCTATGAAATTGGGACCGAGATCGAATTGCAAATGCTTTTCATCCTTTTCAATGTGAATTGATGGGCGCGTCCGGTAATTTTTGGACCCGTACTTTCGGGCATCTTGACAGGTCCCACAGTCGCACCTGTATTCGGGAACGCCTGTCGAAGTGCCTGAACCGAGAACAGTAATTTTCATACACCCTCCCCATGTCCTGTTGAGAATAGCTGCCAGACCCCCCGCGGATCGTGGCACAATTTATGATATATCAGGCATAGAAATAATGCAACATCAAAATCGACGGCACAATTCCGTAAGTTTTCAACTGCTGAAAACAACGAAATCGGAACTTGCGAATATGCTCAGTCTATGATAGAATCTTCCAAATCATACAAGTTTCCTAATAATTGAGGGACGATTCATATCCCACAAGGGATGAGATCAATGCAGCGTATTCTGTTAGACACCGATACCGGCGTGGACGACGCCTTGGCAATCATCTTGGCACTTAATTCGCCGGAGTTGAAGGTGGAAGCAATTACTTCCGTCAGTGGTAACGTCCACGTTAATCTCTGCACGCGCAATCTGCTAATGACTCTTGAAGCAATAGGAGTGCGCGAATACCCAATCTGTGCCAAAGGGGAGTCGCAGCCGCTGATTAAGCCGCTTGTGACGGCGGCGCATGTGCACCGCTCGGATGGTCTCGGAAATGCAACACGGTTGTTGACAACCGATGGTTCGCGACTCTATCCGGAACCCGAACCACGGTTGGCAGCGATATCCGCCGTTGACCTCATCATAGACCTCGCCGGGCAGTACCCAGATGAACTCATTCTCGTTCCGGTCGGACCGCTGACAAACATCGCCAAAGCCATGATCAAGCATCCAGCGCGGATGCGGAGGATTCGGGAGATTGTGTTGATGGGCGGTGCCTTTGAAACTTACGGAAACGTCACGACAACTGCCGAATTCAACATCTTCGTAGATCCACATGCGGCACAGCTTGTTCTCGATTTTGGAGTGCCGGTTACGATGGTACCGCTCGATGTAACACACCAAGTGATTCTGACAGGAAAACGCTTGGACGCTGAAATCGGCGAACGGAGCGATAGATTATCGCAGTTTCTCCGAGATGTCACGCGAGCCACTATGGAGTTTCACCAAGAACGCGAAGGCTTTTATGGAACCTACATCCACGACGCGCTACCCATTGGTCTACTTACCCATCCCGAGCTTTTCGAAACTGTCGAGGCTTTCGTACAGGTGGAAACTTCAAGTGACCTGACACAGGGGATGACCATCGCTGACCTGCGCCCGGAAAGGCCTCGCCCAAAACCAAACGCCCGCGTGTGCGTGGGAGTGAACGCTGAAACCTTCCTTCAACATTTCTTTAATCGTATACTACAGTTAAACTAAGGCAGTCACACTATGGAATGGGTACTTAATCTTTTTTCCGAATATCTTGAAAACGATTTCAAAAAACGCCTCGGTGTTCCTAAGCCGACGATTGATCAACTATGGGAAGTGTTCAAGGTGCTTTTTCCCACAACCACCGCGCGTCTCTTGGTGCAAGAACCTGTGGGCAACACGGTGAGATTCAAGCCGCTCGCCTTCTATCACGCCGACGAAATGGGACCGTTAATCGATAATCCGATGGGCTACATAAAGGACAATTTCGGTGGTGGAAAATTCAAAATCAACTTCTATCAGGGGATGCAGTTCATCGCAACGATAAACTTCAAGCCGGAGGGACCCGAAATTTGGCGTGATTTGCCGGAGTTGGATGAATCAGAGGGACAATGAATTCTCAGCCAAAACCTACAGAATGCCCAAGTTGTCATAGCAAAAACGTGCAGGCAGTCGGTAAAGATGGATGGTTTTGCCTCGACTGCGATTGGGACAATCTGCCCGCCGTCACTGGAGAGATGGATGCACTGATTTCTACCCTGCGGCACGGTGATACGGAGGCACGGCGAGAGGCAGCGCAGGCGTTAATCAATATGGGTGATTTTGAACGCCATCTTGCAACGAGTGATGACCTGACCCCTCTGCTCGAAGCCCTTGACGATGCGGATGACGATGTCCGCTATTTTGCAACCGTTGCGTTGGGGCAGCTTGGGGATAAGCGTGCCATTCCGCAACTAAAACAGGTTGCACGAGAGGACGCGGCGACTCTGGCGCGAGAGGGGGCAAAAACTGCGATCGAACGACTTGAAATGGCGAGCGGATAATGATTACCATTTCCGACCTACCTACGGTGAATGCTACACTGAATACAATCAGCGCCGTTCTTCTGTTCATTGGTTTCTTGATGATTCGGCGGCGCAACATTGTCGCCCACAGAAACTGTATGATTGCAGCGTTTGTAGTATCGGGGCTCTTCCTAACTTCCTACCTAATCTATCATTACCACTCCGGATCGACCCCTTTTGAAGGGAATGGCTGGATTCGCTCCGTCTACTTTGCCGTTCTGATTCCCCATATTATCCTCGCCGCTTTAATCCTCCCGCTTGCTTTGATAACGCTCTATTTCGCTTTGCGAAAAAGATTCACCAAACACCGGCGTATCGCTCGCTGGACGCTTCCGATATGGCTATATGTGTCCGTAACCGGAATCATCGTTTATTGGATGCTCTACCATCTATAGAACAACCCAAATTACTAGTAGTAAGCATACTCCGTCCGCCGTCCCCTACACACCCGCGTAGGTTGGGCATCTTGCCCGACCCATAGCCCTAGCGGGGCGGCATGTGTCGCCTTGGGGTGATGCACGATAGATCCAGAAAATCACTGCTCCTAGTTCAACACCCCTAATAATAGATAAATGTGGTTCTTTCTGGTCCGTGTCGAGTATGGAAACTCGACCTACGGGCTATCTAGTAACTTGTGTTATAAGTAGCAACTTGCGTTAGAATAACGCAATTCACATTGAAATTGGGGACGACGGTGTAGTATACTGTGAATCGAATCTGCCAGAAAAATCATAAAGTAATAACAAGGAAAATAAATCCATGCGTTCTCAAACTTCTGCTAGTTCCCGAACTCATCAAGACTCAAAGCGACCTGAGAGGGCTTTTCAACCAATCGATGCCCCAGAAATGCGTGAAATAGGCATACCGGTCAATGGCGAACCGCAATACAGTACACACCGACTATTTTTGCAGCTTCAGGTTTTCACGGGATGCTCCCAACCGCATGAGCTAATTGAACCACTAAAAGAGAGTGGTTTGGAAGTTGTCCTCTATCACGATCTGAATGATCCAAAAGGCATCGGCTTGCTTTTTATAACGGAGGATGCAGATGTCCTTGTCACTGAGACGAGACAAATCCTTACAAGTGAGCCATTTGATGTGCTTCAACCAAAACCTGAGTTTACTATGGTCGGTAGAACTTACTCCTCTGGACGGGAGCCGGACTTGGAGGATTGGCTGCTTGTTAAACCCCGCCGCAATGCGCTCAATCCTGAACTTTCGTGGGCAATTTGGTATCCACTTCGACGGAAACCGGAGTTCTATCGACTTCCCAAACAGGAGCAAGGAAAAATCCTGATGGAACATGCGATGATTGGTAGAACATACGTGGAAGCAGGATACGCGCATGACATTCGACTGGCGTGTTTTGGGTTGGATGCACGCGATAACGATTTCGTAATCGGGTTGATGGGAACGACACTTTATCCCTTGTCACATCTTGTAGGTGAGATGAGAAAATCGCAACAAACCGCTCAATATCTCGAATCGCTGGGCCCATTTTTTGTCGGCAAAGTCTGCTGGCAGAGCCCTTATGATATTGTCTGAGGCGCAAAATGAAAAACATCGCTGTAATCGTCACCAAAGAATTATATACCTACTTTGTCTCACCCATCGCCTACTTCGTGTTCTTTATTTTTACAGCGGTTTCCGGATTCCTTTTCTATGCAATTCTGGGGCTTTACTCCGCGTATCAGTATTCAACGACCGATGTGATACAGGCTTTGTTTAACAACATCAGTGTCACCCTCCTCTTTTTCACCCCGGCTTTGACAATGAAACTTTTCGCGGAAGAAAAGAAAACTGGTACAATCGAACTGCTGATGACATCCCCGCTCAAAGATACCGAAGTTGTCCTTGGGAAATTCCTAGCGAGTTGGATTATGTTGTTCGTGATGCTGCTTTTAACCCTCATTTTTCCGATCGTAACGACTCGATTCGGCAATTTAGACATCGGACCCGTTATTAGCGGATATTTGGGACTGCTGCTCCTGGGTTCGACTTTTCTCTCACTCGGCGTGATGATATCTTCGATGACAAAAAATCAAATCGTTGCTGCCTTGACCAGTTTCGGTCTACTACTCTCCCTCTGGATTATCGGTTTCTTGTCGAATCGTGGAGGAAGGATTGGCGATTTCTTGGGGTATCTGTCTCTGACTGAACACTTTAGCGATTTTTCGCGGGGGACTGCCTCCCTCAAGCACGCTGTGTACTATCTGAGTTTCACAATTGTCTGTCTCTTCTTTACAGTAAAATCATTTGAATCATCAAAGTGGAGGTGATTTCGATGCACGAAGCACCACACCCGGAAGATACAAAATCACGGTCAGGCGATAGGTGGGCACCGCTGCTCGGTTTTCTAACGCTTATCCTTCTGTTTGCAACACTGTCGAGTGTTTTTCTGCGCCAACGCATTGCTCTGTGGATTTTCCTCGTGCTTGGCATCGTATGTCTGACTACTTTTGTGATTCTGAAACGCCAAGCGGTATTTCGCTTCTTTGTGAGCCGTCAAGTTCGCTACGGTACAAATGTTGGCGTCGCTGTTTTGCTAGTGACCGGGATTGCCGTTATAGTTAATGTTATCGTCGCGCAAAGGTTCGATAAATCCGCGGACTGGACAAGCGATAAGATATATACCCTATCGGATCAGACAAAAAAAATTCTGCACGGGTTAGATCGGGAGGTTCAGGTGATTGCCTTCTTCAGCCTCAACGCCACTAGTGAGCAATTGGCGCGCGATCGCCGACGTGCGGAGGATTTATTGGAAATGTACCAACGCGAGACTGACAAAATCACGATCGAGTTTGTAGACCCATACTCGGGGGCAATGAAGAGGGCGGAATATGATATTCAGTTTGATGGGACTACGGTGTTCGAAACCGGTGGGGTACGAGAGCGTATCACGACTGTTGATGAGCAGAAGTTTACCAGCGCGATTCTGAAAGTGGTCCGTGATGAGTTGCTGAAAATCTGCTTTTTGACGGGGCACGAAGAACAAGCGATTAACGACTTTGATGAGAACCAAGGCTATAGCCAAACCAAAGAGGAATTGGAAAAGCAGAATTACAGAATCGAGACATTATCTCTAGCAACGCAGCCGGAAGTGCCCGCCGATTGTGCGGCACTCATCATCCCTGGTCCGAAGGCACCACTGACGGCTCACGAAGTCAGCGCAATTTCCAAATACTTGGATAAAAACGGTAAGTTGTTCCTGATGCTCGATCCTTCGGTGGATTCAGTGGAAGAGCCGAATCAAGGGTTGGTTGACTTGATGGACAGATGGGGAGTTACCATTGGTAACGATCTCGTTTTGGATCGCATCCGTCCTGCCTTCTTCCTATTCGGTGGCAGTCAGCCACAAGCACCAACACCTATTGACTTTGAGTTCCATCAAATCACGCAGGAGGTGGGTCGGCAGGTGACGTTTCAACTCGCCCGGTCTATCACTCCAAAGATGAATGTAGGAAGCAATCTTGATGTCAAATCGCTCGTCAAGACCACCAATGAAATTGGCGGCAGTTGGGGCGAGACAAAACGGAAGGCTGATGGTTCTTTTGAAATGGATCTTTCATATACAGAAGGAGAGGATACCCCCCCACCGGTTTCTCTCGCCGTTGCTATCCAGCATGCAGGCAGTGAATCAATAGCGGGCGATGACCCATCTGCTGATATATCAGAATCAGGTGGAACGCGAATCGTTGTCGTCGGAGATTCCGATTTTGCAACCAACCTTTTCTTTGATGGAACCGGCGGCGGCGATCTCTTTCTAAACGCGGTGAACTGGTTGACGTTGGAGGAAGATTTGATTGCCATCCGCCCGGTGGATCCAAGTGAACGAAGCCTTCGCCTAATGACACCGGGCGAGGTTGCATTCGTGCAGATGACGACAATCTTTCTTATCCCGCTAATCATTTTTCTAATCGGTGTAGGCGTCTGGTGGCGACGGCGATAGCTGCAAACTCCCAACCGTCTAACGACTTCGCGCAAAATTCTCCTATCCCGTATACTCACAGATGTTGGCTCGATCGGGATCCCTTTCTACCTTCAGTTATCGACGCTGCCCACATTGTTGTCAGCTACACCATCCTCCACAGCCCACTCTGCTTGTTCAGCAGCCGCAAGTCGTGAAGTATTCCACCCGTTAAAATCTCCATCTTCAAAATCATCGGTAATTTTTCCTGCCCACGCCTTTAACACCAGTAGCAAAAGCGCTAGCACAACCATTACGACCATTATGTGCTTCACAGCACCTTACCTTTCCTGCCTCAAGTACTCCTGATAATGCTGCGGGTAAACTTGGATGCCCGACTTAATTAGAGGCACAAGTGCCATAATCTTCGAGAGTGAACCTGTGGGCACAATCTGCCGCTTGGCGATCGCGCCCATAACGTTAATTTCTCCCAGCCAAAAGTGATGGGCAACGTCACCGGTCATGGCAAGTTCAACATCCGGTTTTTCGTTGCACTCACCATAGTGGATGGCACCCTCACCATTATGCGAGACAAGCGTAATAGAAGCCGCTGGCTGCGTGTAGCTGAACCTCACTGTTAATTTCAGTGAGGCCAGTTCTTGCTGCACTTGCGTCTGAGATTTCATCCGCTCAAACAAGCCACCGATGCAGGCGTAGAGCTCCTCCGCGGTTTCAAAAACTGGCATGACCGAAAATTCTTCCTTTACCAAAGTGGGTGGGTTGTCCAACATCCCATCTCCACATTTTACGTATTAACTCCAAAGCCTATCGTGTGACCGTTCCTTATCCCACTCTGTAGTCGGCGCAAAGTACTCCGGATCATTCGGGTGTAGATGTTCCTTGATGGCGTCCGGATTGAGTTCGATGCCGAGCCCTGGTGCCTCTGGCACTTCCATATACCCATCTTGGATAATCGGATTAGGAAGCCCAGTTACCAACTCATTCCACCACGGATTATCAACGGAATGGTTCTCCAAAACGAGGAAGTTCTCTGTTGCTGCGGCGCAATGAATACTTGCCATCGCACACACCGGTGTTCCCGCCATGTGCAATGCCATAGCAATGCCGTGTTCCTGAGCGAGATCGCCAATCTTCTTGGTTTCCAGAATCCCGCCTGATGTCGCGATATCCGGATGGCAGACCGAAATCGCTTTCGCTTCAAATAGTTTTGCGAACTCTTCCTTGCAGTAGATATCCTCACCCGTGCAGATTGGTGTTGCACACGCGTTTGAGAGTCGGACATACTGATCGGTGAACTGCCACGGCACCATATCCTCCAGCCACGCAAGATTGTACTTCTCCAAAGCCCTGCCGAGACGGATACAGTCCTCAATCCCAATATGACCAAAGTGGTCGGTCGCAAGCGGGATCTCGTAGCCGATAATTTCTCGCACAGTTTCGACATACTCACATAAAAGTCCAATCCCTTTGTCGGTCAGGCGGATGCCGGTGAACGGATGCATCAAGTCGCGTGTATTGAGATGTCCTGACGGTGCACAAACGGTTCCCGGAATGTCACTGATGAGTCCAATACCAACGTCCATCTTCAAGAAGGTAAACCCGCTATTCATCCGTTCTTTGAGTTTCTGCCCCATCTCTTCGGAGTCTTTAAGCGATGGTGTGTCGGCGTAGCAGCGGATCTTGTCGCGGAATTTCCCGCCCGCGAGCTGATAGCAGGGAACGCCGTAAGCCTTACCAGCCAGATCCATCAATGCCATTTCGATGCCGCATACCCCGCCCCCTTGGCGTGCATGGTGACCAAACTGCTTAATCTGACGGAAGATCTTATCGACGTTGCAGGGGTTTTCTCCCAATATCCGGCTTTTGAGTAGCAGCGCGTATGTTTTACTCGCTCCATCGCGCACTTCGCCGAGTCCATAGATCCCCTGATTCGTGTCCAGTTTGAGGATGGGACCCCCGGTTGTTGTAGTGGCAAGGCGCATATCGGTAATTTTCAGTTGAGATGGACGAGAATTTGTGTTCACATTTGATGAAATTTCTGTAGATGTCACAATATCTCCCTAAAATAGATGTGATAAGTTGAATAATAATAACCCAAGTTGCTAGTAGTGGGCATACTCCCTATGCTGTTGCACACACCTGTGGGTCGGGCATTTTGCCCGACCCACCCACTTGGTTCAATATCGGCAGGTAGCCTGTAGGTCGAGATTCATATCTCGATACCCAAATGTCAACACGCCATAGCAACTTAAGTTGTAATAATATAGCTGTGCTCGATGAAACACGCTACAATTCTACATTAATCCGTTTAACTGTTTCTTCAATGAGTGCCCGCTCCGCAGGTCCGAATACCTCAGCCAGCTGCTCAGCCGTAAGAACATAGAGCCTTAATCCGGCCCGGACTTGGTCTGGTAACGAAACATCACCATCAATAGCGTATGACTTTCGACTGAGCTGCACCCATTCCGACTCCTCACCTAGAGCGGCAATCACCGCCAAATATGACGCATTA
>JAKZSX010000339.1:0-2820 GCA_047517405.1 Candidatus Poribacteria bacterium | reverse complement strand
GGCAAGGGCACCTGTGTCCCTGTTTTGTGCGAAATGTGCATGGCGGTGATAACTTCCAACGCCTTCAGCCCGTCACGCCCGGTTGAAACACTCTCCCGATCCTCCAGTAAACAATCAACTGCTTCTCGTGCTGCGCTGTAGAAATAGTCGTCAAGGATAAGGGTTTCGGGCATATCGGGAAGAGGTTCAAAGTCGTATCGTGCGCCATAGCCTTCGCTTGCCTCAACAAGGGGGCCATATTCCCAGATGCCGCGCAGCTCACAGAAATGGATCTGTCCCGTCGTACCCGCGATGATGACATCGCTGAGAGATTCTTTGCGCGTCGGGATGCAGTTGATAAAGATAACCACGCCGCCCTCACAGACAACCATTCCCCCACCACCCGGATCGGCAACGGGTTCATCGCTGAGAAAACCCGAGACCAGCTTGGGTTGAGCCGACGTGAAGTAGAAAGCGTAGTCTACCGTATGCGTGCCGTTATGCAGCAAAGGACGGGCACCGGAGTAAGTAATGGTTCGCACATCCCCCACCGCCCCGTCATCGACCATCTTTTTCAGCCTGCGGTAATGTGGCAGGAAACGGCGTGTGTGATCGACAGCCAACCGACACCCATTCGCTTCACAGGCTTCAACCATCTTCCGTCCCCATTCGACGCTGATAGCGAGCGGCTTTTCCACCATAATCACCTTAATCCCCGCTTCTGCAGCCTCAATGACCGGCTCGTGATGATGGAAGTTATGGGTGGTCACGCTCACGATGTCCAGATCTGCTTTCTCGTACATCTCCTGCGCGGTGCTATAACGGTGCTCGGATGCAATTTCCCATTCATCGCCGAACTGCTGCAGGCGTTCAAGGTTAATATCGGCTACAGCCGCCAGCTCAACCTCCTCACATCGTCGATAGCCGCCGGCATGAGAGTTGTCTCTTCCACCAAGTCCCCCGACACCGCCAGCACCAACGATACCAACCCTAATCTTCGATTTTGACATTGCGATGTTCCTCCTCAGTTGGAATTGCTCTGTGTATTCGTTTCCCGGTTATGGGCAGCGGTAACCCGCTCTGTCTGCCACGGTTCTCTGTTGCCGTAGTAATCCCCTTCGCTTCTCAATGGAGTTGTATCGGGCAGCCACAAGGTATAGATCAGCATGTCCATCCAGTTTTCCCCGTCGTAAAGCCGCTTCTGCAAACGGGCTTCTTCGGCAAATCCCACCGCTTTCACCATCTCTTTTTGATCGTCGTCACAGTCAGCGATGTAGATCTGCAACCCCTGAATTGAGAGGGTTTTCGCTTTTTCCGCAGCGGCGGTTAAAAGTTCAGGTGCCTGCTCAAAATAGCTCGGACAAACGCGAAAGCTGAGCGTCGCGATGTGCTGCTCGTGGAAGGTGTCAAACCGTTTCAGCACAACCGTCCCGACGAGTCGTTGTTCGCGGTTTTCCAATACTACAAACGCGCCGTTCCGGTTTTCGATCTGTCGCATGAGTCTCACAAAGTGACTCTCAAAGCGGGTCTCGCGGAAGGTCTGCGTGAAGTAGTCCTTGATGAGCCAGCGCGGCTCACGGTGATTATAGAGCACAGAGGCACGAGGTAGATCCCCCCACGTGGCATCTCGGATTCGCGCCGGTCCTTGGAACGTCAGATAGGTTTGATCAAAGTCACCGGCATCGGGCGCGAGATAGCGCATTCCATCCCCCACATAATACCAGAACCCATGTTTTTCGTACAGACTGCCGGCGATAGGATTGGTCGTACAAAGATAGAGTGCTACCCCGTCATCGGCGCGGAATCTCCGGATCAGACAATCCATGAGTGCCGAGGCGATGCCCTTGCTCCTATGTTCCTCTTCCGTTCGCACAAACTCCACAACGCCGACATCGCGCGTGTCCGTTGGCGTATAATAGCTCATACTGCCAACAACTTCGCCGTCAATTTCACCCACAAAATAAGGTGTGAAAAGCCATTCCGTCAACTTCCCGTGGAGCAGGTCATCGCTTATATCACCCCAACAGCCGACTTTGCTAGCGTAGTCATTCAGGGGTGGGAGTAGGGTTTTGATGACAAGTTGCTCACCGGTTCTTAATCGTACTGTTTCTGTCGTCATGTTGCCTTCCTCAATCTTATCGGTTATCAATGCTTCAGCATTTTAACACGATACCATCTCTGCGGTCAATCCGGTTTTTCCTCCGTCGAATTTCCTTTCCATAGGGACAGGATTGACACGCCTATCGTCCTGTGGTATAAACTCCAAGAATCAACGGAGGAGGAATATAAATGTCTGACGAGGTAGTGATGCGCTTCGCAAGGGTTGATGACTTAGACTTTGCGTATCAGGATGGATACATTCCCGCTGAAATATTAAAATCGAAAATTGAGGCACAAGTTGCTTTGAATCCGGATCGGATTGAGGAGATTGTAATTGCCGAATGGAATGGTAAACGGGTGGGGTATGTGCGCCTTGAATATTTGTGGTCAATCGTACCGTATATCACCCTGATCCGAGTGTTACCGGAATATCGTCGGCAAGGGATCGGTAAAGCCTTGCTTCGGTTCATTGAAACGTTTCTACGCGAGGCAGGTCATGAGGCACTCTATAGTTCATCGCAAGCTGATGAACCCGAACCGCAAGCGTGGCATCGGCATGTGGGGTTTGTAGAGTGTGGGTTCATTGTTGGTATTAATGAGGGTGTCGGTGAGGTGTTTTTCAGGAAAAGCCTTCGGTAGGCTAAGGCACATTTTGAAGGGAGGCATCACTGCTGCTCATCTGCAGATTTTTACTAGCCTTGTTATTCTTTAGTTTACAGGTCTGTGAAAATTTGATATAAT
>JAKZSX010000338.1:0-3973 GCA_047517405.1 Candidatus Poribacteria bacterium | reverse complement strand
ATCAATAACAGACTCGCAGCCAACAACGAGTATCGGTAAGGTGCGGCTTGGTCAAGCGAAACGCCAAGATATATGGCAAAGATACTTGGCAGGAAACCACCGACCAAACTCCCAGCAAATCCAGCCAACGACCAGAGTGCCGCTTGCACTGAAAAAACGTGGTTGCGTTCACTCTGATGAGTGACTTTCATCGCAAACGGGGCGGTGTTGACAAAGTACATAGCAAAACCGATGAAGGCGAAGCACCAAGTTATAAATAACCACCCAGCTCGCCAGTTCCCTGTGCGTAGCTCAGCGAATGGTAACAACCCGCAACCTATCACGAGCAGGCTCAACCCGACAATCATCATACGACGATTACCCCAACGTCCACCGAACGTTCCGGCGGGCAGGCAAATGAGGGCGAAGACCAGCAGCCCAGCCCCGTTGACCAAGCCGACAAATTCGGGTCCATATCCTAGACGCAGCAGGTATAGGTTGAATAAAATGGTGTAGACACCACCATCGACGGTTAGCCCAATTAACATCGTTGTGATAAGGTACAGGCGCACGTCGCGGTTGAAATCGCGCAGGACATGGAGATAGGTGGGGGCCGCTCTGTTCATGCTGTTGGACGTGACCTATCCTCTCTCGACCAACCGGCGTGTGGCCTCCACCACATACGCCGCATCTTCGCGTGTGATGTGCCGATGGGCAACCAGACGCGCACCGGCAGGGGGGCGCGGGTTAGCGAGTATGCCGCAAGCCTTCCACTTCTCAATGAGCGATTCCGAACGCCACCCCAATTCCTCGATGTTCACCATGGCAAAGTTGGTAGGCGTGGGAGGTCGTTGGACCTTTATCCCTTCGATTTCCTCCAGTCCCGCACAGAGCAGACGGGCAATTTCATGGTCTTCCGCCAAGCGATCCACCATCTTCTCCAGCGCAACAACCCCCGCTGCCGCGATGATACCGGCTTGCCGCATACCGCCGCCCAAGCGTTTACGCACGGCATCGGCTTCATCTATGAATGAGTGATTGCCACACAGTAGCGATCCCACCGGCGCACTCAGCCCTTTCGATACACAGAACATGACTGAGTCAATGTGCTGGGTGTAATCCTTCACATCTACCCTGTGTGCCACCACCGCGTTGAAAATCCGAGCACCATCCATATGGATTTTCAATCCGTGTGCTCTCGCTGCTTTGGACACCGCTTCTACCTCTGCGGGTGCCCACGCCGATCCGCCGCTTCCGTTGTGCGTGTTCTCAATACATAGCAAGCTCGGCTGAGAAACGTTTTCCGAGTTGATGACCTCGTCCAACTGTTCGGGTTGAATCACCCCAAACTCCGCCTGCATCGGGTGTGGTCTTACCCCATTGAGAACGGCAAAATCGCCCCGCGCCCCGGCGAACAGATGAGCGCGTTCCTCGAAAAAGACATCGTCCCCCGAACGGGTATGCGCGAATAACGCACAGGCGTTACCCATGGTTCCGCTGGGAACATAAAGCCCTGCTTCCATTCCGAGTTTCTCTGCAGCCAATTCCTGGAGCCTATTGACGGTGGCATCCTCGCCGTAACCGTCATCTCCGAGAGCTGCATCCATCATGGCGTCCTTCATCTCTTGCGTGGGCAAGGTGACGGTATCGCTTCTCAGGTCTACTGTTCTCTCTGACATTGCGTTATCTCTCCGTGTCTGTCAAAGGGTTGCCGCATCTCCTCAATGGGGCGCAACCCGGAAGTGTTTCACCACGTCTTCGTTCAACTCAAACCCCAATCCCGGTCGGTCGGGCACTTGGATAAATCCATCTGTGTCAACTTCTACGGTCGGTGTCAGCAGTTCGGAGATGATTGGTGAATCCGGAAATGCGATGGGTGTCTCGAAATACGGCATGTTCGGTAGCACCGCAGCGAGGTGGATTTCTGCCGCCACCCCGACGAGATGACACCACGCATGTGGCACACAAATCAGCCCCCTGCGATAGGCGGCCTCGGCGATCCGCGCTATCTCTCGAATCCCACCTGAGCGGACTGAGCTGGGTTGGACCACATCCACCCGCCCCTTCTCCATAATATCCTCAAACTCAAATCGTGTGGTGAAACCCCAGTCGCCCACCGCAATGCGCGTATCTACCGCATCCGCCAACCGAGCATAACCGGCGAGGTTGTCTGCCGGCAGGGGTGCTTCGATGAAAAACGGGCGATACTCCTCGATCGCACGGATCGAGGCGATGGCTTGTCCGACTTCGTACCAGCAATTCTGCACATCAATAAGGATGTCCCTGTCCTCACCGATTGTTTCGCGGACAGCTCCTACAATCTCAGCATCCCGCTGCACACTGACATGCCCGAAACCGCCGGGCCACTCCTCCAGTTTCATTGCGCGGAAGTTCCGTTCTTTTGCCAGCGTAAAACGCTCAACAATCTCCTCTATATCCTCACCCGGCGGGTAGACGGTCGCATAGGGCATCACCTTCTCTTTGATTTCGCCGGCTTCCCGCACGGTGCAGCAGGCGTGCCAAATCAGTTCGCAGACCGGTTTGCCGAGTGCTTTGCCCGCAATATCCCAGAGCGCGGTTTCCACCGCACCAATGGCGGCAATGGTGACGCCGCGCCTCCCAAATAAGCCCGTAGCAGAGTACATCTTCTGCCAGAGCCGTTCAACTTGCAGCGGATCCTCGCCGTGCAGCAGCCCCTGTAAGCCGCCATCAGTGCGAATGATGGCATCAATCACCAGTGACGGCGATTCCGCCTGCCCAATCCCGGTGATACCCTCATCGGTATGCACCCGCACTAGGGTTTCGTCTGCCTTGCCCGGATCTGTCAACGCAATGGTTTCTATTCCTGTGATTTTCATTATGTTTTCGTTCCTCGTTTCTGATACATAGAGATCCCCTCAACGGCGGATTATAGCACGTTTTCTGAAGTTGAATCAAGTGGATTTCGCTTGACCGGAAAATCTCCATGAGATGGTGAAGGCGACATGAATGAGAGTGAGAGGTGTGCGTAAATAGGTACGCTCGTGCACACAAATTGGGCGACAGAAATTGAGTTTTTGTCAAGTACGGGCGAAAGGACCTCGCCCCTACGATTGATGAAGGCACATATTAGCCTCCGTAGGGGTTGGGTTTCCCAACCCCTTGGGTGCCGTGTGTAATTTGCATAACGGTTACGACATACGACGGTTACGGCATACGGAGTATGCCTACTACTATCAACTTGCGCTAGCTTAGGAGAAAAACTGAGGAAGCAGTTCTTTTGATGCGAGGAGTAATTCATCAAGCATCGCTTCCGCTTTGTCAGGCAGAATTGCCATTTCATCGATTAGCAACGCTTGGAGCGCGAGGTTGCGGTCTCCCTTGACTGCGGCATCGGCGACCAATTCGTGCCATACGAACCGTTTCTCCAAAATGCCTTTGAGCACCGGTGGCGCTTCACCCATCTGTATTGCACGCACGCCCCCAGAATCCGTTACGCCCTCTAACTCGACTTCAGCCGTCGCTGGAAGGTTGGCGATTGCGCCTTGGTTGGCGACGTTGACAATATAAATCTCACGCCGACCATTCGCAATGGCACTGATGAGGCTTGCAATGCCTTCGCCGGTAACCGAGTTGTCCTGCATGTCGGGGAGTTGGGTTTCGTCGAGAAGTCCCTGATACTCCTTAAAAAATTCAGCACGGATTTCTGGCGGGGCAGGGCCTGCGGTCGGTTTTCCCGTTTCGTATCCGTGTCCTAACAGACTCTCATACATGCCATAAGGTAAATTCTTCGGTCCGCCTTGCACCTGCGTCAAAAAGGGGTAAAATTCTATAATGTGATCATCAGACGGATAAACGATGTGATACCCATAAATCTGGGATAGCCTCGCGCTGAGGACCCGACCTTTCGGTGCTTGACGTTCGGCGACACGCCGCATCAATTCTGGATATAGATCTTCTCCCTTGTGCAGGACGCGGGTGAACCAGAAGTAATGGTTCGTTCCGATCCACATAC
>JAKZSX010000337.1:0-4264 GCA_047517405.1 Candidatus Poribacteria bacterium | reverse complement strand
ATCGCTTCTCTGGTTTTTTCAAAAGGAATACACTCCAAAACGATGAGCGATTGCTCGGGGTTGAGAGGCTTCTCGTAACGTAACCCGTATTGAATCCCCATCTGTCTCAGTTCAGGTTCGACACGCATTGAAATAATCTTCTGTTCTTGGAGCGTAACCAACGCACTATCAACGAAAAAATGAGTGTGAATCCACGCTTCTCTTTCATCAATAATTTTCATCGATTTCCTCCTTTCTTAACACTACCTTGAAGATTGCATCCTATAGCGGGTCCAATTCTTAGACCTGCATCGTCCACTTAGCCGCAAGCTATTATCAGGAAATGTCTCAATCTCCGAAAACCTCATGAAGCACTTCTGTTGCCGCATCAATCACCATCTCCAGCGCCGCAGGTTCTAGCTTTGCCCAGAATCGTGTCTCTACTTCGTGCCCACCGCGAGGGAAAGCATCGCGGATAGGCAAATAGCCGACATAGTGGCTTGTGCAATGCGCGATATACGTTGGATAGGTCGGAGAAGCCATCTTGAGTTGCAGCTGTCCTTCGACAAACGGCTCACCCGGCAGACCGACAAACGCCGTTCGCCCCACCCGAAACACTTGAATCTCGTAATCTAGTTCCGGTGCCCGCTCTTTTCGGAGATGGACGCTCAGGATAGAAGCCGCCTTTATCCACTCTGGATCAATCTGCTTCGGATTCTGCTCTAACCATGCTGGTTCTGGATTTTCCTCCAAAATCTTCTTCGACTGTGCGAGTAACTCAGGTTCAACGTCACGAATGGGTAATTTCACATGGTGCATCTTCCAATCGAGGGACATATCTTCTTCGTAGGGCAAAGTTTCAATCACCGCCTGAGCTCTTTCTGCGAGGAGCTTTCCCATACGCCGATGGTCAGGAGTGTAGTCCGGATCGAACGGATCCCAGGGATTGATGTTGCCGCAGCAGCCGTTGAGAACAAGGGGAACACAATCGCCGCCGAAGATTTCCCGCATTGCGTCCGACCATGCCCCAGGCCAGTCTGCGGAGACAATCGGCCTGGGAAAGATGTTCACCGGATGGCAGGTGTGGTGCAACAACATCCCAAGCATCTGCACCGAATCCGTTTGAAAACACATCACCCCGACCTCCGGATCAATTGGTCCCTCCATGTAACGGATATAAGAGGGTCCTAAGGGATCTTGCCATTTTGGGCCCGGCATACGCACCTTGTCATCAGCCATAATCGCCCTTCGGTTAAAGGCGACCCTACCTTCGACCCCGCTGCCGACTCGGAGACGCACCGGCTGCAAAGAACTATGCGCCTGTTTGATAACCTCAACGATGCGTTCAAACACAAAATCGAAGTACCGCGGATCGCCGCCACGCAGCCATTCCATCTCCGGTGGTGTTCCCTGAAAACTCTCGTCGAACATGAAATGTCCCAGCGATGGTGCCGAATGCGTTTGGGTCACATGTATCATGACGGCTTCGGGATCAAATCCACATTCATCCGCAACCGCGCGGCGAATTTTTGCCGTCCATTGCTCGGTAATGATGGTGAGGTCCAAACTCACAAAGCAAATTTTCGTTCTACCATTTTCCAATACCAGCGCCCTAGCGTAAAGTGGGTCGTAAATATACTGAGCGGGACGAAATTGTCCTACGGCTCCAGCGAGATGGATATCGGTCTGTGGAGTTATGTCGATTTGGGCTGCACCGGCGTGAAGACGGCTGGATGTGGTTGGGCTTTGATGTGTCATCGAAGATACTTTCCTCCTTCAAACTTGCAGAATTGATAACGGACAACGCTGATTATACCATCCCAACCAAAACAAGAAAAACAAAATCATCACACCGTCCTGATGCACTTGAAACGACTTCGGACTTCTGTAGGTCGATTTTCCAAAATCGACAAACTGTGTCGAGATATGAATCTCGACCTACACGCTTAGACAAACACCCGTAGGTCGGGCATCTTGCCCTACCTATAGCCCTAGCGGGGCGACATGTGTGGATCATCGGGTTGATGCACGCTAAGTCGAGAAAATCACTTAGCCCAAAAACCCTGATAGATTGTATTAGCGAATTGGGGTTAGGTAGACCGTCTATGGGTTACAGAAGGTACGGATAGGTTGGTTTTAATCCTGCTTTCCTGCCGCAGCGGGAAGCATGGAATCGGGGAGGGGCTTTATCAAGTCGCTACGCTTACTTCGCGTGCACCCGGTTGCGGAGTTCATTCAGGTGCTGGATGATAACCGCTGGATCTGTTCCCTGAAAACCGAGTTCATGTGCCTCATCGAGCATCATTTCTGATTGGATGGGGCTGCCTTCAATTAAGCGCATTGCGTTATCGTAAGCATTCAGCGCGTTTTTGGAATCGCCGCGCTTGTGGCTGATGTCCCCCAAAAAGGTGTAGGCAGCAGCGAGCCGTGGTGAGTACGGTTGGCTTGCGACAAACTCTTGGAAGGTAACGAAGGCCGCGTCATAGCGTTGGTTTTCATAGTGGACACGACCTATCCGGAATTGCGCTTGATCCGCGAAGCTGTCTTTATACCCCTGTGCAAGGTATTGCGCCTGTTTCGGGTAAGCAATTGTGGTCTGATAGGCTTCCACAGCTGCATCGTATTGGTCAAGGGTACGATACATTTCGCCAAGTTGAAAATGCGCCATCATCGTCTGCGAGGAGGACGGATAATCCGTGATAAGGGTTTGATAAGATTCGATTGCCTTTTCCGTATTATTAAGGTGCTTGGCATAGACAACCCCGGTTCTATACACAGCTTCAGCCGCCCACAGGGACTGAGGATGTGCCTCAATCAATTGGTGGTACACAGTGATTGCCTGCTCATAATCCTCCAACTCACGCTCATAAATTTTACCTGCCCGGAATAGCGCGTAAGGGGTCAATGCGCCGTTTATTGACTGCAATTTCTGAATGGTTGCATGCAATTCAATAAATCGGAGTTGTGACTGTGCCTGCTTTGTGTGCTCACTGTCGGGAACATCAATGATAAACTGTCGCGTCAGTGGGAGGGCATCAATATAGTTGTTTGCAGCAATCAGGTCTTGTATCCGATTCCATTCAACGCTTGGAAAATCTAACTTCAGTTGCTCAATCCTTGCTTTCAATTCCATTTCCACACGGGAGGGATTCTGGTCATATTTTCCGATCGCGCCCAAGTAAATGGGGTCCAAGTCCGGCAGGTAGGCATACAGAAATGTTTGGAACGCATCAATTGCCCGCCGATAGTCCCGCAATTGTTCATAACAGACACCCGACCAATAAAAGACAGCGTGCATCTTCCAGAAGTCTGGATGCTTTCGTGGGAGTTGCCCAAAAGTTTGCACAGCGGCAGCATATTGCCCCCGCTTTTGGTGGATGCGACCAATCTGAAAAAGTGCCTCTGCTGCAAAGAGGCTAACTGGATGATAGTCGTCCACAACCTTCTGATATGCTTCAATCGCCAGCACCGGCTGATTCAATACCTTATCTCGTAGATTCCCGATGCGCCACTGTGCTTCAGCGGCAAGTTTGGTGTCCTCGCGTCGCTGCAAAATCTCCTCATACACCGCGATCGCTCTTTCCGGCTGGTTTAGTTGATAGGGGCTGCGGTACAGCTCTGCAATATGGAACTTCGCTTCAGTTGCAAGGGGGGTTCCTTGGTGGGCTTGAATGACGCGCTGCTGCTCTCGCAAATCATCAAGGGCAGTTTGAATGCTATGAATCTTTCGCAAGCCGGTTTTATAGGCAAGGTGGGTAGGTGGGAACTGATCAGCAAGAGTCTGATAGGTCCGAATCGCTTCCTCGTATTTTCCCATGCGACAATACACATCGCCCTTCTTAATATAACCGAGGAATAGATCTTCTGCTGTCGCCCCTTTGCTGCTCAATTGGATAATCCTGTCATAAACGCTTAACGCTTGAGGATATTGATGGGTATAGGCGTAATAAATATCGCCCAATTTTTCGTAAATCCCGCTAAGTTGTTCAACACTCTTTGTCGAACCGGCAACTTTCTCAAGGAGCTGCGCTGCCTCATGATACTTACCCTGTTCAAGCAGCGTCCCTACCTGCTGAGCCTGCGTTTCCGTGATGGCGAACAACGTCAGACAAAAAGCAACCGCACAAGCAAACCATTTTAGGCGTGAAACGGATTGTATATCACACAAAACGGATCTTTCCACTCTTCCATCCCTCCTCATTCCGATTCGATCGGGATTCAAAGCAATTTTGTCTTAGGGACCCTGCTCCCTCAACACCAGCAGTTGGAGCGTAGCCAACCGGTC
>JAKZSX010000336.1:0-3028 GCA_047517405.1 Candidatus Poribacteria bacterium | reverse complement strand
CTGGCAGTGCCATCTTTTTTACGGAGAACCTCTGTCATGCAGGACCCGTCTGGAAGCGAGATACACCGCGTATCGCCATACTTCATGCCTACGCGCATCTTGCCACCCACTGGCATCGACTGAAGATTCCACCGGAGGTGATGGCGGGCTTGCCGCGTGAGAAGCAGGCTTATTTCCGTGAGCCGTGGATTGCCGACTTCCGGACATCTCCTGCAACCATCAACACAATTGAACGTTTTATGGGGAACGATGAGCCGCCGGTAAATACAGATCATCAACCTTGAACTGTAAGGAGAGATTGATGCTGACAAACGCAGAAAAAGCCCACCTTAATGAATACGGCTTTGTACTTTTGGAGAATGCTATCACAACCGCTCAAGCGGACGCACTGCGCGACCGATCGATGGCTCTCGCTGAACAGGAACGGAAGGCGTCGGGAGAGCATGTGTATCTAGATGACAAGGCGCAGCGAGTGTGGAATCTGGTGGACAAAGACGAGTTGTTTGAAAACGCAATTCAGTATCCGCGTATGCTCAACGGGATAGAATATCTGCTCGGCGAAGACTGTACGCTCAGTTCGTTCACTGTGAATATTATCGGACCCGGTGCGCCGGAGGGAGGACTCCACATTGACCACCCCTTGGGCGGAATGCCGACTCCCCGTCCGAGTTTTGCCCTTTCTGCCAATAGTGTTTGGTTCCTTGATGATTTTACACTGGAAAACGGTGCGACCCGCTGTGTCCCCGGCAGTCACCGCCGACTTGAAGCCATTCCTGAGCCGGGCGTCAAATACGACGACGGAGTGCAGATCACCGGTCCGAAAGGTTCTGTGATGATTATCAACGGATCCCTGTGGCACGCCTCATCAGCCAACCACACCGACCGCGCTCGCGTCTGCCTGCTCGGTTTCTTCTGCCGTGCTTTTATGAAGCCGCAGCAAGATCAGCAGAAAATCGTTTCCTCAGACGTTATCGCCCGTGCGACACCGACGTTGAAGCGGCTGCTCGGCTTTGACTCCATGCCGAATACCAATGCTTAAGTTTGGTGAACATTGAGGAGAAAATTATGCCAACCGCTTTTGAAGCGATTGACAGATGGATTGACGAGGCACGCGCCAAACTGGAAAATGGCGGGATTCAGCAGGGAGATCTGGATCAGCTCCACCAGATTATCAGCGCAAACCGGGTGCACACACGACAGCGATTGCTCTATCTCCATGCGGCGACGCCGGGCATCCGCTCTCAGGTCATCGGGGTGGCGTTACACGAACCGGTGCAGGATTCGGTGACGGAGATTGTGACAGTGGAGCAAGAGTGGCCCTACAATACGGTGCACGACGCTATTCTGGACGGTTGGCAGGTCATCCACTTTCCGGATCAGCGGACCGAATTTGATGACCGAGAAATTGACATCTTAGGCTACGAATTTATCCTGCAAAAATTGGAGGTTTACGATGGCTGACAAACCGTATCTATTGAGCGACGACGAAATCATCTCTTTTATCATTCAAGGTTCGCATATTGTTGAGCCCGATTTCCCCAACGGCTTCAACGAGTCAATTTACGCAGAACTTGAGGCGTTGGATATCCCGCGAAACAATCCAGGCGATGGGATTCTGGACAAAGTCCCAAAACTCTATCAGGTCTACGACCATCCCAAGGTGCGCGGCGCGCTGGTGAGTCTACTTGGCGAAGATGTTCAGATGAATGGTCACCGCCACTGTCATGTGAATCCGCCCGGCACCCGGAGTCAGTCATGGCACCAAGACGGCACAAACAGGCGACATCACCACATCCAAACCGTTTTGGCAATGTATTATCCCCAAGATGTGCCCGCAGAATTGGGACCGACCGTGATTATGCCCGGTACGCACTTCCGCAATGCCCCGACCGACCGCATGGCGACCTACGCCAACTTCCGTGAGCAGGTCGCTCTCACTGTCAAGGCAGGGACGGTGGCGATTACCCACTACGACATCTGGCACGCCGCAGCCGCGAACCGTGGAGCGAAGACCCGCTACATGCTCAAGTTCCTCTTCAGCCGGGGCAGCGAACCGAAATCGCCAAGCTGGAACCACCATCCGGAGGAGGCTGCCGCCTCGATGCGTCGCTTTTCCTTCGAGCGGGCGTGTGCCTGTTCCCAATCCGATCACTACAAGGAACGCGGATTGCGTATGGAAATGTGGGATCGCCTTATTGGGAAAACTGCGTGATAAAGGAGACTCACCCATGAAATTAAGCTGCTGTGCAGGACTTGCATCCTTCGTGCCCCGAACGGTTGACGCTCAGCAATTGGACACAGGCTCAATCTACAAAGCAAAACTGGAGAAAGCACCGACGACCCTTAAAACCTTGTCGGATGCTGGGTGTGATTTCTTTGAGTTCGGCGTGGGAATGCTCTGCCCCGAATCGCCAAAATCCCTCTTTAAGGCGTTTAAGGATTTGGTTTCCGGCTACCCGCTACGAGCGGAATGTTTTAATAGCTTTATCCCCGCCGACTTAAAGGTGACGGGACCAGATGTCGATAAGGTTCGATTAGAGAATTACTTGGATAATGTGACCGAACGTGCGGCTGAACTTGGCGGTGAGATTATTGTGTTTGGGAGTGGCGGTGCACGGTATGTGCCGGAAGGTTTCTCTCACAAGCGAGCGCATGACCAGATCCTTGAGTTCTTGGAGGTCGCCGCGAATTATGCTGGAAGACACGGGCTTGTCATTGCCATAGAACCCCTTAACCGTTCAGAGACAAATCTGATTAATAGCATCGCCGAGGCGGTAGAGTTTGCCGATGAACTTGGACGACCGGAAGTCCAAGTGCTCGTCGACTTTTATCATCAGATGCTTGAAGGCGAGGGGTTTGATGAGATTGTCCGGGCAGGAGAGCGGATTGCGCATGTTCATGTCGCAGACACCGATCGGCTCTATCCGGGCAGCGGCAAATACGATTATCCGCGTTTTACCAGAAGCCTTGCTGATGCTGGATACAATAAACGGGTCTCTGTGGAGTGCAATTTTAGAGATTTTGATCA
>JAKZSX010000335.1:0-4400 GCA_047517405.1 Candidatus Poribacteria bacterium | reverse complement strand
ACCCTATCGCACTATCGTTTCAAACAGCGTCTGAAACAGAAGGCGTTAGAGTATGGGGTGCAGGTAATTGATGTGTGCGAAGCATACACATCAAAGACGGTATCGTGGACTGGAGAAGTTGTTGAGAAGTTAGGTGGAGCCAAAGTTATCACGGCATCGGATGGCACAAGGATGGACAGAGACTTAAACGGCGCACGGGGGATATTTGTTAAGAATATCGCCGGTGCTTTGAGGGTACTTCCATTGAGCTAAACATAGCTCAATGCAAACCGAACACTTTGCACGGATTTACGCAGAGTTGTTCAGGTTGAAAGGTACAGCAACCATGACAAACCAAGGTGCAATACTACCCCGTCGTCGGTTAGGGCGCACAGGTTTAGAAGTGACAGCGCTCAGTATGGGCGGTGCAGGTGTTGGACGAAACAATGTAACAGATGACGAAGCGATTGAAGCGGTGCATCGAGCAATAGAATTGGGAATGAACTACCTCGATACCTCGCCGCTGTATGGTGCTTGTGAGAGCGAAAGACGGATTGGTCTTGCATTAGCCGGCGGCTGGCGCGAGAAAATCTATTTAGCGACGAAAACGGGAACGCATCCGGAATGGCGTAGCGACTTTTCAGCATCAACAACGCGCCGAAGTGTCGAAAATAGCCTCCGTTTGCTGGGCACAGACTATCTGGATGTGTGCCTCATTCATGATCCGGATAGCATGGACCCTGTGATAGCGAAGGGCGGAGCGCTTGAGGAGCTGCAGCGGATGCGTGAAGAAGGGGTGGTGCGCTTTATTGGACTTGGTGTCCGTGAACACGAGCTTCACCGCATCGGCATCGGAACCGGGGTTGTGGATGTGATACTGACTTTCCTCGACTACACGTTGCTTCATCAGACCGCTGCTGAGAGCTTATTGCCCTTTGCGACGCAGCACGACATCGGCGTAATCAATGGCAGTCCAATCGCAATGGGACTACTTTCAGGGGTTGAACCAGACGCGACAACCCGACCACCGGAGGGAGAGCGGGCACATCGACTCTGGCAGTGGGCTGCAGAGAATGATCAGAACCTACTCAACTTAGCAATCCAATTCTGCCTGCGTCAACCGCTTATCCATATGAACTTGACAGGGTCTAAAGACGCAACGGAGGTTGAACAGAACTTTGCTGCGGCAACCACGCCAGTGCCGGAGGCGATCTGGGAGCAACTGGCAGCTGTGATATGAAAACTTGCACGGGGGGTGTTAATGTCTACTTATGATGTTGGTATAATTGGGGGTGGACCGGGCGGCTACGTCGCGGCGATCAAGGCTGCCCAATTAGGTGGTACAGTCTGCTTAATCGAAAAAGGGGAATTGGGAGGCACCTGCCTGAATCGGGGGTGTATCCCAACCAAGACGCTGTTTTCGGTGGCGCATTTTGCCACGCAGATTCGGGAGGCAGAGGGATTCGGCATCAAGATTAGCGGTGCGGAGATAGATTATTCACAGGTGCTAGGGCACAAGGATGCCACCGTCAAAAAACTCACCGGCGGCATTGCACAACTGCTCAAAAGGAACGGCGTTCACACAATTAACGGAACCGGCGTCCTCACCGGGAGGGATAGCATAGAAGCAACGAAAGTGGACGGCACACAGGAGCAGATTGTCGCGAATCAGATTATCATCGCCACCGGTTCTGAACCCGCGAATATTCCCCTGTTTGAAATCGACGAACGGCAGGTGCTGACAACGACAGGGATTCTCGAATTGACGGAACTTCCCAAGAGTCTCATCATTGTCGGCGGCGGCGTCGCCGGTTGTGAGTTTGCCTCGATCTTTAACGGATTGGGTTGCGATATCACTGTCCTTGAGCTGTTACCGATAATTCTCGCTACAGAGGACACACAGATTGTCCGACAGCTCCGCCTTTTGATGAGGCGGAAAGGTATCGAAATCAAGACAGACGCCAACGTAACGCGCGTGGACAAATCGGAATCCGGCGTGACTGCAACGTTAGAATCCGGCGAAAGTTTCAACGCGGAAAAAATGTTGATTTCTATCGGTAGGAGTTTCAACTCCGAAGGCATTGGATTGGAAACTGTTGGCGTCCGTACGGATAGAGGTAAGATTGTCGTCAATAAACGGATGGAGACCAATGTGCCGGGTGTCTACGCGGTGGGCGATGTAGCGAGCCGGTATCTATTGGCGCACGTTGCATCGGCGGAGGGGATTGTCGCCGCTCAAAACTGTATGGGCGGAGAAGCGGAGATGGATTACAGCACGATACCGTGGTGCATTTTTACAATTCCTGAAATTGCTAGATGCGGCATGACAGAAGCGCAAGCCGAGGAAGAGGGCTACACGGTCAAGATAGGACGATTTCCTTATGCAGCAAGCGGCAAGGCTCTAGGGATGCGTGAGACAGATGGATTTGTCAAGGTCATCTCAGATCAGGAATTTGGCGATATTCTCGGCGTCCATATTCTTGGCGCACATGCTTCAGACCTGATCCATGAAGCTGCGGTTGCCATTCGTCTAGGCGCATCGGTTGCTGATCTGGCGCACACAATCCACGCGCATCCAACCCTCGCTGAAGCTGTTATGGAATCCGCCGAAGCAGCCCATGACCGTGCCATTCATATTTTCTAAGGCAAGTTGCCACCTAAAACCCCTGGCGATAGTTTATGGCAATGCCAAAGTCCCATAGGAATTGATGCGTAACGCGTAATAGGATTGAGTTGGGTTTCACGGTGCCCGTTCAACCCAACCTACATGGCCTCCGCAAATTAGGAAACTGCACTACGTTGGATCGTCGAGATCGGGCAAAATACACGACATACGGCGATGGCATGCCTTAGTACACATGTCGCCCCGCTGGGGCTTGGGGAAATTGGTTTGCCGATGTTCTACAAACATATCGCCCCGCTGGGGCTAATGAGGAATAACACGTAATGCGCGATACGTAAGAAAAACTGTCTGGACACCTATTGAATGCGTAGGAGTTAGGTCAACCCGTTGGGCGAGGAAACCTCGCCCCTACGATTGGGTAAGCTACTTTGAATCACGGATACGCCTCATATAAGCGTCAACATGCTCTAGCAACTTAGGTCAATTTACTGTGCCACATCATGCCAAAGTCTCAAGTTTTCGATTTTGCCCCTTTTCGGGAGGATGCGCCCGATACGGAACTCTCCCCAAACGGTATCCGACTCGATCGCTTTATCGAGGAACATCTCCCAGAGCAGGTGGAGACGGAGGCAGATGCGTCGTCTCATTTTCCCTTGTCCCGCACATACATCCAAAAACTGATTCGAGAAGGTGCCATAACCGTAAATGGCAAATCGTCCAAGCCCGGCTATAAACTCCGAGCCGGTGATCAGATTGCTCTCACGTTTCCTGCCCCACGTCCACTTCAAAGGACCGACTCTGAACCCATTCCGCTAGACATCTTGTATGAAGACTCCGCTCTAATTGTTATGAACAAGCCGGCTGGCATGATTGTCCACCCCGCCGGTAATGCTCAATCTGGCACGCTTGTCAATGCGTTGCTCCACCACTGTAAGGCTCTCCCCGGTATTGGCGGCGTTCAACGTCCCGGCATCGTGCATCGTCTCGACAAAGACACCTCCGGCGTGATTGTCGCCGCTAAGACCGATTATACACATCGGCATCTTTCGGCTCAATTTGAGGCGCGTACCACCACACGCCATTACTACGCTGTGGTTTGCGGTGTACCCCCTGACGAAACGGGCACCGTCAATGCCCGCATCATCCGAAGTCCGCGAGATCGGCGGAAGATGACCGTGACGGGGGCAGCAGGTCGTCATGCAGTTACTCACTATCGTCGTCTCGAACGCTATGACCGGTTCTCCCTCCTCAAACTGACATTGGAAACGGGACGTATCCACCAGATCCGAGTCCACCTGAGCCATATTGGCTACCCTGTTGCCGGCGACCATGTATACGGGGGCGGATATGCTCGCGCTATCCACGATGCCCCCTCTCCTACCGTCAAAGAAGCCGTTGTCGCGCTCAATCGTCAGGCTTTGCACGCTTACGCGCTTGGGTTCGCCCATCCGGAGACGGATGAGCGGCTGACATTTTCAGCCTCGATGCCGGATGATATGTGGTGGTTTGTTGAGGAATTAAGGAATGTGGAAGGATAGAGCCTTTAATTTCACGTTCTGTAACGCAAGTCGCCCTATATACATTGCGCTCCGCCGGGGCGAAAGATAGGGTTCTTCAGTTTTAACAAGAAACCAATGGATTTTCAATAGCTAGGTTCTGTTGACATTTAGGTGTTGCCAATTCGGCAAACGCCTGAACCTCTGACTGCTTACCCATCATCTCTCACCCATTCTATACACATGTCGAAATACCGAGAACGTTATATAAGGTGCTAGGCTCAATGAGCTAAGAATTGACG
>JAKZSX010000334.1:0-4002 GCA_047517405.1 Candidatus Poribacteria bacterium | reverse complement strand
ATATGCACGATCCACGACTTGATAAACTTGCTAATGTTCTCACGACCCATTCCACTAAAATCCAACCCGGCGAATTTGTGCTTATTGAAGGTATCGACATCCCGCAAGAGATGGTCATTGCCCTGATCCGAGCAGTTCGGAAAGCGGGTGGGATTCCGCTCGTGGAACTCAAACAGAACCGTATCCAACGTGAGATTGTTCTCGGCGGAGACGATGCTGGAATAAAATTGATTGGCGAATGTGAAATATATCGTATAGAAAAAGTACAGGCGTACATCGGTATTCGTGGTAGCCACAACATTACAGAGATGTCTGATGTCCCATCGGAGGCAATGCAGCGCTATCAAAAGTATTGGGTGCGACCGCTCAACGATATCCGTGTGCCACGCACAAAATGGGTTGTCCTACGATGGCCCCTCCCGGCAATGGCACAACAGGCACAGATGAGCACAGAAGCGTTTGAGGATTACTATTTCGACGTTTGCACGCTTGACTACAGCCGAATGGAACGCGCGATGGGACCACTCAAATCTCTGATGGAGGAAACGGACGAAGTCCACATCGTCGGTGAGGACACCGATCTGCGGTTCAGTATCAAGGACATCCCCGTTATTCCGTGCGCAGGCGAGTGTAACATCCCTGATGGCGAATGCTTCACCGCGCCTGTGCGAGACTCCGTCAATGGCACTATCCATTTCAACACCCCCACAATCTATCAGGGAACAACCTTTACTGACATTCGACTCCGCTTTGAAAACGGTAAAATTGTTGAGGCAACGGCAAATAACACTGAAAGACTGAACGCCATTCTTGATACGGATGAAGGCGCACGCTATATCGGCGAATTTTCGATTGCATTCAACCCATACATCACCAACCCGATGCTCGATATTCTCTTTGATGAGAAGATTGCAGGTTCTTTTCATTTCACACCCGGTCAAGCTTACGAGGAAGCAGATAACGGGGTCCGATCCGCTGTCCATTGGGATATGGTAATGATCCAGACCCCGGAACACGGTGGTGGTGAAATGTACTTTGACGGGAACCTTATAAGGAAGGACGGGCGATTTGTCCATCCAGCATTGGAGGCCTTGAATCCGGAGAACTTGAAATGAGCAGAAGACAGCATTTGGTACACGGTGATCCTAAACGTTTTGAAGTGGTCGCAGATTTCATCGCTTCACAATACGGAAATACGATCCATTGTATTGCCGATGTCGCAGGTGGAAAAGGAGTATTGACGCGTTTCCTTGCCAAAAAGAAAAATTTTGAATGCGAACTCATTGATCCTCGACGCACAGTGCTCAATGGTATTAATCATCGTTCTGAACAATTTGATCCCGAGATGGCGGATTATTATGACCTGTTAGTCGGGCTCCATCCGGATGGCGCACTGCGTGAATTGGGAGAGGCAGCACTCATTCGGCCGGCTGTGATTATTCCGTGCTGCAACTTCTGGGATGAACAACGTCGTGGACAGTATGAATTATTGACAACAATTGAGGATTTCTATCGGCAACATTCAATCCGGTTTGAGCGAATTGAACTCGGTTTCAAGGGACCGAAGAATATCGCTATCGTATCCGAACCCGCTTGAACTTTGAAACAGATACCAATGCCAATATTCCTATAACTTCAATTCAGTTTACAAAAAAGGATGAACCATGGCACAATCCCCTAATATTCTCTTCCTTCTCACCGACCAGCAACGTTTCGATTCCCTTGGCTGCAACGGTGCGCCAATTTGCAAAACACCCGCAGTTGACGAAATCGCAGCAACAGGTATGCGTTTTACGAACGCCTATACCCCCATCGCTCTCTGTTCACCGGCGCGTGGCTCTCTGCTCACTGGACTCTATCCGCATAATCACGGGCAGCTTTCAAACATGGGGAATTTCAACGGCGTGTTTGCAAACCAGATTCTTGACAAACCCGCATATCCGAAGCTTATGAGTGAAGTAGGCTATCGGGTGAGTTGCATCGGTAAATGGCATCTCGCCAAGGAAGGTGACACGGAGTTCTGGGGTTACGACAAATGGCACCCCTATCGCGAGTGGCATCAGTGGCTCCGTGATGATGGAATTGACTTCCGAATTGATAGGGATGCTGTCCAACCCTTTGAGTGGGGTGGCGAAGCACCCTTCTATGGCAGACTCCCACTCCCTGCAGAAAGGACAATGGAGGCGTGGACCGCAGATAAAACGATTGAGTTAATCAATGGCTATACAGATTCCGAGCAACCCTTTATGATTGCCTCGAATTTCTTCGGACCGCATTTCCCGTATGCTGTCCCGGCACCTTACGACACAATGTACGATCCGGATACCGTTGAACGGTGGGGCAACTTTGATGAACAGTTCATCAATAAACCGCTCATCCAACAGAAGGAGATGCTCCGGTGGAACGCCAGCCATCTGACATGGCCCGATTGGCAAAAGGTCATCGCCGCCTATTGGGGATTCTGCACCTTCATTGACGATCAGGTGCGACGGATTCTCGACTGCCTTGAAGCGAACGGTTTGGCGGAGAATACCGTCGTCGTCTTTTCGACCGATCACGGAGATATGCTCGGCAGCCACAGACTTTTCAACAAAGGGTTTCACATGTATGAAGAGACACATCACATCCCACTCGTGATCCGTTTGCCTGGCGCGACATCATCTGGAACGAGGTGTGATGAATTTGTGAACCTTGTCGACTTGATGCCGACTTTCTTAGAACTCGCTGGGGCAGCGATGCCGGATAATCTTGACGGTAGATCGATTGTTCCACTTTTGAAAGGGGAGACCGTCGCAGACTGGCCCGATGACGTGTTCGCCGAATTTCACGGGTACGAGCCGACGCTGGCATCTGTTAGGATGGTGCGGACGGATTCGTGGAAATACGTCTACAATCCCTACAGCGAGGATGAACTCTACGACATGAAAAGCGACCCGCACGAACTCCATAACTTGGCGAATCATCTCGGTTACAAGCACGTCCTCCGCCGTATGAAAGCACGCATGGTTGATCGCCTACGCGAAACGAGAGATAACATCGTCATGGACGGCGGATGGCAGAGCAATTCCTTTGACCTGCTCATTTCAGGACGGGAACGGTAGTTCTACGCAGACCCCGTTGGTAACCGCGATCACGAGTCCATTTGATCCGAAATTCGGATTTGCCCCAGGCCGGTAGGCGCGGTTTGTAACCGCGCCGGACCTTAGCATCGTAGGCCCCATACGCTATTCGCTATGGGGACCCCGGGTTGAACGGATACCATCAAAACTGTGAAAAGTCATAGAAATTTGAAAAAAATGTGAAAGTGTGATAAGATGTCTATCAAATTCCTATCCTCGCAAGGAGGGTGTTGATGATTATCACAGTTGACGAAAGCTATCGTCATAAGAGGGACATCACCGAACAGAAACTCTTCGCTGTTGTTGAGCAAAATACGCCGGATTCCATCAAAACACCCCTTTTTCCACAAGATGAATCAGAGGCATTCACATTCCATCTCAATAAGGCGTTGATTGAGCGTTTGAATCTCTGGGAATGGTTCCGTAACTACGCGAAGGAGGCACAGGTCTCGACCGCTGGCATCCGTGGTCCACAGAATATTTTATACCCGTGGGACACCCGGTTTCCGATCAATCAGATCGGGATTATCTTGGCAACGCTCGGAAAGAGCCTCGTTGCAAACGAAGCCGCAAGTGGAAAACCTGTTGAGAAACTCGCAGGATGCGAGGTACGCTACAATTCGCAGAAATATGTCGAATACATCGCCCGAATCCAAGCCGCACATGGGATTCGCACGTATGTCCCGAAAGGGTTCGGTACACTGCCCATTTGGATGGCATCCTTCCTGATTTTTATGCTTGATCTGGACGGTGGCGAACATGTCACATCGAGCCACTCTGTCAGCACCAAGAACGCGACCAAAGACCTCAACAATCAGGGAAGCCAATACCTGCCCGAAGAGTCCATGCGGTTCGTCAACAAGATTGAAGAGATCCTCAAGTC
>JAKZSX010000333.1:0-2940 GCA_047517405.1 Candidatus Poribacteria bacterium | reverse complement strand
CGATGAGCATAAGGGTGTTCGTTACCATGCGCTCGAAGCGTTAGTGGCAATAGACACGCCAGAAGCGATAAAAGCGGTTGAGGAGTTTAGAAAAAAACAGTGAGCAGTAGCTCGCAGTCTGCCTTTCCCCTTTTTTATTTTCACCCATACCTGATTGGTCTCTCCTTTGTTTTGCCCTTGGATCTCTCCTTCTCATGTACCTTCTTCTACCTAATGCGGAAGGCACAACTTGTCTTTGGTAGTATGGCGGGCATCAGGAGTATTCCTGGCTACCCATTTTTGGGGGAACAGGGCACGGGTGCCCTGTTCGCTTTACTTGCTGTGACCTGTTGGACCGGCAGAAAACATTTTGCACAAGTCTTCTCTCGCGTCATGCGTCCGGATCGGGCTGATGAGGCGAACGAGCCAATCTCCTATCGAACTGCTGTCGTTACGCTGTTTATCTGTCTCTTGGTGTTGATGGGCTTCTGCATAAAAGGTGGGATGTCATTCTGGGGCTACGCCGTTTTCATCAGCATTTACTTCGCGATCGTTGTCGGGTTGGCGCGTATGCGGGCGGAGCTAGGTCCCCCGATTCATTCCATCGGTTACGTGAATCCACAATATCTGATGGTTGCTATGTTCGGCACACGACGCCTAAAACCGGGGAATTTAACGATACTCTCATTGATGAACTGGCTCAGTGGTGCTGGGTTTCGAACCCACCCGCTGCCCGATCAGCTTGAGTCCTTCAAACTCGCAGAGCGAACTGGCATCAGAAACCGAACGATGTTCATCGCCCTTATCATTGCTAGCATTGTTGGTATAGAATCCAGTCTCATCCTATATCCATATACGATTTACAAGACAGGGGTTGCGGCGGGATCTGAGCAGATTCATGCCGGTGGTTCAGGAACTTACAATTATCTCTCCGGTTGGTTGGTCAATCCCAAGCCGACGAATTGGCTATCAATGAACGTCCTCGGAGTCGCCTTTCTCGTTAACCTTGGTATAATGTTTCTTCGCGCCCGCTTCGTTTGGTGCCCGCTTCACCCGGCAGGTTATGTTATCGGTGTTGCCCCCGGCACAACGGATATGATCTGGTTCCCTGTAGCGATTGCGATGATTACCAAATGGCTGCTACTCAAACATGGCGGCATCAAAGCGTATCGTGCCGCGATTCCCTTTTTCGTGGGCTTGGTTCTCGGCGAAGCGGTGATGGGCTGCTTCTGGCCCATCCTGAGCCTTATCCTCACCACCTCCGTATACAGTTGGTGGTAACGTAGGTTCTATTGACGTTTGACATCGCGTAGGTTGAGTTGAATGGGAGCCGTACCCGTTGGGCGAGGAGACCTCGCCCCTACGATTGGGTACTTATCGACGAATTACGGGCTGCACATGACAATGGCAATCTAATCGTGGGCGGAGGTTAACCCAACGCAATTACCTAATGTCTATAGCAGATGCAATTCCCCTATGTCAACACGCCCTATCTATTGAAGATTCATCGGTTTTTTGCTAAAATTGAAGGACTCTACTTTCGCTCCAGAAGAGCGAAATATCTATAGAATGCCGATGTATCCGATGCCTGCACTCCAGAAGAGCGACATGTGTATGGCATTATAGGATGTGTCGCAACTTGGGCTGCAATACTGGGATATCGGTGCCCTATGAGGCTAACTGTTCTGATGCCGGTTTACAATGAGAGAAATACGCTTGCGGAGATTGTTTCGCGCGTGCTTGAGCAGCGAATCAACGGCATCGATTCCCTTGAACTCGTAATCGTGGATGATGCGTCAACCGACGGCTCTGCTGAAATTATCGAACAGCTAGCCGATACACACCCACAAATTAAACCCATTTTTCAACAAAAGAACCAAGGCAAAGGGGCTGCAATCCGCGCGGCGATTGAAGTCGCTTCTGGAGACATAGCGGTTATCCAAGATGCGGATCTTGAATACGATCCAAACGATTACCGGATAGTGTTGACTCCCATTCTACAGGGCGATGCAGACGTGGTTTATGGGTCTCGCTTTATGAGGAAAAAGGAGGGGCGGGGCTTATACTCCAAACATGTTTTAGGAAACAGATTTCTAACATTTTTGAGCAACAGGTTTACAAATTTCAATCTGACGGACATGGAGACCTGTTATAAGGCATTTCGTTTGCAAATCTTGAAAACAATCCCGTTGCGATCGAACCGTTTTGGCATCGAACCAGAGATCACGGCGAAAATTGCCAAACGCAAATTACGCCTCCGCGAAGTCCCCATCAGCTACCACGCCCGCACCTACGCCGAAGGGAAAAAGATCAAATGGAAAGATGGGATTGCTGCGATTTACGTCATTCTTAAATATTGGTTTATTGATGATAGCTTTCAGGGGGACTAACTTAGATTACAACTAACAGAAGCGAAAAAGAAATGATCGAATATATCTGCGACCAATGTAACATAACATATCCTATTGAGGCACTTCGGTACAAATGCGATTGCGGTCAACCGCTCCAGCTAAAAAAAACGGAAGTCGAATTTTCTATTGACCGGGTTTGTAAGGAGGACAACACCCTCTGGCGTTATCGCCATGTCCTTCCAATTGCTGATGACGCATCCATAATCTCGCTCGGCGAGGGGATGACACCGCTCGTATCCTTTGATGATGCGACACATGACCATCAATTGAAATTGGATTTTGTTTGTCCGACAGGTTCGTACAAGGATCGCGGGGCTGCTGTCCTGCTATCCAAAGTCAAGGAGCTCGGCGTCCAAGAGGTTGTCGAGGATTCGTCGGGGAACGCGGGAGCAGCAATCGCGGCGTATAGCGCGAAAGCGGGGATAGACTGCACAATCTACTGCCCGTCGTCCACCTCAAAAGGCAAGCTCGCGCAGATCTCGATGTATGGTGCGAAACTAAAACTGATCGAAGGAAATCGCGCAGCAACGACACATGCGGTCCTCGAAGC
>JAKZSX010000332.1:0-6876 GCA_047517405.1 Candidatus Poribacteria bacterium | reverse complement strand
TCGCGAACCGGTTTAATACGCACAATCCCGTCATCAGGCAGACTCAACTCCCAGGGCAATGAGAATACACAGCTCCATAAGGTGTTGCCAAGGTTGGCCTCTAGATTGGTAATGATGACTCTGCGTCCGTCTGGTGTGAGGAGGGTCTTGGGTGCCCAGTAGATAGGTGTTCCGTCATAACTGTTGCTCCAACTCATCTTGGTATGAAATTCGGGCGTGAACTTGTTATCCTTCCATTCACCCAGATAGTACCGGGCACCCCAGCTATGGCTGATAAGCAGCATCATATGCTTGTGGCCGAGTTTGAAGAAATCAGTGCAGGAATGATCGTGATGCTCAAGTCCCGGCAACTCTTTCGTCATAAATTCATTGAGGAATTCCCACTTCTTAAAGTCTTTGGAGCGCATAAGTGTCGTCTTTTTATACCAGGCCCCCAACCCCGGTCGGGTATCCTCCATAGCGTGATCGCCGGAAAATATGTAGTAGTAATCTCCCTCAACCCAGGCCGTCGGATCCCAGAATACCCAATAATCGGCATCCCGGGCCTCTTGGGGCACCTCAATCTCAATCGGTTTAGACCAGGCCTCCAGATGCTCATCCGAAGCCTCGACATAGGTCGCACGACCGCCAAATATGCCGACAAAGATAACTTTCTTGCCATCTTTGGTGATAATCGTACCGCCCGTACCACAACCGCCGCTGCCTAGGGCACAGTCCCCGCGCCGCCGCCAGTGAACAAGGTCGGTACTGGTGAAATGACCAAAAGCGTACTCGTCGCCTTTGCACATATAACCGAAATGATACTGACCTTTCCAGTAGATCATGAAATTGGGGTCGGTCGAATAGTTCCTTTCGGTATCACCTTCGGAATTAACTAGGTGATACGTCGGGCGACTCGGGTCACGCATCAGCCGTTGACGAAAATCACGAGCGATACGGACAGCTTCGTTGTCTAGGGTAAATATGTGTCTGTCGTCTCGGTCGAAAACAACATACCTGTCTTCTTCATTCAGTTTTGTCGCGCCATAGTTTTTAATCTCAGGGAATTTTCCAGCATGATCTGTCCACCAATCATTTTTCGAGAAATCATACCAGCTGAACGGTTGAATTGCCGAAGGCACGTTCGGTCTCAGGTCCTTAATCTGCTCTTGAGTCAAAGCCTGTGCATAAATCCTTACGTCCTTGACTTTTCCCTTGAATGATGTGGCGTAGTTAGGATTTAGATTGACCGAGCCAATTACCAGTTGTAGATAGGGGCTGTTCAGAAAATCAAACGGCTTTTCGATGGTATAGCCGGCGTACACTTCCCCATCGCGGTAAATGGTGACCGAGTTGTCCTTGTAAACGGCGGCCATCATCATGAACTGTCCGGGTACAATGTCCTGCGCCGGATTTTGCGCGAGTTGTTCGGTGGTTTGCGTGCGAGTGTTATCATCGCTGGCGGTGGACCACTTACCTGGAGCATCCTGCCCAAAAGCGAGTGCGTCATACTTGTCAGCCGCCTGCACGGTAATCACGCTGCAGTGCTTTGGGGTTTCCTCATCAAAGCAGAACCAGCTTACGAGCGTCTTGTCCGTCGGCGCGAACATAAGATACCTACCTTTCAGTTTTGTGCCTTGATGCAACATTCCCTGTGGCAGCGAATGCGGGGTCGAGATTCAGAAAACAACAACCTTCGCCATCGTATGATCCATGATGCACCTAAATATCTCTACTGCCAATCGGTTTGTCGGACAGGTTTCGTCAGATCCCGCCGTGCTCAGACGAGAATCGGACCGAACCTAAAGAACAGCTCGGCAGGTCTTGGACTCTCGCGCAGCGGAGAGCCTTGCCATCCCGCACGCTCACCCTCAATTAAACGCTCCTATGAAAGTGGTGCTGCCAATAAAAAAGGAGAAGCAAAACATCTGCTTCCCCTTCTTGAATCTTTGGTTTGCAGCTCCTAACGCACATATTCCTCTCCGCGATGTGTCATAAGCCACTGTTTCAACGGAACATCTTCATCCGTTGGCTGCCACCAACCCTTGACATCTACCCCATCCCCAAGTAGCTGCCGGCGAATCGGGTCACATTTGGCGAGGAGCTCAGGCGGCATCACGTTGTAGTCGAGTCCGCGCAGCCAGCGATAACTGTAGCCAATAAACAATACCTTCCGCGTCACGTCCGAATAATTCCAACCACGAGAGTGCCATAACCGGCGGTCAAACAGCACCGCTGTCCCCGGTTCAATCTGCAACTCGATTGCGCCGTCCGGATCGCCGTCCGGATCGTTCTGAGGAGGGCGTTCGTCGAGTTTGTGGCTGCCGGGAACAATTCGCATCGCGCCTCGATCCTGTCCCCTTACATCGCTGAACCAATAGCTCACTTTGAGGGAGAGTCGTGGGTGTGGACGCTCCATTTCCTGCACAGGTCTGCCCCCATCCTGATGCCACCCTGCCCCCTTTTGGGTTCGCGGCACATCGGGCCCTTCTGGTGGATAAACGATTAGGTGAGAGATGTAAAGCTGGATGTTCCAGCCGAGGATGTCCCACAATAACGGAAATACCTTCGGGTGGTCAAGCAACTCTAGGAGCAGATCATCTTCGGCGATGGTACGAAACTTTTTCATCAGGTCGTGTGGTCCGAGCCCCTGCTTCGTTCGTTCCTCTGCATCAATTCGATCAATAACGAGGGTCATTTTGTCAACCATCTCCGGTGATAGGGCATCGTCCACGATCAGGTAGCCCTCGTCGTTAAACGTCCGGAGTTGTTCATCAGTCGCACAGTGTTTTAGCCAATCTTTGTCCATATCTTTCTCCTTTCAACTGGACTTTCTCAGAAAATTCTTTCTGTCACCGCAGATCCCCAAAGGTTTCATACCTTCGCAAAGTGCTTTAGGCAATAAGCATATCAACAAAGGGGCAAAAATTCAACAATTTTTCATTTGATTGTGCAGCCTCATCTTGATAAAATGGAAGGTGGCACAATGCACGGAGCGTGAGAAGTTACCGATGAACACGAAAGAAATCCTGAAAAAAATCCGCCGAATCGAAATTTCTACCAATCGACTCGTCAACAATATCTTTGCGGGAGAATACGAAAGCGTATTCAAGGGGCGAGGTATGGAGTTTGATGAGGTGCGTGAATACCAGCCCGGCGATGAGATTCGCACGATTGATTGGAATGTGACCGCTCGGATGGGGCAGCCGTACATCAAAAAATACGTCGAGGAACGCGAATTGGTGATGATGCTGCTCGTTGATACTAGTGCTTCCGCAGACTTTGGGACATATCAACAAACGAAGGCGGAGATTGCGGCGGAGATCTCCGCACTACTCGCTTTTTCTGCGATCAAAAATAGTGATAAGGTCGGGCTTATCTGCTTCACAGACGATGTGGAGTTATTTGTGCCACCGCGCAAAGGGGTAAAGCACGTCCTGCGCGTCGTCCGGGAGATCTTATATTTCGAACCACAGCAGCGGGGAACGAACATCAGTGCTGCATTGGAGTACGTTGACCGTGTCATCCGACGAAAGAGCGTCGTGTTCCTAATCTCAGACTTCAGAGACCAAGGTTACGAAAAGCGGTTGCAAGTGACGAGCAAACGTCATGATCTCATTGCGATTACGCTCCAAGATATGCGGGAAGAAACGTTGCCGAATGTAGGATTGATTGAACTTGAGGACGCAGAAACCGGTGAGGTGATTGTCTTAGACACACGGGATGCCAAAGCACGAGAGATGTATCGGCAACTCAATCTCGGTGTCGTTGAAGCACGTCGGAAGTTCTTCCAATCGAACAAGATTGACAACATCGAAATTCGGACGGAGCAGTCTTACGTTGAACCGTTAATCCGTTTCTTCCGACAACGCGCTGTGCGGGAGTCGTTTTGAGAAGAAGATTTCAAATTTCGCCGAAAATTTAGATTTGAGGACGAATAAGTGCGCATCAATAAGTGGAGGAGCTACGACTATGCCTAACAAACAACAGTCTTCTGACGATGCTGGAAATGAAACAAACATCGCAGTCGAACCGCCGGACTACGTCGCCGAAGCACAGGTTCGTGCGACAGGATGGAAGGATCGAACAAAAATCCGTCACAAAATTGTGGGTATCCGGACCTGGCACATTAACCTGAATCCTGCCGCGATGTCATCAATGGCTTATTCACAAGCAGGTAGGCAGGTCCAGATGCCACCTGAGCCGAAGAATGTCCATGTGGACTGGCGCGGACCCTTTGCCACACAAGCGGGTGCACTGATGGTAGAAATTACAACTGATAAAGGGTTGAAGGGCTATGGACTCGGCGGTGGTGGTCTCGCCGGGGCGATCATCATTGACCGCCATATGAAGTATTTCACACTGGAGCGCGATCCGCTTGACGTGGAGGAAATCTGGGACACCCTCTATCACATCACGTCAATTTACGGACGACGAGGGGTTGTCATTTATGCCCTCAGCGGTATCGAACTCGCCCTGTGGGATCTCTGCGGCAAAATCTTGGACGCGCCGGTCTATAGCTTAATCATGGATGAGCCACAACTCAAGATACCGGCGTATGCTACCGGCGTGGATGTCGACTATTACGTGGCGCAAGGGTTTACCGCCTGCAAGCCGGGTCTCCGAAACGGGCTCGCGGAAGGGGAAGAAGGTTTTGCCAAGAATCTTGAGATTATCCGCGAGGCGCGTCAGGCGGTTGGATCCGATATTGAACTGATGGCGGACATCTATCTGCGATGGGACGTGGATTATACGCTGTGTTTCGCTGAAGCTGCCGCCGATGTCAATCTCAAGTGGATCGAGGAAGCCATCCCGTTGGACGATTACGCGGGAATGGCGCTGTTGGTTCGAGAGGTTGACTCCACTTGGATCGTTTCTGGCGAGCACGAATTCACCCGATACGGATTTCGCGAACTGCTGCGCTGGAAAGCCGCTCACATGATTCAACCTGATATCAGCTGGGCGGGCGGCTTCGGCGAGTGTCTCAAGATTGCTAACGAGGCAGCGGCGCAAGGGATTCCGACTTGGCCCCATCAGGGGGGAACTCCTTGGGGACTACACCTGATTGCCTGTCTGCCAATGTCGTGTCGAGCGGAAACCTTCGGTCCCTCACGCAAATCTACAGAGAATGAACTCTATCGTCACTTGCGTCCTACTCCCCGCGATGGCTTCTTCACGTTGGATGACCGCCCTGGATTTGGTGTGGAGATTGACGAGAAACTGCTGGACGCCTACACCATAGACAGTCTGTGAAAGCGGTTTCTAATTTGCTGAACTGACGGTCTCAGGATAAGGATGGAAGAATGGAAGGAAGGGGGGATAAGCTATCCTTCCTTTCCCTCTATAGTCCATGTTGTGGGGTGTTTCTTATGATGCTGTCTGATCTTGCCACCGCGATTCAGGTGTCCATCTGTCAGAACTACAGCCTCACCATCGAATCCGCAATACCAATCGGCACCGGCGCAATGAGCACAACGATGCGACTTGCGACTAACCGGGGAGGATTGTTCCTGAAAATCTATAGGTCGGCGCGAAATCAAGAGACTTCTGCCCAACCTGACCTGCAACGAATTGCCTTCACGCACGCAGTCCAAACCTTTTTGCACCAGCAAGGTTTTCCTGTTCCTCGCTTGCTATCCAATAACAGCGGAGAAACGTTCAGCGTGTGCAACAGTCCTTTGGAAGTAGAGGAGGTATATGCCCTCTCTGAATTCATCGAAGGATCTGACTACAATGTTGCGAATTCGGATCAGCTGCGTGCGTCAGGGGAAATGCTCGGACGTTTACACCAACAGCTCCGTCAATTTCAACCCCAAATTCAACCTACCGGACCGCCCTTAGAGACTGAACTCTTTATACAACTGAAAGCGTGTCTACCCCGTCTCCAGTCCGTTACAGAAAAAGATCTCGTGTCATCAATCCAAATTGATTCATGGATTCATGAAGTCGAGATGCTACGGGATTCTATCGGTGCAGCAGCACACAATACTCAATACGAGCAGGACTGGCTTATACACGGCGATTACCGCGCCCAAAATCTCAAGTTCGATGGTGGTGGTATTCGCGCAATCCTCGATCTGGATACCGCTTGTCGTACGTCCCGCCTGTATGACTTGGGGTACGCGCTAGTCTTTTTCCCCGCCGTTTATCAAGATACCCCGCTGACGAAGAATCAACAATCCATATTTCTGCGTGCCTACGAAAGCATCTGTCCGCTGTCTGAAGCCGAAAGGGAGATACTCCCTACCCATCTGCGGCTTGCCTTCCTGCGTGGAATGACGCTCTGGCTGGATTTATACTATTTCGCCGGGATGAGTGAGCGGACACGCCCCTGGATTCAAGGTTATCTGCAACACGCCCAATCTCTGTTTTAACCCCAATTTCATTGAGATTCAGAAGCAATTTGAGAGAATTTCTGAGCGTCAACAGAGAATTATATTTACATCCGCCCCGCTTTTGGTCTATAATAATTCCCGTATAAGGTCGAGATACAGTCTTCGACCGAGACAACATTTCATTTTTTAGGAGGAATACAATAATGGGATACACATTTCATCACGTTCATGTGCGTTGTGAAGATGTTGAAGCAGCCGTTGCTTACTACGAAAAGATGCTCGATGGCAAAGTTACAGAACGGGTAGAGGTCCGCGGCTTACCAATTGTCCGGATGGATATCGGTGGAGAGAAAATCTTCCTCTCACCGAAATTTGGTGATATGGAAGTGGAGCCGACCAGCGGAAATCCACGCTGGGGTGTTTATCAACTCGCGTTTGGGGTAGAAGACCTTGATGCCACCCTTGCGGAGATGGAAGCAAAAGGGGCTGAAATTGAAGACGCTAAACCGTCTGGCTTGCCGATCGCTTTCGTCAAAGGACCCGATAACGTGCAGATTGAACT
>JAKZSX010000331.1:0-3087 GCA_047517405.1 Candidatus Poribacteria bacterium | reverse complement strand
TATTACGGATCTCTAAGCCAGAACAACTGAAGTTGCCAGGACAAAGCAATCTTAGAATACGTGAATTTGAACTTAATCTAAATATTCTACCCATCATATCCCGCGTATCAAAGAAAGCATGAAAATCACCGAAGTCAAAACTTACAATCTCAGGTATCCCTTGGTCGAGCCGTTTGCCAACTCGGGAACGTGGTCAAAGGCGAGACATGCCGGTGTCGTGGAAATTCACACCGATGCTGGTATTACGGGTTGGGGCGAAGGAGCAAGCACACCATCGCAAGCCGCAATTGACACCTGCCTCGTTGGAAAAGATCCGTTTGATATAGAGATCATCTGGAATACGATGCACCAACGCAGCAGGAGCAATCCCGCCGCTATAAGTGGGGTCGACATCGCACTGTGGGACATTTTGGGGAAAGTGTTGGATCAGCCCATTTACCGCCTCCTCGGTGGCGCGTTCAGGAACCGGATTCCCGCCTATGCCTCCGGGCTTTTCAAAAAAGCGGTGCCCGACATCACTCAAGCCTTGATGGACGAGGCAAAAGGTTACGTCGATGAAGGATTTCCCGCCGTGAAAATGAAGATCGGATTTGGGGAAGTCTACGATGTCAAAAACGTCGCCGCTGTGCGGAAAGCGATCGGCGATACGATTATCCTTGCAGTCGATGCCAATTGTGGTTATGATGTTGGGACAGCAATTGATATTGGGCAGAAAATCGCTGAGAATGACCTCTTCTGGTACGAGGAACCAATCACGACAGACGATGTGGAGGGTTATGTCGAGATTCGCCGGGCACTCAACATGCGAATTGCCGGCGGCGAGGGATTACAGGGACGCTGGCAGTTTCGAGACCTTATCCAAAGGCGTGGATATGACATCGTGCAACCCGATGTTAGCATTGCAGGGGGATTCACGGAGTGCCGCAAGATCACAGCGATGGCGAGCGCCAATCACCTCCGTGTACTGCCGCACATGTGGGGAAGCAGCATCCGTCTCGCCGCTACATTGCATTGGCAAGCAACGATTCCAGATGCCCCACAGGTGTTAAACCCCATCCCTTCGCTGTTTGAGTTCGACATGACGGAAAATCGTCTGCGCACCGACCTCGCCAAAGTACCGATTCAGGCAGTCGAGGGATATGTTCCTGTTCCGCAGGAGCCGGGCTTGGGAATTGAGATTAATCGAACTGTGCTGGAGAAGTACGCGTCATAAATGTATTGGGATGAGATGCGATGAAATCTACGACACGTTGGTTAATTGGTGGGGTTACCGTCCTATGTGTCTTGGGTGCGCGATTTCTGTACCAGTTTCGGGTTGAAACCGAAGAGCGGGTCGGAAAAGAAATTCAGGCAGCTACAATCCAGGGTGAATTCAGTCACGAACTATTTGACCAAGTTTTGCAAGAATACGTCAATTCGCAAGGGCGAATCAACTACGCCGGACTCAAAAACAATCCGGGAACGTTGGAATCCTACTTGGATCTACTCGCCGTGAACGCGCCCAGCGATAAAGCGACCTTTCAGACTGGACTTGCCTTTTGGATTAACGCCTACAATGCGCTGACAATCAAGGGCGTCCTTGATCACTACCCAATAACAAGTGTTCGTAAAGTCAAGCCATTCGGTGGTTTCTTTTCCCGTATCAAATTCCAAGTTGGTGGGCACAGCTACACCTTGAATGATATTGAACATGGCATCATCCGATATGAATTTGGCGACCCGCGTATCCATTTTGTGTTGATTTGCGCGTCGCTCGGATGCCCGATTATGGAGAATCGGGCGTTTTTCCCAGAAACGCTTGAGGAGCGGCTCGATATTGCTGTGGCGAAGTTTATCAATAATCCAGAAAAGGTGCGTTTAGACCGTGAAAACGGTATATTATACCTTTCACAGATTTTTGAGTGGTACGCGGAAGACTTTGAGGATACCCACGATAGCGTCATTGATTTTGTTGCGGAATATCTGCCGGAAGATGACGCTACTTTTCTCGAAAAGGAAGCACTACAGATTCAATATTTGCATTATGATTGGCGACTGAATGCACAGCCAAAGGTAGAATCGAAGCAAAGGTAACTATAGTTTCTGTAGATTTGCGTTTTACACATTACACCTTATTATAGCGGTTGGAGGGCACTCGGCGTAGAATTGTACGGTTTTACGCGGCTCTCGCCAGAACCACTAAATTCTTTCCGAAATCAAAATGATGATTGAGAAGGGAGAGATGGCTACACAATATCACTTTCTCGTTTCTTGTAAAAAAATAACAGGCACAGAATGGACGATGGAGATGCAAGCGGACAGCGGAGAGATTCCTATGTCGATCGTTCATCCGGACTCAGAAACAGATGGAGTTTTAACAGCGAATCCAATTACGCAAACAATTGCGGATGCAAGGATTATGACGCACTACCTCCGTCAATTAAATCGTCATAGCGGCAGAGGGACTGTCGGACACAACGACTCAGTGATTCGGAACGTCAGCCAGCGTCTTTCGCAGCTGCAACTCGGACAACAGATTACCGTAAAAATCTCTTGTTTTGAGTATAAGGGATTGAAGTCAGGACTATACGAAATCAATTCGCTTGGCGTTTTTCCTCCGGTCAGCCGTGCCCGACCCCTGATAGCGCCGCTTTCTCAGGAACAGAAGGCACGAGTTCCCCAAGCGATCGTTGATGCGATTACTAGCTTAGGGAATCACGTTGAAACCTTGCAGCGAGAACTTCATGCAGTACAAAGAATTCTACGTGAATACGGGATGCAATTAGAAGTACAGGAAAAACAGATCCAGAAACTGACAGCTGAGAATCACCAACTGAGAGAAAACCGGGTTTCACAAACACCCCCCACCCAATCAAGCAATCCACACCCGCAGGAAACGGCTGCATCACAACCATCCTCATCAGCTGAGGAGGCAGATGAAGACCACATTGATACCGAAGCCCAGGGTCTATTTCAGCAATTTATCAAAGCCTCAAAGTCCTCGAAACCTCAGAATGCAGCCAATCAGCCCCCCAAAAAGCGCGGTAAAAGAAATTAGTGTTCTGTCACTCGCGCCATTAAACGGATCTCTCGCAGATCGTGTGGCAG
>JAKZSX010000330.1:0-13416 GCA_047517405.1 Candidatus Poribacteria bacterium | reverse complement strand
GAAAGTATTTCAACGCCCAACTCGCCATTGGGCACATCGGCATTGACGAAGAGTGAGTCGCCGGTCAGCGTAAAAGGCTGCGTGCAAATGGCCCCGACTGTCGCCCCGGCATCAAGGGAGATGAACCCGTCACGCCGCAGCACTGCCAAACAGACCGCGCCGGTATCAGGATAGTAGTCGTCATACCCCGGCACTTCGCCGGAGGTGATGAACGCATACTGCTTGGTGCCCGTGTAGTAGAACCATAGCTCATCACCTCGCACGACAGCGTTGGAGGGACCGAGCAACCCCTGCAAGTCGTAGGCACCGGCACCTAACGTTGAGGTCTCAATAAACGGTTTGCGTTCGCCGAGACGCCTCCAGTTTTTCAAATCTCGGCTACAGACCATCTGAATGTTGTAGAAGCCGGTATAATCTCCATGCGCGTTGACACACTCTTGGATGTACGGCGACAGACGCAGCTTGTCAAAACCGGGCCAATCTGTAGAGACTTTGCCGGTATGGTGGTACATGGACGGCAACCCGATATAGATCCCTTCGTACCGAAATACGCCCATATTGTAGATTTGCACGCTGTAGTGTTCGGGCGTGTTGTATTCCGTTTGCCGCAGGTTGGGATTGGCGAGCCGTGCTTCGATAACGTCTTTGCCCATTTCCTGATCCACTGTGTCAGCGTGAAAAACAACACCATAATCATCCCAGTTCTCAAAGTCCGTGCTAGTAGCCATGGCGACCGATCTGCCGTAGGGCCCGGGACGTTTCACTGTGTGGATGAATAAACCCTCCCTTTCGTTGAAGGAGAAGTTCCCTTCATCTGAACTTGGCACGGCGGGCACATCCAGCTTTGTCCAGTTCACTCCGTCTGGTGAGACAGCGAAACCTGCGTTGAGAAGTGCAGCTTTGTATCGCCTGCCCGGATTTGGATCGCCTGCGTCACGAACCGTCATCGTCCCCCCAATGTTTGGTCTGGGGCCTGACGTCCAGTGCAGCCCGTCCGCGCTGATGCGGTAACCATCGTCCGTCCCGATGACCCAGAACTTGTAAACCGCTTCCTCTGGATCCCAAGTCGGTGCGGTGCGCGTTTGGATGGTCTGGGTCGGATTCGCACTCCGAACCACTGCGCCCCTCTTGGAGGGCTGATGCAGGGTGCGGGTGAGGTTCTCAAGGCGTTCAATCCCGACATCGTCGAGAAATAGCTGCCGCTGACCGCACGGGATATTGAATTGCGTTGCATCGTTCATGCAAAGCTTCCTTCCGTTGCTATACATTGCAGGAGGTTGCAAAGATGGATAATCTTACCTTCATGTGCTTATGATGGAGGTTCGTTAATTGCCTGCATCAGGGCGTGGATATAACCGAAGCAATACCCAAAACCGACGCCACCGGGGTTTTCGCCGGAGATCCCCGGCACATGATCTGGCATCACCATGTAGGGGTAGTCAACCTCCTTGAGGGTGCGCAGTGCCTTGAGCATATTTACATCGCCCTCGTCTGGAAAGACTTCAACAAAATCGAGGAGACCGCCCTTGATGTTACGGAAGTGGATGTTAAACAGTTTCTTCCGTTCACCGAAGTAGCGGATGACATCGTAGATATCTTGACCCGGATTCTCCAGCGATTCCGACATCGTCCCGATGCAGAAGTTCAGTCCATGGTAAGGGCTCTCATGCATCTCGATGAATTTCTTGAAACCTTCAACAGTGCCCATGACTCTGGCAACACCCCGATATAGCTGATCACCGATGCTCGGATCCTGTGGGTGGCAAGCAAGGCGTACCTTGTACTCCTCAGCTACAGGGACAACCCGCGACAGGAAGTAGTCGATTCGCTCCCACATCTCGTCAGCGTCAGCGGGCCCGTCTTCAAACTCGCTCAGTGTCTGGTCAAGTTTATGATACTCAAACGACGACAAACTTGCGCCGCCCCGTCCAAACCGCCTTTCCGTCCGTAAGTGGCCAAGAATCGTGATATTGTATCTTCCGGCTGGGATTCCTGCCCGCGCCATGTTGCGGAGCAGATCGCAGATTTGGTCAAGCTCCCGGTCTCGTTCTGGACTGGGCCCGAGGAAAACGTGAGGTGCGCCTTGTGTTCTCGCGGGTCCTGACGCCAGCGGTAGGATCATCATATCGAGCGAAATGTCTAGGGCTGCCAGTTTCTCCTTAAACTGCGATAGAACATCTACATCCCAATCCTGCCATTCGCCGGGGGGATTGGATGAAACATGGTTTACACCTAACTGGGGAAGCCCTTTGTAAGCGTCCCAATTATCTCCTGAAATGTGTTGTGTACCGATGTACATATTGAACTCCTTTGATTGTAGATTACGCGAGTTGCTAGATAGCCTGTCGGTGTCGAGTTTCCATATTCGACACCGACTAGAAATCCTAACATTTACATAACATCCGGGTTGCAGAACGACGAGCAGCAATTTTCTCGATTTATCGTGTATCCCCCAATGCGACACACATGTCGCCCCGCTGGGGCTTTAGTGAAGTTAGGTTTCTGATATTCTATATACATATCGCCCCGCTGGGGCTATGAACGCGTCCCAATCCCCGCAAACGTCGAAAACAGTGGTTGTTCGTCCCTACTTGATTGTCAGCGATTTTCATCTCAATGAAGCGTAGTAGTCACGTCGCGTCGTGCTGTAATTTGCATAAGACCCACGACATACGGAGTCCTGATAAAATCGGGATTCAATACAACAACATGCCTGCTACTAGCAACGCGGGTTATAGATATCCCAATATGGCTCAGAGAAGGGGTCATCCCGACAAATTGGGGGGCTCATGTCAAAAGAATGCGTAAAACGTGAAGACTATTGGTTCATTGATGCCCGACCTACGGGGTTCATAGAAACAGAACATGCTAAACGCTAAGAGAAACCGAGTTTTGGGCAAGTTCGGGCGGGGAAACCCCACCCCCTACGGTTTTTGTTGCACGATTTCTTAACATGAGCCAATCGGGATTTACGTATGTTTACCTCAAATGGCTGAAAGTGCAAAGAATCTGTGTTGGCTGATTTAGGGGCGTGTTGGGCTACCGTCCGGCAAGCGGGTCTGCGTCCACCATTCAACCTGATCCTGACACGGATATTTCGCCGCCAAGTCCTCATTGATATCGATGCCCAACCCTGGTTTGTCGCTGGGATACATGTATCCATTGCGAACTTCTGGCGTGCCGGGGAAGATTTCATACACATGTTCAGGGAAGTTACACCATTCCTGAATCCCAAAGTTCGGTGCCCAGAGGTCTAGGTGCAAGTTTGCAGCGTGTCCCACCGGCGATGTGTCGCCGGGTCCGTGCCACGCGGTGCGAACGCCGTACATGTTGGCGAATGCGGCGACATGACGCGCGGGAGTCAGTCCGCCCATCTGGCTGACATGCATCCGAATAAAGTCGATTAAACGACCGGCGATTAACGGTTGCCACTCGCGGGGATTATTGAACAGCTCACCCATCGCGATTGGGGTGCAACACTGTTGGCGCATACTAGCGAACCACTCCAGATCCTCTGGCGCAAGCGGGTCTTCCAAAAAGAAAAGATTGAACGGCTCTACATCCTTGGCGAACTTGACCGCATCAATAGGATGCAGTCGCTCATGGATATCGTGCAACAGTTCAGCCTCATCCCCCACTTCGGCTCGAACATGCTCAATCATCCGCAACATATTTAACATGTACTCCCGTGGGTCGAAATAAGCTCCGTCAGGCGCGCCTTCCGGTTTAACTATTCGGCTCGCTTCCCCACCGTAGCCGCCCATTTGAATCCGAATGTAGCGGTAGCCGTTTCCCATGAATTGCCGGACACTGTCAGCGACGGCTTCAGGTGAATTGCCTCCCGCATGACCGTAGACCGCAGCCGCCTCACGACATTTTCCACCCAAAAGTTCATAAACTGGCATCCCCGCCTGTTTCCCTTTGATATCCCATAGCGCTTGATCGGCACCAGAAATTGCGTTGCTTAAAACGGGGCCGTTACGCCAATAGCTATGCACCATCCCCATCTGCCAGATTTCCTCGATGCGGGAGACATCGCGCCCGATTAGGAAAGGTTTCAGGTGTTTTTCCATCGCGGTGACAACGGCGTGGAATCGCTGTGTAAAGGTTGCACACCCCAAGCCGTACAGCCCGGGCTCCGAGGTAATAATTTTGACGATGACCAACCGTGAACCAGCCGGTTGGGTTGTGATAGTCTGAACATCTTTGATGGTTACTTTAGCCATTTAAGCCCCTTCTCTCCACTTGGGTAAGCGTATGGTAAGGAACGCAGATTTGCGTTCCCTACCTTTACCTAGCGAACCTCTTTCGTGAAGACATGATTTTTTTATGTTGCTCTAGTTAGACAGATTTGCTAAAATTTTCTTACTACCGAACAATAACACTACACCAAAGAAAGGAATAAAATATGTTGAGTACCCAATCGCTTCAACTCAAGTGTTTCTGTTTTGCGTTCGTTTTGATCGTTGGTTTCGCCCTCATCACCACAGGGATGGCGGACCAACACGCCCCAATGCCGAGTGGGGATGCAAGCATCGTTTCCCCAAACGCCAAGCTAGAGCTATTGTTTAGCGATGCGTTCTTCACAGAGGGAGCGGCTGTAGCACCGGATGGCACTGTCTACTTCAGCGATATAACCTTTACACATTCGTCAGGGATGCAGGCGGGACACATCTGGAAGTATGATCCCATGACTGGAACCGCTTCCGTTTTCCGATCGCCGAGTGGGATGTCCAATGGCATCAAGTTTGACGCTCAAGGACGGATGATCGTCGCCGAAGGCGCGGACTTCGGTGGACGCCGTGTTATTCGGACGGACATGGCGACAGGCAAAAGTGAAATCATCGCCGGTCTGTATGAGGGACAACCGTTTAATGCGCCCAACGACATCACTATTGATGAAGAGGGGCGAATCTATTTCAGTGATCCACGATATCTGGGGCATGAGCCGATAGACCAACCCATCATGGCTGTATACCGAATTGATCCGGATGGCTCGATTCACCGCATTATCACCGATGCGGGAAAGCCTAACGGTGTGGCGGTGTCGCCCGACCAGAAATCACTATACGTGGTCAGTAATGACAATGGAATGACCGGCATTGGTCGGATCCCCGATGAGACGCCGCTGCATAGAGGACGTATGGCGTTGCTGGCGTACGATTTAGCAGCGGACGGAACTGCCACGTTTAGGAAAGTGTTGGTTGACTACGCCCCACAAGATGGACCGGACGGACTGGTCGTTGATGCTGAAGGGAACCTTTATGTTGCCGTTCGCGATACCACTCGACCGGGCATCTGCGTTTACTCACCTGAAGGGAAGGAACTAGCATATATCCCAACGACGCCGGAACTCCCGACCAATGTTGCGTTTGGTCGTGGAGCTGAGAGCAAGACGCTGTATGTTACATCGGGAAACAGCCTCTACCAAATCAAGGTGATGAAGGACGGTTATCATCTGCCGTCAGAATGAAACGTGAAGTGTACTTCCACCGCAGAGACACGGAGAAAAACAATAACTCAAGTTGCTATTTATCAAACCTGCTCGGCTTGGATAGACATATCCAAGCCGTCCTCGTAGATGTGCAGTGGATTTGTCAATCCACTGCGAGCATAAGTGGCAACTTGCGTAACGATAATAAAAACTCTGCGTCTCTGTGGTCGGTTTTCCCGTTTTCTCCTTTTAGCGCGGGTCGGGTCTCTAGCGAAACGAGATCACGCCAGCAGGGTGATGCGTGACTATCCAACCCCAAACAGTTTCCCAATCAACCCCCATCCGCTGATTCCTGCGAAAACTATCAAAATCGCCGCCGACACGACCGCACCGAGCAGCATTGGAAGCCGTGTCCGATAAGCGGCGGGCAGTTTGAAGTTCAAATATATCGCGCCAAGCATCATCAGGGCAATTGATAGGTTCGCCAAGATAAATCCGGCAATCTGCGTGAGGATGTCGAACGGAATATTGAGCCAAACGATGACAAACGTGGTTATGAAGATATAGAGACAGACGTAGCGTCGAATTTTATCATAATCCCACTCACGGTTAGGCCAAATTGCTTGGAAAAATTCCTGCGACACGCGAGCATAAATTTCGGGAAGCGCTTGCAAAGTTCCCCACAGTGCCGCGATAATGCAGATGTAATAGACCCAGATCAGCTTATCGTGGATTTCACTCCAGACATGGCGTTGCTCGGTGAGCAGGCTCCAGCCCTTAAACTCACTTTCCTTTGGGTACAGAACGGCGGCACCGGATAACATAAACGCGGCTGTTACAATGAACAGAACAATTGCCCCCATGCCGACATCCCATCGCAACGGCGCGACAATTTTTCGCAATCGAGTGACCTGTTCCGGATCATCGGGCAGGTAGTCAATCTTATCATGTGCGAAAGCGTGTCGACGGATCGCTTCAATTTTTTGGTGTCCCGTCATCCCCCAACGGTGGATTCCAATCCAGTTGGCATAGACAATGTATCCCATCACCGAACCGCCCACGTAAGCGAATGCCGTTGCCATCGTTAGGAGTGGGTTTTGAACGGTATCTTGAGGGGTCCACTCAGGAAACTCCGGCAATCGTCCAAAGCTGAGGCTTCCGATAAATGCTTTTCCCAAATCTGGACGCACCATCAGGGTTCCAATGATGGTCCCCACAACAAGGATGGTGCAAATTATGAGCTGCTGTTTCTCTAACTTTTCAAACGAAAGCCGTAAGCCAAATCCGAGGGCAAGGCCGATGAAGCAGCACGTGATAATGTTCTCATAAGTCACTTCCGAGATAGATGTCGGCAACATGCCACTGAGAAAAAAGTGGAACAGATCCCCGCACGGCTTTGCAATCGGCACCCAAGCCAGCGGTGCGCCGATCATCTCCATCAGTACGATTGCAATTAGCAGCCAGCCGCGCGGTCCCGGCAGTCGTACAAGCCGATGCCCGATATATTCTCCGCTGACCGCTGTGTAGCGTCCGAGCAGGTAGGTAACGAAGACTCCCTTAACGACGCAGCTCAAAAGCACAAGCCATAGCAGTCCATAGCGTGCCCACGCGCCTGTTCTAACGACGACAATGGTTTCACCGGCACCGATGCTAACCGATGCCACAATCGCGGCAGGCCCAAAAACGGCGAGCAATCCAAACACTTTGTTCATTGACCACGGTTGAGCAAACACGCCGCCGACGGGTGGTACGCCAACTTTGCCGATAGCTTCTTCGGTCTCCTGAACTGTTTCTCTATTGTCCATGTCCTTCCTTTCATTTCAAAGGCAACTTTCCCGCTTCCTTCTTTTTCTTTTATTATGTAGAGGGAGTTTGCCTTGGGGATTTTGCAAAAAACGCTTGGCTATATTAGCATACATCCGAAACCTTGTCTATCAAAAAAGAATGCCGAGCCCTGCGTTCACAGGGACAAGTTTTAGTGTCGATTTTGAGCACCACTTATGCTAAAATAGCGTTATAGTTTGAGCATATCCGAGTGGAGAGCCACTCCTCGATGGCACTTTCGGGGATGGCTAAACACATGCACGGCACATATCAAAGAACGAGCATTATACAGATAGGAGAAGATTTATGAACTGTCCTACTTATGAATCGATTGGTGTGCGACCACTGATCAATTGTCGTGGCACTTTTACAATTATAAGCGGCTCGGTCATTCTTCCTGAAGTTCGCGAAGCAATAGTCCTCGCTTCACAACGCCATGTCAATATCGACGAACTGATGGAAGCTGTCGGGGCGCGCATCGCTGAGCTGATGGATTGTGAATGGGGATTGATCACTGATGGCTGTGCTGCGGCGTTGTGCCAAGTGACAGCAGCTTGTGTGGCTGGAAGCGATCCAGAAAAGATGATCCGACTCCCCGATACCACTGGCATGAAAAACGAGGTTATCGTCCAAACCTGCCATCGGAATGTCTACGACCACGCGATACGTATGGTTGGGGTCAAGATGATTGAGGTTGACACGAAAGCCGAACTCGAAGCGGCTCTCAACGATCGGACAGCGATGTTCTTCGTTTTTGGAGACGCCGAAGAACGAGGTCAAATAACGACGAAGGAAATGGCAGCAATTGGCCACGAACATGGCGTCCCGACCTTTGTTGACGCGGCAGCAGAACGCCCCGATGTGCCCAACTGGTATCTTGAGCAGGGCGCCGATGCCGTTGCCTATAGTGGTGGCAAATGCCTTCGAGGACCTCAAGCCTCTGGCTTGGTTTTAGGGCGCAAGGATTTACTTCAGGCGGCTTTTCTCAATGGCGCACCCCATCACGCGCTAGCGCGTCCAATGAAAGCTGGTAAAGAGGAAATTATGGGGCTCTTGGCAGCGGTGGAGCAGTGGGTAAAAAGAGACCATAAGGCTGAGTGGAAAGAGTGGGAGCGACGATTGGAGGTTATAACAGAGGCTGTACAAGATTTTGACTCTGTGACGACTTCAATCCGTCAATCGGCCAGATCGAATGTCGCGCCAGTGCTTGAGATTAACTGGGATGTTGAGACAGTAGGAATCAGCGGCACAGCGGTCGCAAGTCAGTTATCGGCAGGTGAGCCGCGCATTGAACTCAACGGCAATGCGAACGGTATTTCTATCATGCCGTATATGATGGAAGAAGGCGAAGATAAAATTGTCGCAGCCCGGCTTGGTGAGGTACTCAATTCATCACAGAAATAAGGAGCAGGACGATGTATAATTTGAATGGTGAGTGGAATGTGCGGATTCAATTCCTTTCAGGAGAGGCGCAGCACAGCCTACGATTTGAGCAGGAGGGTGCGACATTAAGCGGAACTTACCGCTCTCAATACGGTGCGAAACCATTACAGGGAACTGTGCACGGAAATGGCAGATACAGACAAACATTCGCTATGAGGGCCAGGGGGTGGGGTATCGCTTTGAAGGCATCATCAACGGGGATGAAATTCAGGGAGACCTAGACCTTGGTGAGTATTGGCAGGCGTCATGGAAAGCTAAGAAGCGGTAGTAATTGTATCGGTAATACACTCAACGAACGAGGCTGCTATGGTCGAACATCCACAACGTTTCATCTGGTTCTGTAGCACAGAATACGTTGCCCAACACCCTGATTCGCTGAAAAAACTCAGGGATGAAATTGGGCTTACTACCATTATGCCGGAAAGTTCGATTTGCCACACATCAGGATTTCGTGCGTCGGACGAGATCGCCCAGCGGGGACCGTTTGAGGATTGGCGTTCCCGCGAGGCGTTGTGGCCGAAGGCAAAAGACGGCATCTACCCGCCGGTAGCCGGCACGGTAGGCGGCTTTGATGATACGCCGTTGTTGCGTGTCATTGAGGCGTGTCGGGAGGCTGGCATTGAGATCTGGGGACATCTCGGCTTGTGGAGTTACGGGGGTGATGTCTACCCAGAATACGCCATGAGGGACATTTTTGGTAGCCCCCTCGACACGCGCTACAAACAATGGGGCATCGGTCTGTGTCCGAGCCGCAAGCGGATCAACGAGTGGACTCGTGATTGTCTGGTGGACGTGATCAGACGCTATGACATAGACGGATTTGACGTAGACCATGCGCGCTATCCCGCGCCAGCCAATATATCCGGACTTTTCGCGTGTGCGTGCGAAGCGTGCCAAGAGGAGGCACTCCGACTTGGCTACGATTTTCACTCAATGAAAGAAGGATTGCTCCAATTTCATCAAGCCTTGAATCATCTGACACAGGAGCGGTTGCTTGCAGGTTTGGAAATCAATCTGAATTTCTGGGATTTTCTCTCCTACATTGGCGACAATTACGCGGTACTGGAGTGGCTAAGATTTCGTGCGGTTGTTTTGGCGGAGCGGATGCGGGAGTTTCGAGACGCGGTGCAGCGTGTCGCCGGGCCAGAGAAGGTGTTTGGTAGCGATGTATTTCCTCCCTCTATCGCGCTCTTGGGTGGACATCTCTACACGGAATGGGAGGCTGCGACGGATTATCTCACCGGCGGCAGTTCATTTGGCGGAGTCGTCGGATGGGCGACAACGGTGACCAACCTAGCAACCGAGTGGGCACCAGCGTTATGTCAAATCGTGTCCGGCTTGAACGAGGGGATAGCACTCCAAATGATTTATCAGATGTTTGGATATGGCGATTTGGAGTTACCACTTTCGGTGGCGGGGATTCAGCAGGAATCTCTGCCTCTGTCGGAGATGTACAACCGCGAGGTGACAAAGCTGAAGGCACTGACTAGTGGTAAGACACCTCTCTATCCACCGGTGTCTGCTTCTGGAAATCCGCAATTGGTGCGGGAACTCTGCACCGCTGTTGTCGAAAATCAGTGCGATGGTGCCCTGTTTACGCTGAATCCGGAGGGGGATGAGAACCTCAAGGTAATTAGGGAGGTTTTCGGTCGATAATGCGCCTCGCTGACAGAGGGCAGTATCGCAGCCAGCTTTCAACCTTTGGGAGATCAGTCCAATGCGTGAAACAGATCAGGACCTGTGGACAGATTCGCGTTGCTCTATCAAGGATCCCTACGAATTCCTTGATGGAGCCTCTATTGTAGTTGCCCGGTTCATCGGGTGTTGGGAAGGATGTTGGTCGGCGATAAATCGCCGAACTACAAGTTGCTTTGAACCCTCGATGAAATCGGGGTCGAAGACTCTCGGAACCGAGACTTTGAGCGTTCAACTGCGTAAATACGAGGAATATTCAAAAAAATGAAAAAAAGAGCTTAAGATTTTCCATCGAACTGAATATATATAGGTGAAGGGCAGAATTACCTCAGAAATGATGGAAACGAATCCGTTTCCATTAAGCGGGTCAATATAGGGGCAGTAGAACTATTTCTTGCCTCTCACATTTTAACCTCGTTTTACCAGAAGGAGGTTCATCATGACACGCGCAAAGCAACACCCGAAGGCGGTTGTATGTTTGGTTATGTTGGCTATAGCAGCGGTAGGAACATTGATTATCAGAGATGCCCTTGGAGCAGAGGACAACGGTACGACGAACGGTGTATATTGGGAAGTTTCCGTGTACAACTTGTCGTATAGCTCAGCCACTCAGCGCACAAGTAGTAGCCATTGATATCTCGTCGAAAACAACTATATCAATGACGATGGCGAGTACGCGGCGATTAAGCCGAAGTTTAGGTTTGCACATTTCGTTGTCAAGCCAGATAATTCTTATACTTACAACGAAGATAACAGCATTAAATTCGATTCTAGCGAAGGATTTGGGGCAACCGTGCCAGCAACGGGAGCCGGTGATCATTCGGATACGCTTGGTACAAGTGTTGCGAATTTAGATCCAGGTGACTATAAGATCTACGCGTATACGGAGCTTGATATCTACGAAGCCACGGACACCGGAGGCCCACCCATAGTTGCGGGACCAGGCGTCGACGTGGAGTACAATTTTATGAAAATGGGGGACTAGATATGCGATTTCCAATTCTCGTTATCAGCCTTTGGTTGATAACGAGCACCCTCCAGGGCAAAATTGTGTTTGATTCCTCTCGGGATGGAAACTTCGAAATCTACACGATGGACTCCGCCGGGGGAGATCAAACGCGCCTGACAGACTACGAAGATAGTGACTTTTCCCCTGTCTGGTCCCCCAACGGACAGCAGATTGTGTTTGGTAGAACTTTGTTCAATAGAAGGGGAGATAGGAACTATGAGATTTATGTGATGGATGCCGATGGAACTAACCTTCGCAATCTAACCCAACATCCGGCATATGATAGTGGACCGAACTGGTCGCCCGACGGTTCGCAGATTGCCTTTTCGAGTGATAGGGACGGCGAGCTCAACATTTACCTGATGGATGCTGATGGAGGTAACGTCAAGCATCTGAAAAGTCCGGAGTTTTCCGTCTCACCGAGGTGGTCGCCCGACGGGAAACAGATTGCTTTTGTAGCAATAACAGACCAAGGACGGCAGATTTATGTGATGAACACCGATGGGACAAAACGGTGGCTAGCGAGCCAACCCCGTCCCAATGCATGGATGCACTTGGGAGGATGGTCTCCGGATGGAAAACAGATTTTGTATAAGGGATCTATCAACGGCTTAGTAACCGACTCGTTTGTGGTCATTGCGACACTGGATTCAAGAAAGCGTAAGGTTGTCAAGCACGAGGATGTGCCGATACCGAAGATGGATCCGACAACCGTCTCTTGGGGTGCCGATGGGAGGTCAATTCTCCTCGCCGGCAGAAAGGAGGGAGAGAAATGGGATCTCTACCGGTTCCGCCTCTCTGACAATCAGCTCATCCAATTGACCGATCACCCCGCGACTGATACCTTCCCCCAGGAGTGGAATCCCCAGCTGCCGGTTTCGCCGCAGAGGTTGGCTCCAAAGCGTTGGGGGGAGATTAAATCAAACTCGTACCGTCACCGAGGGAATGGGAGGAACTCAGTCCCTCCCATTCCTTAACTTTTTAAGAGCGAGAGCAACGGAGACCTAGCGATGCGCCTCTTAACGATATACCTTACCTGTTGCCTCTGGTTGGGTACGATGAGTGCCCATAGCAAAATCGTGTTTCAATCCGGTCGGAATGGGAATCTTGACATCTACTCCATGAATTCGGACGGAACGGGCCAAACGCGCCTGACGCATAACGAGGCGCACGATTTTGCAGCCGCTTGGTCTCCTAACGGGAGACAGATTGCGTTCATAAGAACGTGGGATCATGAAGACTTGGAGATTTATGTGATGGATGCCGATGGGAGTAACCAGCGCAACCTGACCCAATATCAACACCTTGCCCTTGATGGGTCTCCCGATTGGTCGCTAGACGGGTCGCAGATTGCCTTCACGAGCGATCGGGTTAATAATGGGTTGAGCCTTTTCGCGATGGATGCCGATGGTGCCAACGTCAGGCAGCTGACCGAGGGGCCATTTGATATCGTACCTAAGTGGTCGCCCGATGGGAAACGGATTGCCTTTGAAGCGATGTTGGGATTGGGGCATGGTCGGCAAATCTATGTGATGAACGCCGATGGCACCAATCGCTGGCAGGTGTCAGAGCCGATTCCCCTGGCGGGGATGTTTATGATGGGGTGGTCGCCGGATGGTAAAAAAAATCCTATATACAGCGGCCATTGATCACTTAATCATAAAGTCGTCTCTGGTCATTGCGACGTTGCATCCGAGAAAGCATGAGGCGGTCAAGCATGAGCGGGTGCCGCTGCCGAAAAAAATGCACATCAATGGTGCTGCATGGGGTGCTGATGGGAAGTCAGTTCTCGTAACTCTTAGAACGGCTCCTAGGGAAGAGGGTGGAGAATGGAATATCTACCGTTTCCGTCTCCCAGACGGTCCGCTTGTCCAACTGACCGATCATCCTGCTACTGATGGTGGTGCTCACGAATGGAATCCGCGGTTGCCGGTATCGCCGCTGGGGCTGGCTCCAAAGCGTTGGGGGGAGATTAAATCTGACTGACATCGGTATCGGGAGATTGGGGGCA
>JAKZSX010000329.1:0-3301 GCA_047517405.1 Candidatus Poribacteria bacterium | reverse complement strand
GACGGTTGTCCGGCATCGGTCGAGGAACCAATCGATAGTCAGGATTAATCCGATACCTTCAATCGGCAGCCCGACGGCTTTTAGGACAATTACCATTGTTACGAGGCCTGCTTCAGGGATACCTGCAGCACCGATGGCGGCGATCGTTGCAGTCAGAAAGATAACTACCTGCTCCACAGGACCTAAGGTTATCCCATAGACCTGTGCAATGAACAGCGCAGCTACAGCTTCGTAGAGGGCGGTGCCGTCCATGTTAATGGTTGCACCGAGCGGCAAGACAAAACTCGAAGTCCGATTGGATATGCCATTCTTTTTCTCAGTACCCTCCATTGTCAACGGCAGCGTCGCTGAACTTGATGCTGTGGAGAAAGCGTTTAACAGCGCTGCTCCCATCCCTTTTGCATAAGTCAATGGATTCCGTTTGCCAACCAAAAAGAGGATTATCGGCAACGCAATAAAAGCATGTATAGCGAGTCCAAATATGACTGTGAAGCTATATTTTCCAACTGCAAGCAGCTCCGGCAAAAATTGGGTGAATCCACCGGCACGCCCAATCCGACCTGCAACTAGCCCGAAGATGCCGATTGGTGCGAAAACCATAATCCAGTAAACAATTCGCATGACTCCATCGTTGAGCACAGAAATAAAATCAATGGCAGTATGCCCACGTTCGCCCATGATGGAAAATGCACCACCAATTAGCAACGAGAAAAAGATTAGCGGGAGGATATCCGTTCTTACCATGGCGTTGAACAGATTTCGCGGAATCAAACCCTCTTTCCCGGTTTCCTCGTTTCCAATCAGGACTTCCGACAATATGTTACCGATGTCTCTTTCTTCTTTTCCACGTACTGCTCCGGCGATAGGTAAATCAATCTTTACCCCTTTTCCTTCAGGTTGCAGTTGTGGTTCATCGGAAACGAGCTGACCTTCAACGCGCCGAAAGGGCAGACGTGTGCCGTCATCCGCCTCAATATAGACCTCCTCGCCTCCCTGGACGCGCTCCCAGAACTTCACGGTGGCAGAGTTTTCGGTGATAGATTGAATTACGCCCTGTACCCCTTGATCCGGTAGAATCAGCGCGTACCTGCCGTCATAACGTGTTTGTTCCCAAGTGCTATTGGTTAAAGTGACGGTGCGATTGTTTTCACCGGCAATCGTATAAGTATACTCTGGGTGATCTGCGCCGCGGGAAATCCCTACTCCCGGTTGGATGATGTTAACCAAAATGATACCGATCAGCACCGAAATTCCGGTTGTCACCATATAATAGAGAACAGTGCGTCCACCAATTGGACCGAGGTTGCGAATATCCCCTAAGCCAGTAATGCCAACAATCATTGAAAACATGACCAGCGGAACAACAATCATCTTCAGCGCATTCAGGAATATGTCACCGAGCAGCGTCGTCTTTGCAGCGAAGTTTGGCATCCAACCGCCGACGACAAGGCCAACGATGATGGCAATGACGATACCGATAAGAATGCGTTGGCCACCACTTCCCTCAGTTGACGCTTCGGAGGATACGGTGGGATCTGTTTGAAGCATTTGTCGAAACCTCTTTTAATTTCGTGATGGGAAGAGTTGGATTGCTCATGTTAAGAAACCGTGCAACAGAAACCGAGTTTTCACTTTACATGAGCCAGTTGGGTAATTGGTATAAAGTTGGCAGTCAAAACGCGCAATGAATTGGGGTACTACCAACCCCCAATGCTTGTTACTCATGGGTCCGGTGTGTAGGGATTCAGCATTGCTATACACATTCCGCCCCTCTGGGGTAATGTTGGTTCATTAGGTTCTGTTGACATTTGAAAATTGAGCCAATATTGATGTATTTCAGGCAGTATTTTGGGCAACCACAACGGTTACCCCTACATTGGGTCAATTCCTCTAGGGGTTGGGTTTCCCAACCCCTACGGATTCAACTTTCCGTTCCTCCCGTGTCTGTTGTAGGAGACCGAGGGTGGAATGAAATAACCTAACAAAATCTAACAGAATCTAACACTTTTTCAAAAAACAGTCTAGTCGTTCTGTGACATGTCGCCTCGTTGGGGATTAGGTGTGTGATACCCATATTCTATAAACATGTCGCCCCTCTGGGGCTTTGGTTACTAGAAGATGTCACCCGTCTATAAACATGCCGCCCCTCTGGGGCTATGATGGTACATTGGCACATTGAAGTGTTGGGTTTCACAGTTCCTGCTCAACCCAACCTACGTGCTGTCAAATGTCAACACGCCCTAGCAACTTGGGTAAAATAACCTAAGTTGCAACCTATTCTACAAGCCGTATAAGCCGATGCGAAACACAATACAAAATCAGCCTGAACAAATTATCCAGAATAAGTTATCCGCCATCCAACGTCGAATGCGGATTGGCAGTGTCATCCAAAACCTAGCTACATTCAACTTCTGGGGGCTTCTCATCGTTGGGGCATTGCTTGTAGCCAACCGATTTTTTCCGTTACCGATACTGATTGGATATGCAGCTTTCCTGCCGATTGTTGGAGCCAGCGTCATCGCAGTTAGCCTGAGTTTGATACGGGAAATAGATCCGTTTGCAGTGGCACACCTTGTAGATCAACGCCTCAATCTGAAGGAACGTCTCGGTACTGCCCTTGACGCAATACATCGGAGGGGTGTAAATGATTTTGCTATTTTGCAGATCCGTGATGCTGCGCAGGCGGTCCAGCGGTTGGTTCCCGCTACCGCGTTCTCCTACACAGTTCCAGCGACTCTCAAATGGCTTCCCATCCCGATATTGCTAGTTGGGTTTTCGTTTTTTATGCCGCGCATGTATGAAACTCCGGCTCCCCCGACGGCTTCAGAACATGCGGCTATCCAAGGTGCTGCAGCGAGGCTTGAACAAGCGGTTAGGGGTCTTGACGACACTGAGCTGTCCAAGAAGGTTGAGGAAGCGGTCAAGACATTGCGAAACAAACGTACGGGGGGGCAGGCTGCCCAGAAAGCGCTCAGCACACTCCGAGAGGAGGTTCAGGCACAAAAAGCGGAAAATGAGATGGATCAGGCGGTCGAAGCCATTTCTACGGTGGGCGAAAGCTCCAAACTTCTCAGCGGTGCAGATGCTGAAGCGGTTGCTTCAGACCTACAGAAACTAGCGGACCAGATGGACGAATTGACCGAGGCGGAGCGGGCAGAATTGGATGCGCTACTCAGACAACTCGCGGATCGGCTTGGAGGTAATCCTGCCGCCAAGGGCATTGTAGATCAACTGAACGAGATTGAAACAGAGGCAGTTAGCCCTGAGATGCTAGCGAAAATTGCGCGTTCGATGTTAGAGA
>JAKZSX010000328.1:0-11711 GCA_047517405.1 Candidatus Poribacteria bacterium | reverse complement strand
GGTGGGGTTGGGCTGTTAAGAACGCGGGTATCGCGATTAAGGCAACCCTGAAAGGGAAAATCAAACCCCTGTTGCCCGGTTCACACCCTTCGGTGACGGAGGTCCAGGATGTCCGGCGCATTCATAAGCAGTTGGAAGGGGAAAAAAGGAAGTAGTGGTCTCCAGGAAGTTCACGATTCGGTTCACACTATGAGAAAGTGACGCTCGAGTTCTGAAAATACCTTTTGAGAATTGGAGACCACTTACCCGATCTACTACTTTTCAGCACATCTGAAATTGCTGTCCCATCAGACTGGAACGATCGTAGGTGCAAGTCTGACGTCAGTTGGAAAGAATTAAAGACGAACATATTGCTTAAGCTGTGAGGGGAAACAAGGAAGAATTCGCTGTCTGTTTTACGCATTACATATCGCACACTGCGTTTCATGTTCCAATCACAATTGATACGGGAGGATATAATGAGAATTGCCTACTTCCCTGGCTGTGTTGCCAAGGGAAACTGTCCAGAACTGAACCAATCCACCAAAAAGATTGCGCCCTTACTCGGTATTGAATTGGTCGAACTGACTGGTGCCCCTTGCACCGGCGCAGGCGTGCTCCAAGCGCAGAATCCAGTGCTTGCCGACACATACAACGCCAAAACCCTTGCGCTCGCGGAGGAACTGGACCTACCGCTGATGACAATCTGTTCGACCTGCATTGGCTGCCTGCGCCAGAGCAATAAGAAACTGTCCGAGGACGAGGGCTACCGGGCAGAGGTCAACGCGGTGCTCAAATCCGGTGGACACGAGTATCATGGTGGGGTAGATGTCACCCACATTCTCTATGTCCTTATCAAGGAACTCGGTTTAGACAATCTACGCGGCATGGTCAAAAAGCCGTTGACCGATTTGCGGATCGCGCCGTTTTACGGCTGCTACATCCTGCGTCCTGCCAGCATCATGGGAATTGACAACCCTGACAATCCCACCTCGATGGAACGCGTGATTGAAGCGTTGGGTGGCACCCCAGTAGATTACTACGGCAAAACACGCTGTTGCGGTTTTCCCATTGGGCTCGAGAACGAAGAAGCGTCATTCAAAATGGCCGGAAAGCATATTGGCGAGGCAAAAGACAAGGGAGCGGATTGCATGGTAACGCCTTGCCCGCTCTGTCACATGAACCTTGACCTCCAGCAGCCCGGGGTCAGTAAGGTGGTTGGACGTCAACTTGATATGCCGGTGTTCCACCTGCCGCAGATGGTCGGTTTGGCACTTGGTATACCGCCAAAAGAGTTGGGCTTCGGCAAACACATAATATCAGCCCAAAACGTGCTAGCAAGGTTAGCGTCATAAGCGGGTGTTGTAAGGACCTTCGCCAGATCATCAAGCCAATTTGCAACGAAATCGGACTTGAAATGGTTGCAGTTTTCACCAACTTCGCTTCTCAAATGAACCCTGCACGAAGTCCACTTTACACAAGCTAAAGCGAAGAGTGCGTTAGCCTTCTCACATGCCTCGAATCAAGGAATTGCCTACAATCGTGCAGGACCGTATCACCAAAAGTTACTTGGAGGGGTAGATGCAAACAAGAATTGAAACAGACAGCATGGGAAAAATCGAGGTTCCGACAGATCGGTATTGGGGGGCGCAGACCCAGCGTTCATTACAGAATTTTAAGATTGGTGGGGAGCGTTTCCCTCGTGAGATGATCTGGGCTCTCGGTATCGTCAAGCAATCTGTCGCCGAAGTGAACGCCCAGTTGGGAACGCTAGACGGAGATCTTGCTGAAATTATCATCAAAGCCACACAGGAAGTCATTGATGGGGCCCTTGATGATCACTTTCCGTTAGTTGTTTGGCAGACCGGCAGCGGCACCCAAACCAACATGAACGCCAATGAAGTGATCTCGAACCGTGCTATTGAGATGCTTGGTGGTGTCCTCGGCAGCAAAGAGCCCATCCATCCCAACGACCACGTCAACAAATCTCAATCGACCAATGACGCTTTTCCAACGGCTATTCATGTTGCTATCGTTGACCGTATTCACAATCACCTGATTCCCGCTGTGACTGCCCTGCGCGATGCCCTCTCAGACAAAGCCGAAGCCTTTAAGGATATTGTCAAAACCGGGCGTACCCATCTGCAAGATGCCACCCCGCTGACGTTAGGACAGGTGTTTTCTGGATATGTCACGCAATTGAATAACGCGCTCCGTGCAATCGATCACGCGCTACCGCACCTGTACGAACTGCCAATCGGCGGAACAGCGGTCGGTACCGGTCTGAACACCCATCCGGAATACGCGACAAAAGCCGCCGCAGCAATCTCGAAGCGCACCGGATTTCCCTTCATAACCGCGCCCAACAAGTTTGAGGCACTCGGTGCTCGAGACGCTATTGTTGAGGCAAGCGGTGCCTTCAAAACACTAGCGTGTGCCCTGAACAAAATCGCAAATGACCTTCGCTGGCTGGGCAGCGGTCCCCGCTGCGGCATTGGTGAGCTTCTATTGCCGGAGAACGAACCGGGGAGTTCGATTATGCCGGGGAAAGTCAACCCAACGCAATGCGAAGCCATGACAATGGTTTGCGCCCAAGTTATCGGCAGCGACACAACGGTTGCTATTGCAGGTGCATCGGGCAATTTTGAGTTGAATGTGTTTATGCCTGTCATCACTTTTAATGCGCTCCAATCCATCCGTCTGCTTGGAGATGCCTGTGATTCGTTCAACGAAAACTGTGTCGTTGGTATCGAGCCAAATCGGGAGAAAATCCAAGAATACCTGAACGACTCATTGATGCTTGTCACCGCGCTTAACCCCTACATCGGCTACGACAACGCAGCGTTGGTCGCCAAAACTGCCCATCAGGAAGGCAAAACGCTACGGCAGACTGTGGTCGAACTTAATCTGTTGAGTGAGGAAGAGTTTGATCGAGTTGTCGTTCCTAGCCAGATGATTGGGCCGAAGTAGAAAGGTGAAAATTAACACGGACAAGAGACATCATATATGGAACGAAGATTAAAAAGATATAATTCACTAATGGAAAATTGACATTGGAGGGAGAAGGATGTTTAAGAAAATCTATGTACCTGTTGACAACTCAGACCATTCCGATGCGAGCATCAATTTCGCTGTGGAGTTCGCCAAAAAATTTCAGTCTCAACTCGTCGGTTCTCACGTTTATGCGGCAAAAATGCACGATGTTCGCTTCAAACAGATGGAGTACACACTCCCCGAAGAATATCAAGATGAAGCCGAACTTGAGAAGCAGCGCCGCATTCATGATACCTTGATTACAATGGGACTTCAGTTGATTTCTGATTCGTACTTGGAGGTCATGAAGAAGAAATGCGCTGAAAATGACATTCCCTTTGAAGCCAAAATGCCTGAGGGTAAACACTTCATCAAGTTGGCGGAAGATATTCAGACGAGCGATTACGACCTTGTCATTATGGGTGCTCTCGGTATGGGCGCAGTTAAGGACAGTCTGCTCGGCGGTGTCGTTGAACGGGTTGTGCGGCGTATTCAGACCGATACCCTTGTAGTCCGAAATATAGAGGAGATTACGGAACAGAAGGGGCATATTCTCGTCGGGATTGATGGTAGTCCCGAATCCTTCGGCGGATTGAAAACAGCAATCCGGATCGGCAAGGCATTTGATAGACCGGTTGAGGCGGTTGGTGTCTACGACCCGTATCTTCACTATGTAGTGTTTAATTCCGTCGTCAATGTCTTGACCGAGCGCGCTTCCAAAACCTTCCGATTCAAAGAGCAAGAGCAGTTACACGAGGAGGTCATCGACACCGGGCTCGCCAAAATCTATCAATCCCATCTGGAGATTGCCCGGACCATTGCCAAGGAAGACCACAACTACGACCTTAAAATCACCTTGTTGGACGGCAAAGCGTTTGAGAAGGTCTTGCAATACGCCCGAAAGACCGAACCGTGGATGCTCGTATTGGGCAGAATCGGTGTCCACAGCGAGCCTGATATGGACATCGGCAGCAACACCGAAAACTTATTGCGACTTGCCCCGTGTAACGTGCTGCTATCGAGCCAGCGTTACGTCCCAAAAATTGATGTAAGAGCGGAGGAGACGGTGGTCTGGACACAGGAAGCCTTAGATCGGATGTCGAAGGCACCACCACAGGTGCAGGGTATCGCACGCACCGCTGTTCACCGTTTTGCCATTGAACGTGGTCATTCTGTGATTACCGAGAGCGTCATTGAGCAGGCAATGGAGACCTTTATGCCGGGACGTTCGGCGGAACGGATGACCAAGGTTGCCAAAGAGATCGCGACGCAGACGGTTTTGGACTCCAATGCGACTAAGACCTACATCTGTGGCGATTGTGGCTATGCCGCCCGTGACCAACAGCCCGTGAAATGCCCGGTCTGCGGCGTGGACGGTGACAGGTTCCAGATGGTTGATAAAGATTCACTCCAGAGGGTTGCGGCTCAGGAGGGCGGTGTCAGTGAGGAACAGACCTTCGACGGTGTGCGTCTCCAGTGGTCAGATCAGGCGAAAAAGGCGTTGCGGAATGTCCCAAGAGGATATATGCGGCGCAACGTCAAAGCGCGAATCGAAAAATCGGCGCGCGTCCAAAAGATCGGTACAATCACCAACGAATTTGCGATGCAGATTATCAACGAGAGCATGGATCAGGCATCCGCTGTCCGTGAAGACGCGCCTGAACTGAGAGCTGTCGCGCAGTCCCGTGAGTCCGCTGATACCTCCCAAGGGGAAACATTTGAAAGTCCGTTTGAATGGACTCCAGATGCCCGTGAACGACTAAACCTCGTGCCCGATGGATTTATGCGGAACATCACGCAATCCCGTGTTGAGCAGCGAGCGCAACAAGCCAACCTCACGACAATCAACCTAGATTTTGCAGCGCAGGTAATCGAAGAAGGACGGAGTCTGGACAATGAGGTGCTTGGGACATATTACCAGCAGGGCGAACACACAGCTGAGGCGGAGAGCGATCAAGAGGGAACGACGCGAGCGTAAAATCACGCCTTGAATGTCAATTTAAATCGGAGGTTGTCAATGTCCCCCAGAAATCCTTTGCATTTTGCGGAAATCCTTGTGTGTCTCGACGGGTCAAGTTATTCTCAGGCGGCGATCGAATATGCCACGCAAATCGCTCTTGAACATGACGCCTCGCTAACCGGCATCGGGGTAATTGATCTGCCGGGTATCCAACGTTCAAGCGGCCCCGCGCCAATTGGAGCGATGCACTACGATCGACTCGCTGACCAGCAACACCTCGAAGAGACGCGGGAGGTAGTGAGTGGAGTCCTTAAAGACTTTGGGAGACACTGTCAGGAGAAAGGGATCCGCCACTCCATCCATTCAGAGATGGGCAGCCCATTTCGGGAAATTATCGAAGAATCAAAATTCCACGATTTTATTATAATTGGGCAGAAAACCTTTTTTCGATATAACATCAAACACGAACCGGGTAACACCCTAGATCGAATTCTTCATAACGGGTTGACCGCGCTCCTTGCAGTCCCCGATTCTGTCAGGCAGATTAAAAAAGTGCTTGTTGCTTATGATAACAGCGTCCAAGTTACCAAGGCAATTCAGATGTTTCTACTTCTTCACATCTGGAATCAATGTGACATTACCCTTCTGAATGTCAACAATAACGCAAGTCGTGGAATACAGTTGCTCGGCAGGCTTGGTGATTATTTTCGTAGATATGGAGTACAGCCGGAAACCGTCCAATTGAGAGGAAGGGTAGATGAAGCCATTCTGTCCTACATCCGAGAACACGAGGTCGATCTGCTGGTCATGGGCGCGTATGGGAAACGAAGTGTGTCGGAGTTCGTCTTCGGGAGTGTAACCAGATCCTTGGCGGCGCAGGCGGGCATTCCACTATTTATTTATCATTAACCGAAACTTATGAAAACCTACAAAGACCTCCCCGCCGATGGCGGCTCTAACATCGTTGGACAAGTAACACAGCAAGTTAATCGCCTACAAAGCCGACTTGCGTCAGTCCACCACACCGTTGCGATTATGAGTGGAAAGGGTGGTGTGGGCAAGAGCTTGGTCACCGCAAACCTCGCTTCGGTACTCAGATTACGCGGACACAGTGTTGGCGTGGTTGATGCTGACATCAATGGTCCCTCAATTGCCAAAATGATGGGTGTGAGAGGAGCACAAATTGATTATGGGGTTGATGGTGTTAAGCCAGCCATCTGTCCGCTTGGGGTCAAGGTGATGTCGATGGATCTGTTCCTCAAGGACGACGAAACCCCTGTTCTCTGGGAATCCCAAACGCAGAAAGATGCCTTCACTTGGCGGGGAACAATGGAGATGAGTGCTCTCCGTGAGTTTCTCTCTGATACTGAATGGGGAACCCTTGATTATTTGCTGATAGATCTTCCCCCCGGCACAGATCGTTTGCCTAATCTCGTTGATCTCCTGCCAAATCTTGGCGGCACAGTTGTTGTCACAATCCCTTCTGGGGTCTCGCAGCTTGTCGTCAAAAAATCGCTGACCATAGCGAAGAAACTACTCAACGCCCCGGTGATTGGAATCGTCGAAAATATGGCAGCTTATGTCTGCGCTGATTGTGGCAAAACTGAAAACCTGTTCCCATCGGGACACACGGAGGAACTCGCACGTCAATTTGACATTTCTCTACTTGGCAAGATACCTTTCGATCCACGAATCTCTATCGCTGCGGATGAAGGTGTTGCATTTGTTGATCAATACCAAGATACTCCCGCAGGACGAACATTTTTCGGTATCACAGATGAAATTCGGATGTTCTTTGAACGGAAAATGTAACATATAAACGGAGCCAATCAATGAAATTCTTATGCCTTGAATGTAACGCAGCCATGCAATTTAAAGAAACAGCAACTCCGGATCAAGGCTCTTTGACTGCTATCTTCGAGTGCCCAGATTGTTTTGCTGAGTTCGCGATGCACATGAATCCGTGGGAAACCCAGATGCTGAAATCTCTCAATGTTCAGCTCGGTGGCAAAAGCGAAGCAGCGGAGCCGATGCAGATGGTGCGTTCCTTCCTGAGTCAACAGAACCCCGACAATCTGACCGCCGAAGCACCGACAGTATCCACCGAAGGCGGTGGCAAATGCCCGTTCACATCGGTTGTAGCGGAGGCATTTCAAGAGCCGGAGACAACCGGACCGGTATGGACACCCGAAGCGTTGGCGCGTTTGGAGCGGGTGCCTAGTTTCGTCCGTTCGATGGCGAAGACCAGCATCGAAGAGTTCGCCCGTGAAAATGGACACACCGAAATCACTACCGAGGTGATGGATACTGCCCGCGGTAACTTTGGCATGTAGGAGTTTATCACAGTGAAAACGGGAGAAGCTCCTCTCACACAAGCTGCGATAGCCCCATCATTGTATCCTATTCCACTCATTTATGCGCCCAATTGTCGAACTTTTCATCCGTTGGATACACCTTACTGCCGCCATCGTTTGGCTTGGCGGAATCTTTTTTTCAGTCACTGTTGCGACGCCGATTCTGAGAAAGCATTTCCAGACCGTTAAAAGCGTCCAACATACCTCCGCTATCCGAGATCGTGTGCGGCATATTATCCGTTTCACAATCCACATTCTTCTGATCACCGGTGCGATGAACCTATTCATCGTCGGATTGAACACCCAGATGCGCTTTTCTCAGGACTATGGCTATTTTGTTATTTTTATCGCGAAACTCGCCTGTGTGGGATTGATGACGCTGTTTCATAGCCTGCATATCGCAGTGTTCAATCGAAGGTTAGAGTCGGCGGTGGCAAACCCCAATTTCGACGATTCAGATGTCTCTAAGCTGCAAAAAAGAGTGGATCTATTCGGAATTTTTACGATACTTGCTGGAGCTGTTGTCTTTGTGTTGGCTTTGAGTTTAAGGATGGATTGGTAAACTAAGAGAAACGTTACTAGGAAAGCAGATAGATGGAAACGAAAGTCCAAGCCGTTTCGTGGAATATCACACGACTATGCAATCTCAAATGTGCACACTGCTATCTCCCCGCTGGGTTTGTAGATACCAACGAGTTTCCGAGCGGGTACTATCGAGATTCGGAGTTGAGCCAATCCCAGTGTTTCCGTGTGATTGATGAGATTGCCGAAATTAATCCCAACATCCTCCTAATTCTCACAGGTGGTGAACCGTTGTTGCGTCCTGATATTTTGAAAATCTCGGATTACGCAGCTCGAACCGGATTCTTGGTGGTGATGGGAACAAATGGTGTCCTGCTAAATGATGAAACGGTGCAGAGGATGAGTGACCACGGTGTCGCTGGCGCAGGTATCAGCTTAGATGCTGTCGACCCGGTTAATCACGACAAATTCCGAGGGATGGAAGGGGCTTGGGAAGGCACAATGAACGGAGTCGAAGCCCTCAAACGGGCAAACCTCGATTTCCTTGTGCAGACCTCTGTGACGCGCTGGAATTACGATGAGGTTCCGCAAATTGTCGATTTCGCCTATGAACTCGGGGCGAAGGTGTTCAACCTCTATTTCCTCGTGAGAACCGGTAGGGGGAAAACGGTGATGGACATCACCCCCCCTCAATATGAGCGTATGCTTTCGACGCTCTTTGAGTCGCAGGCGAAATATCGTGGCAAAATGCTTGTCGCGGCGAAATGCGCACCACACTATAAACGGGTCATCTATGAACAACAGTCGGATTCGCCCTTCCTGCAAGCCTATCCGAGCGGCACGTGTCCCTGTGGTATCTATTACTGCCGCATTACGCCTGAAGGTGATTTAACACCGTGCCCGTATATGCCAGTGAGCGTCGGCAACCTGAAAACAGAAAGCTTTGCCGCACTTTGGAATCAATCGAAGGTTTTTCACGAACTACGAGATCGGAAATTGTTAGAGGGCAAGTGCGGTGCCTGCGAATTTCGTGACGTCTGCGGTGGTTGTCGCGCCCGCGCCTACGCTCTCACCGGTAACTATCTTGCTGAAGATCCGTCCTGCGAATACCAACCGGGACAGGCGGGCGGTCAAAACATTCGGTTTGAGAAAACCATCCCCTTTGCTGCTGAAACTGACTATGAATTACAATGGACGGAGGCTGCACAACAAAGATTGCAGCGTGTGCCCTCCTTCGCACGGGGAATGGTCACCAAAAGCGTCGAAAAATACGCCCGCGAACACGGTTACAGTGAAATTACGCCGGAAATCATGAAAGCTGTCAAGGACCGATTTGATAAAACGGGAATTCCGTCCTTTAGACCTCGGCAGTAAAATATCGCTGACAGATATATTTTTAGTCCGTTTGCATAAAATTGTATCTGTTCAGGGATCCAAAAATTGATACACCTTTTTCGCATTACGCATGATGTCTGCACATTTGAGGAGAAAAAATAATGAACAGCGAAAACAAAGTTGAAGAACGATTATCCGCGGTCGAAGACCGGTTGAATCGCTTGGAAGATTTGCTGATTGGTATTAGCCAGAAGTTGGATCAGAAACCCCAGCCAACTCCAGTTGACGAGGAGAAAGGGGAAGCACTCAAAGGGTGGGTAACCGATTACGTTTCAATGCGCTTGCAGCAGCTTGTGCCCGAGACGTGCGACCATCCCTCCGAAGCGAAATCACAGGAAGGTCCGTTTTTGGGTAATACCTCAATCCGTTGCACGGAAGAGGTCGTTCACCGCGTCAAACGCATCCCCATCCCATTTGTTCGGGAAATGGTTGTCCAGAGGGTCGCTGACAATGCTCGGCGTGCGAATGTGGATGTGGTTGAGATTGACTTCTTTGAAAAAGCAGCAACTTTTTGACAGTGTAAAGCAACGGAGGAGTTTCCTCTGCCACACTTCCACTGGGAGGATTTTTTAACATCTCCTTTTTGAGATGATTCCAATCGGATGCCAACATACCCACTCAATGAAAGTCAACGGAAAGCCTATCAAGCCTTAGCTGATCACATCAATTCCGGGTCTGAGCACGGGATAATTTGTCTCGTCGGAGACTTTCAGTCCGGCAAAACGAACTTGGTCAAGCACCTACTCAAAGAAAAATTTGGCGACTCCACAGATTATTACGTCAACTTAAATCTGTATCTGCTCGATGAATTAAGCAAGCAGCGCACGTCAATCGCTTACGCCGGTGCGAAAGCAAAAATACACCTCCTGATACAAATCGCTATTGAAGAGCTGCTGGACAGACATTTCCAAACGCACAATTTCCTCGTCCTTGATGCTATTGAAATGATATATTCCTACGAGCTCAATCTTATTACAATTACTAATCGCTTGGTCCATAATGGTAAACGCTGCATCATCTGCGTCCCTGAAAGCAAAAAGCATAATTACTACTTTGACTTTAACTGGGGGCTTGCAGAGACCATTCGAATCAGTTGAGGCGATTGAGTCTGCTTGCGCAGCTGCTGTGGAGCATCAATAGAACCGTTCCCGCCTAACCCCCAAGTCCCTTTTCCTATTTGTATGTTTTTATTTAACTTTGGTGTTGACTGAAATTGCGAAATGTGATATAGTTATTTAATAGTGTTACAATTAATAACCTTCCTTGATATTGAGGCGGCTTGGCAAAAGAGCAGCGCGAATGTGATTCAACTGATCGAGTCGCGCGAGCCCTAACGCCAAGCTCACACAACCCACCTTTACCACCAGATTGGAAATATTCATGAGTAAGCGAGCTGAAATTGCCAACGACCGAGCCATTGAATATTGGGAGCAGAACCGCTTTGACGACGCAATTGCTCAATGGGAGGCAATCGTTCGAAGAGATCCGAATCTTGCAGAGATACACTATAACCTTGGAAACGCTTACATGTACCAAGGTAAAGTTGAAAGTGCAATCGACGCGCTTAAGCGGGCAGTATCTATCGATCCTAACCTGCCTGAAGCGTACAACAAGTTAGGGATTATCTGTTACAAGCAAGGCGATAGTGAGCTGGCTTTCGCCTGTTGGAAGCAGGCATTAAGAATTAATCCGAACTTTGAAGAGGCGCGCCGCAATGTCGGACTAATTCAGAACCTTCCTCAGCTTGACCTGGACGACGAAATACCTGCCTACCAGCATGTAACAGAAGATGAGGAAAGCGATGTAACAGAAGATGATGAAAGCGCAAGCATTGAGGGGGACAACGACCCACCTAGATGGAGAAATCGAATCAGTCGAGGTTGGGGTGCATTCCGAAAAAAATAAAGCCGCTTCCATGATCGGAGGATAATCGGAAAAAGATCTGCTAATCTAGCTCGATTTTTTTTTGGAGGAGTCCGCGTAATTTCTCAACTAGCTCTGCTTAGTTAAGCCCTGCCTGTACGTTTCCAAATCTTGTCAATCTGTTGGTATGCAGCACTCAAACAAAATCCTTCATTGAGTTTGTTCTCCCCAATAAAAAAAGCCCTCAATCACTTGAGAGCTTTTTTTCCCCGGTTTCATTTTCTATATAGTATTGTCTATAGTACTGTTAGCTTTATCAATATGCAAGCTTCCTGACTTCTTCGGCCTGAAGCCCCTTGTCTCCTTCCACAACGTTGAATTCGACCTCTTGCCCCTCTTCTAAGGTCTTGAAGCCAGTTCCGTCGATGTTGGAGTAATGGACGAAGACATCTTGCCCTTCATCAGTCACGATGAAACCGAAACCTTTCTGATCGCTGAACCATTTCACTCGACCTGTTGCCATTGGTGTGTACCTCCTTTCCTGAAAATTCAAAACTGCAAATGAAAATCAAGTTTTAGCGCTAAGAGGTACAAAATACAGCATA
>JAKZSX010000327.1:0-4042 GCA_047517405.1 Candidatus Poribacteria bacterium | reverse complement strand
AGCAGCGTTAAGTACGTCCGCGTCGAGATTACCGATGAGACCGGCAAGAAGGCGTGGTCAAATCCGTTTTTCTTTTAAGCTCAATCTGTAAATCGCGGGCGATTGCCTCCCGCTCCCCAAACGGGTGTGAGTGGGCAATCGCCCTGCGCTTTTTAAGAGGCACGTTGACAATAGAGTTCTCTAAACTCTCAGCGACGCCACAAACGGACGGGGTTTAGCAAAAGAGGAGAAAGTTGTACAATGGCTGATCTGAAAGTCGGCGTTATTGGTTGTGGCGGGCACGCGCAGGGTCACTTTGCGATGATTAAAGATGAACCTCGGATGGAACTTATCTCAGTCGCAGAGATCGACGACCAACGGCTAGAGCAGGCAAAACTCACCCATAAACCTGAGTCTGCGTTCAGCGATTACCGCGGGATGCTAGATCAGGTAGATCTAGATGTTGTCTATGTCGTCACCATGCCCGGTCATCTACTGCCGATTGTGGTGGAGTGTTTGGGACGTGACCTGCATACGTCGGTCGAGAAGTCACCGGGGATGAACGTCGGGGAAACGCAACAGATGCTCGACGCTGCCCGCAAGAGTAAGGGCAAAGCGATTCTGTCCGTCAATCGCCGTTACAAGCCAGAGGTGTTGGCGGTGCGAAAATTACTGCAAGAGCGTGGCGGCGCGGTACAAGTCGCCGCAAATTATCATAAACCACCGTCGGGATTGCAGCGTCTAGGGCGCGGGGAGGTTGCGCCGCCGGAGATTATCTGCGATGCGATTCACCATGTCGATCTGCTGCGCTGGATGGCAGGACGCACACCAACTGAAGCGTCAACCGCTGTAGAGGTGTATGGTCATTCGTGGCATGGCAAGCGTGCAGGCACACCCCGCTACAACGCTGTCATTGCCTTTGATAACGGCTGTCACGGCATAATGATGAGTCACTACGGGGTTGGCTACCGGATTCAGTCGGCAGAGGTCCACACCGAGGATATGTCGGCATACCTCGACTTGACACGCACACCGGAAATCACCCTTTACTTAGACGGGGTGCTGTGTGAGGAACCGCTTGACCTTGACGCTGTCGGTGGTCCTGACTTCAACGAAACATGCCATTTCACCGACTGCATCCTGAATGATACTAAACCTTGGAGTCCGTTAGAGGATGCGGTGAAGACGATGGCGTTGTGCGAAGCTATTGAGCGAGGGCATCAAGGGAGACTAACTGATCCGGTTTAGCGGGATAATCGCTCAAGCAAATTTTGCGTGATGCGTTCCACAACCAGATCTCCGCCCTGTAATCCATGCGCCCAATCGGTCGTAGCGGTGGTGAAGACAGTTCCCCCACGGGTATAAATCCCCATCGTCGCGGCACCGGTGCGACCTCTCTCCCAACGCTCGTACCACTCACTATCGTCCGGATGCCAGCGCACCGGTGCGCTGCAGAGAATAAGGAAGCTATCAGGCGTGCCATCTCGACGGGTTGGAACAGGAAGCCCGTCCTCAATTTGTAACTCGCAGCCATCGCACTCATAGCCTACGATGGTGTGCTTACCGCCAAAGGTGTCTCCCTGGTTGAGACCCGTCCCTTCAAAAACCCAGTGCTCCGGGCGATGTACCGTGTACTCGCCTGAGCCATCCATGAACTGGCCGTGGCTGAGGTGATAGCCGCCGTAAAGGAAACCGACGCCGGTTAATTCGTTTTCAGGTCGACCGACGAGGTAATGACTCCACAAGGTGCTCAAGGTTCGATAGTCGTCTGTCTTGTAAATGGGGTCCTGATTGTACCACTGCTTCCAACAGGTCAAGGCGCGTCCCTCCTCTTCGCTGCGGACTTGCCAGCAGACTGAATTTCCGCTAAAGAACGCTGCATTCCCACCGTCACCGATGAACGCTTCTAGATTATCTCGCATCCCCCCAGACCAGTATTCATCGTGACCAACGCTTAATACCAGTCGATACTCCTTCAAAATTTCTGGGTGAAACTCAAGATCGCTGTTGGCTGCGTAATCGAGAGTGTAGCCATTTCGTTCAGCCCATTCCACAAACGACAACTCCCACCTGCTAAAAAGACCTGCCATTGGTCGGTTGAAAGAAACGCGATGCCCCTGTAAGTTGCTGTGGCCATGATAGCTGTAGAGGCTGTATCCACCCCAGTTATTATAGGCATTATAGGTGTTTGTCGCCAGTTGCAGCAAAATCTTCGTGTCATGTCCCGGCTGCGCAGAGCGTACAACAAAGTGCATCACTCCCTTGGCAGTCCGACGGTTTCTGTATGTGAAATCCCCGCCGTTATCCTCTGCTCGCATTGATACTTCATAATATCCACTCCGCCATGTATCCGGCACACGCAGCTTGAAACTCTGGGGCCATCGGCATCCGTGCGACGATGCATCCTCTGGAATCGGATACGCAGATCCGGAAATGTCTTGCTCGTTCCAGACCACTTCACGAGTTGCGCCGATGCGTGCAACCTCCAGTGAATACTGCGATGCGCTGGTGGAAACATGAAACCCGATCTCGTCACCCGGGGCGTAGCTAAGTTGGTTGGTGTACCCTTCAATATAAAGTGGCCGCAACTGCCCCTCTGAGAGGGCTAACTGCGTATTGTACGCTTCCATACAAATCTCCTTCTTCGCTGAGATGGGAAGGTTGATTTTACCGATAAAAAGGGACTAATGCCACCCCCGAAAAGCTTTCTGGTAGCATCGTCAACTCATTGGACAAGAGTCGCACTCTTTTCGTTAGTGAATGAATCCTCTATGATATCTTCACGCAGCAGTGCGATTTATTGCATAAAGACAGATACTTGAGAGAAGGCAATAAAAAAGCAGCCAAGTGAATGGCTGCTTTTTCTACTCAATCGATTCGAGAAATGTTCGAATCAAAAGATTCTATTTAACTGCCCCAATTTTTGCCGCTTCTGGTGCTTCGGTCGGCAGCTGCCGCGCTGCCATTCTATCTTCTGGTATATAACCAGAGTAGTCCGAAATCGAGCCGTGCGTCAGGGCATAAACCGCGAGGTTAGTCATGAAACGATAGACGCCGGGTGAGTATTTGACGGAGCGGGTTGGTAAGCTGACTGACTCCATCGCGCACATATAGTCACGGCGAACTAGGATGACCGTAATTTTGTCGCTGACGGAAATGCCTTCGAGGAAGTTCCGCCTCCCTGGACGAGATCCCCACCAGAAAATGTCGAATCCGGTCGGCGGACCACCCATCTCATAGAAGTTATCGTAGATTTCGTGGTCGTTGGGGATACGTTGGACCTGATATTCTGGCATCACATATCTCATCTGTGCCAAGAATAGGCGGGGCATCGCTTGCGCTGCTGCGTCCACACCGCAATCATCAAAGACGAGAAGGCCACCTTTTTCAACGAGATACCGCCGCAATGCAGTCATTTCCGTCTCGGAGAACCGGCTGTCCATCTTGCCACCACCGTATTGACGACCCATCAGATTCTTGGAGCGGACGTGTGCCGGATCATGCCCGGTCATGAACACTAACGGACATTTCATCAGATTGGCGTCATTTAGCTTCAACGCGCCGCCTTCGACGTTCATGTCGGTCTTGATCTTGGTGCGTTCATTGAGCCACTTGGTAAAGGCGTTCAGCGAGGAGGCATCTGCCCACCAGTCGGAGAGACTGTGACGGACACGCGTGAAGCGGAAGACGCCGCGAATATCGCTTCCTCTACCGATAACACGCCCACCGGGTTCACCACGGGGTAGCGGTGGCACTTCTACGTTACCGAGCGTAATGTTCTCAACGACATCGTTCAGAGCATCGCGAGCAGCACCGACATGCTCAACCATGGCGAGTCCCTCCGGGCGCGCAAAGGCAACTTTCACCTGGATAATGCCACCAACCCCACGACCAATGTTAGCGGGGACGGCACTGGGAGCCGTTGCTACTGGAGCACTAAATGCGAGTGCGCCGGGCGCGTCAGAAACAGGCAAGTCAGCATGTGTAACAACTTGTGGCACGGGCTGATTTGGGTTTGTTACTTTCGGAACGTTAGGATTGAGGGGAGCACGAAGCTTGATCA
>JAKZSX010000326.1:0-3735 GCA_047517405.1 Candidatus Poribacteria bacterium | reverse complement strand
TACGTCTCCGCCGATAGCGGTGAGACATGGCGGCATAGCAATATCATCGATCTCGGCGGGCACGGGCACCATGATGGCGCAATGGAGCCGACGTTGGTCGAGCTTTCTGACGGACGACTGTGGTTGCTGATAAGGACAAATCTCGGCAAGTTTTGGTCGGCATATTCATCGGACAAGGGTTTGTCGTGGCGCGTGATAAAACCGACCGATATTGACGCTAGCAGTGCGCCGGCGGCGATGCTTCGTCTTGCCAGCGGTAGATTGGCGTTGGCGTGGAACCGCTTTTACCCTGAAGGCACGACAAGTTATCAACTCCGCGGCGGTGACAATAATTTGTCCTCAGTGGCAACGAGTTGGCATCGCGAGGAGGTGTCGCTTGCGTTTTCGGAGGATGAGGGCGAAACTTGGTCTGATCCGGTCGTTATCCTACGTATGAAAGACAGAGGTCCGTCGTATCCGCATATTTTTGAACCCGAACCCGGTGAACTTTGGGTGACGACGCAGTTCAGGGATAAGACAGCGATGCGCTTGCGGGAATCTGATTTTGTGTAGTGTTGTGCCATTATAAAAGTAAAAAGGATGGGGGTGACAAGCCCTTGTCTGAATCCCTTTAGTGAGGTGAGAAGAACAGATGAACAACAATAGACCGACGCGCATCGCCGATGTAATTGGTGGGCACATTCATCCGGCGCTCTGTGGCACACAGAGCGGGGCACTACTTGCTGTCTACAATAAAGAGGGCGGTGGCGGGAAGGAACTCCTGTTAAGCCGCTCCAACGATGGTGGCGTGACGTGGAGTAGTTCAGTCCCTATTCCTGTTATCCGTAACTGTTCAATTTATCCCGGCTCGCTGGTAACATTAAGCGATGGACGGATTTTGCTCAATTGGTCCTGCTATCATAAAGCGGGCGAGAAACTCTGGCGGGAACCTCAATTTTCGGTCAGCGGCGATGAGGGCGAAACTTGGTCTGAATCGCGGGACTATCCTATCACCGATCACACCAACTATACCTGTATGCGCCATGCGCCGGTAGAATGGTCAACGGATGAGTGGGTGTGTCCATTCTATGACCGCACCGTGCTTTACGATATGGGGGCAGATCAGATTAGGTCTTTTGGTGATGGACGTAATCACGGCATGGTGCCGATTGTGCGTACCCCCAAAGGCACGTTAATAAGCGGGGCCCCGCAGACGGTTGCGCCCGTGCCTGTGGGTGTGCCGGGGAATATGGTCAGAGGACTTCGTTCAACAGATGATGGTAATACCTGGCACGCGTTGAACGTCTTTCCGCACTTTGGCGTCGCTGGGTATGACCTAACTGTATTGACGAACGGCTGGGTTGTGTTAACCTACATCGTCTACGGCGTCGGTGTCGATGGGGAGTTTAGCTACGAACTGGTCGTATCACGCGATGATGGGGTAACGTGGGATATCGAGGGGGCGATTGAAGTGCACAATCCGGGCAGACGCATCATGGGGCGGGGTTGGCCCCGCACGGTGCAGATTGATGCAGAGACGCTTGGCACTCTCTTTTACGATCTCGACCAGGATCAGTCCGAGGGGCCGGGGGTGTTCTTTGTTCGGACACCATTGGCGCGATTGGGCGGTTGAAGGCAAAATACCTAGCATGAAACGTGATGCGTGGAACGTGAGAACCATTTGGTCATTGGTTCAAGAGCAAGTTCGGGCAGGGTAACCCCGCCCCTACGGTTTCTGTCGCACGATTTTGTAACATGATACAAATTAAAAAGCCGTAGAGACACAATACTGTGCCCCTACGGCTTTCTTGTTTATGGATTTCTCTTTTACTCTTCGTAGCGCAGGTGGACAATCTTGTTGATGGCATCAATGTAGGCTTTCGCACTCGCCTCAATAATGTCCGTGCTTGCACCATGCCCAATGATTACATTCCCGTTGTCCTGCACCTTGATTGTGACCTCACCGATGGCATCCTTTCCCTCGGTCACAGCCCTGATGTTGTAGTCTGTGAGTAGGAGGGGAATCTTGACGACGCGGTCGATTGCCTTGTAGGCTGCATCGACGGGACCATCGCCGGTGGATGCTTCTTCAACGACGCCTGCTTCGGTACGAACACCCACCGTCGTTGTTGGAGAGATTTTTGTCCCGCTGACCACCTGAATGTATTCCAATTGGAAGGTCTCGGGAATAGAACGGACTTCGTCTCGCATGATTGCCTCAAGATCGGCGTCGTGGACCTCTTTTTTCTTGTCGGCGACACTGAGAAATCGTTCATAGATCTTTTCAATCTGCTCCGGTGTCACCTCATAGCCGAGCGCACCCAGACGATGTCTTAGTGCGTTACGCCCGGATCTCGGACTGAGGATAATCTGACTCTCTTGCCAGCCGACATCTGCTGGATCAATAATCTCGAAGGTATTTCGCTGCTTGATAACGCCGTCTTGATGAATGCCAGAACTGTGTGCGAAAGCGTTGGCACCAACGATGGCTTTGTTCGGTTGAACAGGTATTCCCATCGTCCGACTGACGCGACGACTAACTGGAACGATTTCTTTCGCGTTGATGTCGGTATAGTAGCCGCTGAAATAGTCTCGACGGGTTCGGATTGCCATCACAACCTCTTCAAGCGATGTGTTACCGGCGCGTTCACCGAGTCCGTTCATTGTGCATTCGACCTGCCTTGCCCCATTTTCAATCGCTTCGAGACTGTTGGCAACAGCGAGTCCGAGGTCATTATGGCAGTGAACGCTGATGATCGCTTGATTGATGTTCGGGACATTCGCTTTGATGTCTGCGATGAGTTTTCCGAATTCAGCCGGCACAGTCCAACCCACCGTTTCGGGGATGTTCACAATCGTTGCCCCTGCTGCAATCGTCGCCTCGACGACTTCATAAAGGTAGCTTAGCTCCGTGCGTCCAGCATCCATCGGCGAAAATTCGACAACTGCACCGGGGTGTCCGGCGGATAGACTCTTCGCGTAGCTGACGGCATCGATTGCCATTTGCAGCGTCTCTTCGGGAGAGGTGCGTGTAATACGTTCTCGGTGAATGGGTGATGTGCCGACAAACGTATGAATACGAGGTTTCTGTGCATCTTTAATCGCTCCCCACGCCGCGGTGATGTCCTTCTCGATCACACGTGAAAGCGCGCAAATTTCTGGACCCTCGACTTCATTGGCGATGCGCGTCACCGCATCGAAATCGCCGGGTGATGAGACCGGGAAACCGGCTTCGATAATATCGACTTTTAGTTTAGCTAGATGTTTCGCTATTTCCAGTTTTTCTGCAAGGTTTAGCGCGGCACCGGGTGTTTGCTCGGCATCTCGCAGGGTTGTGTCAAAAATATAAATTTTTTCAGACACTGTATGATTCTCCTTTTTGGTAATTGTGCTATATTCAGTCCGTTGTTCTAACGATGTGAGATCGCTTTCAGCGTTACGTAAATCCGGTTCTTCGGTAACCGTCAACCCCACCGTCATCACCTCCTTTCATGATGCGTGAAACGTGATAGAGGATTTTCTTTTGACGCTTTGACCCACTTCTTTCAGGCATACTCATAAAGGGGAACCGTGCGCGTTGGACGAGTTGCCGTTTGGAGCACGTTCTCAATCTGACGGATTGTCTCTGGCTTCAGAAGTACATCTCCGCAGATAGAACAGACATCTGCAGGAACGTGGTCAATAACGATCACTTGGTTCTTATGGCGTACTGGATGTACAATTTTGCGCTCCTCATATTCTCCGGGACAACCTGCA
>JAKZSX010000325.1:0-22235 GCA_047517405.1 Candidatus Poribacteria bacterium | reverse complement strand
GCATGGACTTCCTCCACCTTTTCGTGGGCAGCTGCGATGTCTTCTTCGGAGATTTTATACTCCAGAAAGATTTGCCGCAGCTTATACCGGTCATACTCTCCCTCCAGACGATCCGATAACTCCTGTGCTTTCGCTTCCAATTTTGCCCGTTCGCTCGGCGTTGGATCGGGAGGTAAAGGAACAATAATTTCTTGGAGCTTGATATCGTTTATACGGTATCTCCCTTCAAACCCCCCCCCGCTTCCTCGACGGCTAGAGTGATCAAACAGGAGGGCACCGTCATACCGAAAGCGACGCGCAAGTGGCAAAATAACGCTGAGGAATACTCCCTGATAGCTATCTGTTCCGACTTTGACGATTATTTTCGCGATCTTCTCTTCCTGGCGAAGATCGCGACGGTAGGCAGGAAAATAGAAGAGCGGAATGCCCCCAACCCTCAGAACAATATTCTTGGCAATTAACTCTTTGTTTATCCTGACGATAATCTGCGATGCACTGAAGTAGAAATGGGGGTGCTTGAGAGGGCATGTTGTCAAAGCCCCACCACGGATGTAGGATTCATCATCTTCGATCTTGAAGATTTCAGTGCCGTGGTAGTACCACGGGTCACTGAAAGTGAATCCCTCGCGGATAATCCCTTTTTTCGTTTCAAGATTGTAAAGGAGTTCGTTTGCAAAAGTTTCTTCGTTTCCAACGATCAGGTGCACATTTCCCGCTGCCCGCATCACATTTTCCTCGAAATCCGCCCAGATATGGTCAGCGTAGAGCACGACTTCGTCGTATTTGATTAGTCCGTTCCCATGGATTTGGATAAGGTTATTGTGAAAGGTCAGATCATCGCCCTTTGCAAGAAGGTCTCCTTCTTCGGGTGACATGTTCTCCGGATCTAGTTTTCGACTGGTTTGGGTGGGGGCTTCTGGTGAAGGTGAATCTGTTGCTGGCGGGGTTTCTGACGTTTCCTCAAGGGACGTTACAGAGGTATCGTCATCTGTAGATGGTTCCCCATCGGCGGCTGCTTCGCGAGCAGATGGATCTGTCGGTGAAGCGGTTTCTGATGACACCTCCATCTGTACGTTGGAAATATCTTCATCGGTAGTGGACGGAGGGTCGGTTTGAGCGGCTAATTCGCCCGTAGGCACAATTAAGCTAAGCGTGAGAATTGCAAGTAATAGGACATGCAGTATGAAACGTGATGCACAGAACGTAAAACGTGAAACGTGAAACACAAATCTCAAAAAGTGATTAAGCAGGTGGGGATCAACAGGGTTGGGAAGCCGGAAAGTTAAGTTCCCCCCTTTTCCTACTATGTTCTGCCGTTTCCGTTTTTCCCTCCTTTCCATCCTACCTTTCCTCTACAACACTGTAAAATCAACTATTTGAGAGCAGTAAAGTCTGTCCGAGAATCGGATCTCTCTGCTTTAATCCTCACTGTCAGTCAAGTAACTCCGATAGGAAAGCGCAACTTACTCTAATTTTTTAATTTTTATGAAGGAATTTCCCTTGAGCAAATCTGTGTAAATTTGCCATTCCTCTTGGAATTTTTGTTGACGCAGCATCATTCGGATCTGGTCTTTTTCAGCATCGCTTAACTCAGGGGCCGTACGGCTATCGATCTTGAAGATATGCACGCCAAATGTCGTTTTGATTGGCGTGCTGTGCGTTCCGATGGCAAGTCCTTCAATAATTTTCCCAGTGTCGGGATTTAGCTCACTAAGTGAACGGATCCCGAGATCACCACCATTGGCTTTTGTTTGTGAATCGTCAGAGTATTGTCGTGCAAGCGCATTGAAATCTTCACCTTGGTTTAACCTCTGCAGGAGGTTATCCGCGCGTTCATAAGCGGCTTGCATTGCTGGTTCGCTTGGTTTCAGACTGACAACGAGATAGCGGAACGCTATGGTCTGATCATCTTTGCGCTCAACTTTGAAAAGATAAAATCCATCGTTGCCTTCAACCGGCTCACTAGTTTCGCCTACGCTGAGCTCTGCAAGTGCATCACGGAAGGTGGCGGAGAGGTTGTCCATTTCTGCAATCGGTAGTTCGTTCAATGTCCCAACCCCTGTATTTCTATGCTCATCATCCGCATGGCGTTGCGCGAGTTGCTCAAAATCTTTCCCAGCCGCTAATTCCTGAAGAATTGAGCCGATTTCGTCGAGGGCAAGCTTGCGATCTGCTTCGCTCGGCTTGAAAGCAACGAAGATATGTCGAAGATGGACTCTGTCCGTCTTAGTTGGCAATTGCGGACGGTTTTCTTCAAAAAACTTCTGTACGTCTGAGTCTCGGATTTGGAGCCTAGGGAGGATACGTTGCATTACGAGTTGTTCCGCCATCAGATTACGTTTGGCTTGTTCACGGAAAGACATCGAGGTATATCCTTCCTTCTTTAGCGCTTGAGCAAGCTCCTCTTCAGTCTCGATTTTGTACTGGTCTTTGAAGTTTTGTATGTATTGCTCCACTTCAGCCTCTGAGATTTCGACCTTTAGCGTTAATGCCGTTTCGACGAGAAGCATCTGGCGGATCAACTGATCGAGGAGTACAGCCCGTTCCTGCTCCGCCTTTTGCGTCGCTTCACGCTCACTGAACCGATAAACTTGCTGAAGTTCCAGTGCTTTTTGATTAACAACACTGTCGAGTTCCCATTTAGTGATCACATCTTCGTTGACATAAGCGATAATCTGATCGAACCTACGCGCCGGGGCAGGATTGATGCCAAAATGAACAGTGAATAGAATCACGGCAAAGAAACGAAATATTTTCATTTGGATCGTACCTCCTTAAGGTGTAACGTCCTAAGGTTCTTCTTCAGGCTCGGCCGGGGTAGCACTATCATTAGACGATTCGCTTTCCGCTTCCTCCTCTGGCTGTGGTGTATCAGGGATTCGATCTGCAAAGGTTGTGACCTTCGCCTGTTCATGAAGCCGGATCAGCCAATCGGTCATAAGTTCTTCTCGTTTCTGATTATCCACGTGTCTTTCTACATTGCGTTGTACACTTGTTTCATCAAGCGTTCGTTGGCGTTCCGGCTGGTATTCCTCCTTACGGGAGATTAGGTAATAGTTCTCCTCATCAAGCTCGATATGGAGAATCTCATCGTTCATTTGACCGATTTCTAGTGCAAATGCTGCATCGCTGAACGCCTTTGCACGTCGGGAATATGTGCTGCGATCGAAAAATTCGGTGTCGCCCGGATTTTCGGAAGTTGACCCCGGTCCGACTAACTCCCCGTTTGCAGATAGTTCTGCAGCAACGGCAATGATGTCTTCTCCATCCTTGATTCGTTGGAAGGCCTCGTTCGCTCGTTCCTCATTTGTGAGAGTTATACAGGTCAATCGCACCTTTTCCGGGTCAACATAGTCACCCTTATTTTCTTCATAATAAATCCGGTAATCTTCCTCAGTTGGTTTAAGTTTCTGATCTACTTCAACCTCTGTGATTCTGTTAACAAGCAATTCATGGTAATAATCCTGTACTTTTTTAAGAATCTCAGAATCTTCATCAAGTTTCCGATCTTTGGCAAGGCAAAGGATGAGACGGCTCTCCGCCATCAGGTTCATATATTCCTCATACCCGCCTTCTGCCTCTTGGTACTGTTGTTGTTTATACGTAGGGAGTTCGCTTATCTCCTGCAGCATCTCTTCAAGTGTAATTTGGTGTTTTCCATTCCATTCAAATTCAGCGATTACAGTGCCTTCAGCCCCGGCTTTTCCACCACAACCGTTCAAAACGATGCTAACAGTAACGGCACTGATTAAGATAAAACCGATAATACCCAATAACTTCACAGTTATACCTCCTTAAATTTTGCGTGATATACAGTTTTTCGACTTTGACAACCATCTGTCAGCCAATTTTTGAACACGATGAATCTGCATCATTTTGTGTTCCACTACTGCTCCGATTTTTCGTTTTCCGGATCTTCTTCCTCTTCGGGTACCACGGGCGGCGGGAGCAGTTCTGGATACGTTTTGAGTTTGCCCTCTGCGGTGAGTGCTTCCAACCATTTTAGGATGCGATTCCGCTTCATCTGACGTTTTAGAGGATACTCAAGCCGGGGCTTAACTTCCTCAAAGGTCTGCTGACGTTCTGGCTGATGCTCTTCCTTTCGGAAAATCATGTGATAGGTGTCTTCCTCGACCTCTTGTTCAAAAACTTCCTCAGTCATTTCGCCGACTTCCATTGCAAAGATCGCGTCAACAAACGCCTGCGCCCGTGCGGAAACATCTCGACCAAAGAGGCCAGTGTCACCAGGATCTCCTGGATTTGAGCCGGGGCCGGTCAGTAGATCTTTCTCCGAAAGTTCCTTGACCACATCAAGGATGTCTTTGCCAGCTTGAATTTCCGTTAGTTTTGTCTGCGCGAGTTCTTTATCAAATACTGTGACGCAAGTTGCCCGCACTTTTTCCTTATCTACATACGTATCTTTATTTTCCTCGTAATACTGCCGAAGCACTTCCTCAGTGATGACAATTTTTTCATCGACTTCAATTTCAGTCAAGCGTTCGACCATCAACTGATGTTTATAGTCATCTGCTCTCTTCTGGAATCCCTCTGTTTGATCTAATCCTTTCTGGGCAGCAGCGAAGAGCATTAGCTTTTGGTTGATAAAATCTTCCAAAAATATGAGCTTCCCGGCTTTAGATTGGTAGCCTTTTTGTTTATGCTCTGGTAGTGCTGCAATTTCTGCATTAAGTGTTGCAAGCGAAATCTCGTGTGTGTCGTTCCATTCGTACCGAGCCACAATAATCTGGCTCTCATCCATTGGTCCGGCGACTGGTTTTGTTTGCGGCAACGGTTGTGCAGGGCCCAGCTGGGCGAGCAGTGCTTTGAGATGATTTGAAGGAATGGCAAAATTGAGATTCTGTCCACCTTCAATAGTCATGGAAGCCACCCCGATGACTTGTCCTTGGTGGTTTAGCACGGGCCCTCCGCTGCTCCCCGGGGAAATTGCAGCGGTTAGTTGGAGCAGCTGATTTGTTCCATCCCCTCGAACGCTGCTGATAATACCATCCGAGAATGTCCCCTCCAAGTATCCTTTAGGATTGCCCGCAACATAAACCTTCTCCCCAATCTCAACCGTATCGCTGTTGCCGAGGGGAAGCGGTTGAACACTTAAACCTGACACCTGTAAAATCGCCAGATCGTGGCTTTTAGCCATCGCGGTGACACCTTCGATGGTGTACTCCGTTTCCTGACCCACGCTCTTTGCGGTGCCTTGTGCTGCACCGTTAATCACATGAAAGTTGGTCGCAATCTGGTTGGTTTGCACGAAGAATCCGCTCCCATATGCAAGTAGCTCACCGTTGGCATCTTCCATGACTAGGAGCACAGTAGCGGCTAACGCTTTCTCGGCAATCTGCTCCCCGGTCTGTGTATTGACTGCTGTTTCATTGTTTTGCGACTGGACAATCTGCCAACTGCCCAAGCCGATTGCCGTAGTCACGACTAAAATTATTAATAACTTTTTCATTGTGTGTATAGCTCCTTTCTGATTGATATGGAATGCGAAGACACCGTCTTCGCGGTTATACGCATCACGTTTGACACCTTAGATTAATCTTCTAAGGCTGCGCTTGAGTTCAAATAAGAGTGCCTTCCCCTCTAAGCCTTTCATACGGATTGTCATACGCAGAGGAGGGGCAATCGAGATTCGTCGATCCTGTTCGATAAGTCGAATCAGCTTACGGGGATCGAGGCTTGTTTTTGCCTCGTCAAATGTGACCTTGATGCTCTCTTCGCCTGCGACGATTCCATCAACCCCTAGCTGTTGACTAAGTTGTTTTAAGTCGGCAATTTCGAGGAGCATCTGAACCGGCTCAGGGATTTTTCCGTATCGATCAACCATCTCTTCCTCAAGTTCTTTTCGATCCACTTCTGTTTCTAGGGCAGCGATCTTTTTGTAAAGGGCAACCTTCTGCCGGCTGTCAGGCACGTATTCATCGGGGAGGTAGGCTTCAATAGGGAGGTTAATTCGTGTTTCAACTGTTTCTTCGACCGCCTCACCCTTCAGTTTTTGCACTGCTTCCTCAAGGAGTTTACAGTACATGTCGTAACCGATAGCGGTGATATGGCCGTGCTGCTCTGAACCAAGAATGTTGCCGGTTCCCCGAATCTCCAGGTCGCGGAGGGCGATTTTAAAGCCGGAGCCGAGGTCGGTAAATTCTTCGATGACCCGCAGGCGTTTTTGAGCACCCTCTGTAATCGCGCGCCCTTGTGGATAGAAAAGATAGCCGTAAGCTTGATATTGATCGCGACCGACCCGCCCACGTAACTGGTAAAGCTGGGCTAATCCAAACGCGTCTGCACGATTAATAAAAATCGTGTTGACGGTTGGGATATCCACCCCGGACTCGATGATCATGGTGCAAACCAAAATATCGTATTTGTGGCTGATGAACTCCATCATCACCTTTTCGAGTTGACGTTCAGGCATTTGGCCGTGTGCCATGCAGACCCGGGCGTGTGGCACGAGATTTTGGATTGCAGTGGCGATGCTCGCGATGCTTTGGACACGGTTATGAACAAAGAAGATCTGTCCACCCCGCTCCATTTCACGCAAAATTGCATCTCGGACCACATCGGGATTGTACTCCATGACATAAGTTTCAATCGGCAGACGATTTTCGGGGGGCGTATTGATTACGCTAAAGTCACGGATGCCAACGAGGGACATATGGAGTGTACGCGGAATAGGTGTCGCTGTCAAGGTTAATACATCAACCGTCTGCTTTATCTGTTTAATCTTCTCTTTGTGCTTGACCCCGAAACGATGTTCCTCGTCAACCACAAGCAAACCGAGTTCTTGGAACTTAATATTTTTTGAGAGCAGGGCATGAGTGCCGATAACAATATCGACGGTGCCATTTGCCAATCCTTGCACGACCATCTTTGCTTCTTTATCTGTTCGGAAGCGATTCAGCATTTCAACCTGAACAGGAAAAGGGGCGAACCGTTGCTGAAATGTATTAAAATGCTGTAGCGTAAGAATTGTAGTTGGAGCAAGCAAGGCTACCTGTTTTCCTGCCATCACTGACTTGAATGCCGCACGGAGTGCCACCTCGGTCTTTCCATATCCAACATCTCCGCAGATCAGTCGATCCATGGGACGAAGGCGTTCCATATCCTGCTTGACATCTTCAATTGCCTTCTGCTGATCTGGGGTCTCCTCATAAGGAAACAACACCTCAAACTCTTCCTGCCAAGGGGTATCCACAGAAAAGGCATATCCCTCACGGGATTCACGGATGGCGTACAGTTCGAGTAATTCCTCCGCCATTTGCTCTATGGATGCTTTTACTCTAGCTTTGACCCGCTCCCATGACGTTCCACCGAGTTTATCCAGCCGTAACTTTCCCTCCTCTTGTCCGCCAATATACTTCTGCACGAGATCTACTTGATAGGTAGGTGCATACAGCCTGCCCCCGTCCGCATAATCTAGCACGAGAAAATCTTGTGGCTTTCCATCTATATCGAGGCGGCGAATCCCTGCGTAGCGACCAATTCCGTGTGAGACATGTACCACATAATCTCCTTCCTTGAGGTCAATTAAACTCAGGATAGGAGTACCTTCCTTGAAGGAGGTCTTGCGGTGCCGGTAGTGTTCACGTCCAAACAACTCATCTTCGGAAAGCGTGATGAACTTGAGGGTTTCGCTGATAAACCCCTCGCTGATGCTGCCGATGTTCACCGCTGTCTGGGTTTCAGGTAAGTCTCGATCTGCCAAGATGTTGTGCAGTCGATCTGCATTCTTTGGATTATCACAGAGGAAGTTGACGAAATAACCTTCGTCAGTCCACCCTTTGATCTGATCCATGACCATCCGATAATTACTACGCGGAAGACCGAGCGGACGCATACCAAAAACAATTTCTTCAACCTGTTCATCCGTGTTGAGTGCAGGCGGAGTCAACGACGTGCGAACCAAGGGATAGGCCTGCAAAGTAGAAATTACTGATTCAAACGGCACAAACGTCTCATCGGGTGACACCATAAACTGATCAAATGCTAGTTTTCGCTCATAAAGATCTTTCGTATCGTCGATGAGTTGGGCTCCCTCGCGCGCCATCCAGGCCGGCTCAATCAGGAAAACGACAGTCTGTGGAGGCAGATAATCCGTGAGGGTATTGGTTTCTTCATACACCATCGGAAGCAAGGCTTCCAGTCCTTCCAGATTTGTATCCGTTTCGAGGCGGTGCGTAATCTCGTTAATCGCGTTTCGATACTTGGGCGATTCGTTGTTTTGAATCAGTATCTCTGCTCGGGTTTTCCATAGATCAAGGGTTTCGGGGGATAGGATGATTTCTCGAACCGGACACAGTGTAATCGCTTTCGGTTCGTCATCAACCCCGTCGGACAGAGAGCGTTGTGAGGCCGGATCAAAAGATCGGATAGCGTCGATTTCGTCGCCAAAGAACTCAATCCGGATGGGGGCATCAGCGGTCAACGGATAAACATCCAAAATATCGCCACGACGGGCTAACTCTCCCTTGACTTCTACGAGATCTACGCGCTGATAACCGTTACACAGAAGCTGTTCAACCACTGCGTCGGGGGCAATCTCATCCCCGATGCGGAGAGTTAAGAAGGCAGATTCTACAACCGATTGAGGCAGAATTTTATGCATCAACGCATGGATTGATGTGACAATGAACGCACGATCTCCTTTTACCAGTTGATACAAACAGATTAATCGTTCTGCAACAACATTTTTTGTGGGGGAAATACCGTCGTAAAGGAAATTCTGCCATTGCGGAAAGAGATGGGCTTCCTCAAAATGATAGGCGGGTAGATCTTGGCTGATTTTCTCAGCTTCGTGCTGCGTGGGAAGAACAACGAGAAAGGATTTGTCGGCAAAATCGGCTGCCAATGCACTGAGTAAATAAGCGGCAGACGCGCCATGTAAACCGCGCAACCAAGGTTTGGGGAGATCTATCTGCTGATTTAACGAAATTGGAGCACACCCCAACCCTGAAAACTGAGCGGTCAGGGTTTCAACAAGCGATTGATAGGTGTTTGACTGCCGCAGAGGATCTATCACATTCTTTCTCTAATCCAGAAAATCAATTTTTTCCAGTATGCCGACTAGTTTGCCGATACCAGGTGTCTCGGCTTCGATTCTGACGGGAATACGGCGCTCATCGTTTGTGAGCCACATCAGGTACCCGTGCGAGGTGCGTAGCACTAATGTTTCCACGCGTCCTAATGCTTTGGTTTTTATCACTTCACGACGGCGAATTTCAAGAGTCACATATTCGCACTTATCCTTGATAAGCACCGGAAATCTGTAGGTCTGACCGGCCTGCAATTGCTTTGAACGCAGGAAGTAAATCATCGACAGATCATCCTGTATACCGATCGGGATGTGCAAAGCCTTGTTATCCAAGTTTTTGGCATATTGCGCCTTCCCTTCGCTATGGTCGAAATCAATCTCAACCCGCGCTCGATATTTCTGATCTTCTAAATCTTTAACATATCTCAGCGGGAATAATCGATCGGTTGTAACGTAGCTCTCTGTTCGGTCATGGAAATGGTATAACTTTCCAAGAAGATTCCCTGTCTGTCTTTCCGATGTGAAACGGTAGACTGACTGATCAGCCAGGGTCGTTTTTTCAACGACCTTTGTAACCTGTGTCCCAGCAGGCAATCCTTTAATTTTGACGCTGTAAGTTAGCACTTCGCCAACCTGAATGGGATCCTGATCGAGATCCTTGGTGTCAAGCAACGAATAGGTTGCTGAAATGGCTAGAGAGAAGGTGAGAAAGATGAAACAGCTCACCAATAAGATTTGGACGAATCGCACGGTACAGTTCTCCTTATCCGATGAAACCTGACCACTTTTATGCATCCGCTAAAAGCGGTGGTTGACTGTCAGATAGGCTTCTCCATGAGACAAATTGCCGTCACTTGTAATAAAAAGGCTTTTGTGCGGAAATTCGTCTTGCATATTTTGTTGCGCCTGCACCGGAAATCTTCGTTCATTATATTGGTCAACTGTCTTGGCTGCATCAAAAATATTCCAAAGATAAACACCAATCCCACTCGCCAGAAAAAGCACCCCGAATTGGGCATGACCTCGTGCCTTGACACGCCCTTGATCTGCTGTCAGAAAGTCGCCGCTATTTGGGTCATAAAATCCCGTGTTGAAGCGATTTGAGAGGTCATTGTAATTGACTGCACGGTCCAAATTGAATCCTCCTGCTGCTATCAATCCAACCCCGGCAGCGAGAAAGGCTAACCCTCTCGCAGGGCGCTCGGAATAGGTTTGTCCCAAACCGGGCAGCGTCGCCGACAAAAGTATCGCTGTTCGAGCGGTTTTCGGGGGATAGTACTTTGGCGCATGTGATCGGAAGAGAGGATAACCTAGCGAATTCGTTTGGCGATTCGAATTGCGAGGGAGGACGCTTCCTGTCAGGGTCGGGGAGGTTGGTGAGTCTTCGGTATTCACCTGTACTTGGGTACCTGATTGAATCATAGTTGTATCATCGGCGGTCGATTCTGCCGATCCAATATTCCAACCTATTGTGAAACTCACAAAAGCAATAAGCACAAAAAAGCACTTTTTCATTTCGTTAGGGCTCCCTATCTACTTAGCTGGTTGCTTTCACGGACGGCGAGGTGCAAGTTGGGGGTTACCCGGATCAATCTGGTAAGCCCAATCAAAAGTGATTGTCGTATCAGAAACAGTAATGACGTGAATTTTGGCGAAATTTCCGTCGGGAGTCAATAGGGCATACACATGCCCCTCAATGAGTTCGACGAATTGCGTGGTGAAGCCTCGCACGGGCGAAACATCCACTTCGTCGAAGTATTCATGGTAACCCATGTCCTGCATCTCTGTCAAGTTGTCCGAATAGAGGTACGGAACGTTGACCTCTGTATCAAACCCAAAATAGACATCTGTAGCAGGTAAATCCCAAGTAATAGCACCCCTTGCTGGCTGGGAGAAGTCAAATCCACTTCGGGTAGGTATTAGGTTAAAATCATTCAGGGTAGTGTTGTTGCCCGATGGACGTGGTGTATCAAAGACCTGCTCAGGACTTAGTTCGCTCTCATTATCATCGTAGTCAAAGGCAGAAACAGCATAAGAGTAGGTGCTCCCATTGATGACTTGCTCATCTACAAAGCTAAACCTATCAACATCGGCAGAAGGATCTGATGAAACCTCTGCAAGCAGCTCAAATTCTTCATCACCATCGTCGTCACGCCAGATTCTATAGCCGGCGAGATCGGCTTCGCCATTCAGGAACCATTCAACGATTACCTGACCGTCCTCTGTGATACTCCTCACGCCTCGTGGTATCGCCGGTGGTTCGGTATCCGCCTGAACTGGATTATCGTCACTAGAATCACAACCTAAAATCAAGCAAAATGGTGTTATTACGAGCAGAAATGCGGTGAAAAATCGGTGCATTTGGGTCAACATGACGTTTTCTCCTTCCAATTATCAGTCGTTCTCAAAGCCGTTCAATCCAACGGGAACGTTTTCGGAGGACTGATTATGAGGTTTTCTAAAATTAACAACCATTACGCTAGGATTCTATGGCAAACTCTGTGCCAATTTTGGAAGGATGAAAGTCGGTCAATAATAATGAGCCAAAGCATACCCGCGAAACAGCTATGATATCGCAGTATTTCACTACTATGAGGGTTTTGCATTCGCTGCTGAACATATAGGGAATCGGAAAAGTTTCAGCCATCGTTATTCTGGTCGATTGAGTGTTTTTTGATACCCTATCGTTGTAATTCTGCAACAGCGGCACCCCCTTCCACTCGCATTTCAAAACAGAACCGCAAAATAATATCACAAACAGCGGTGTTCTTCAAGGATGAATTTCGCTCTATTTCCAGTAGGACATTGTAGAATAATAGGTGAAATTCCCATGATACCTTTGGGCTTGACAAATATCACCGCCAAAGGTATCATGTGCATGGATACGAATCAATAGTCCATAAAACCATTCCCTATACAAAGATGGAGCTTACAGACATGGCAACTTCAGTGGCAATAACATGCCAGGGTTGCAGCGCAGAGATTTCCGAGAAAACACTTTTAGACGCACATAGGGTCTGTCCAGAATGCGGCTATCACCATCCCATGACTGCCTATGAGCGGCTCGAACTCTTGGTTGATGAGGGCAGCTTTGATGAACATGACGCCGGTCTGTATTCGACTAACCCTTTAGATTTCCCCAACTACGAAGAACAACTCGCACGCGATTACGCAAAAACGGGACTCAAATCGGAGATCCTTACTGGTGAGGCGAAAATCGGCGGACAGCCTGTCGCAATTACGATCAGTGATTTTGGAGTTCGAGGCGGTACGATGGGGGCGGTTGTCGGAGAAAAAGTCACTCGTAATATTGAATATGCCACGCAGAACAGATTGCCGCTGATCATCGTCTCCCGGAGCGGTGGGATGCGAATGCAAGAAGGCACGCTCTCGCTGATGCAGATGGCGAAGACCTCATCGGTTTGTGTTAAGCACGCAGAAGCAGGGCTTCCCTATATTTCTGTGATGGCGGACCCAACCTTCGGTGGATCAACCGCGAGCTATGCCTCGTTGGCACATATCATTCTCGCGGAACCGGGTGCCCGGATCGGCTTCGCCGGTCCGCTCGCTACTGCGAGCATTAAACAGCAACTCCCTGAAAATTTCCAGAAGGCAGAGTTTCTGTTGGAGCACGGGATGATCGACCGGATTGTGCAACGAAGCGAGATGCGTTCTCTGCTGATTGATCTGCTGGATTTCTGCGTGGATCTGCCTTAATAATCACTATGAACGCCAAGGCAGATCAAAATGTCGAGATATGAATCTAGACCTGCAGGTATCGTGGGCGAGTGAGCCGGGCGTGGACGCCCAACCTACCAGTTATCAAGACAAGATATGAATTGCCAACTGGAATAAGTAACTGACTTCAATCCAATACCGAGAGACGCAATATGACAACCGATAACGCAGAACAGATCAAAACAACCGTCCGTGAACATTACGCAGCTTTGGTAAAAAGCGGTGAACCTTGTTGTTCACCTTCTAGCTCCTGCAACACAGAAATTATCAATGGTGAATCCGCGAATCAGAACGGATACACCAACGCGCAGCTTTCTAGTATCCCCTCCGATGCTGTTGATAATTCCTTCGGTTGTGGAAATCCCCTGATGTATGCCGATATTTGTGAGGGCGATGTCGTGCTCGATCTGGGGTCAGGAGCAGGCATTGATGTGTTGCTTGCGGCAAAGCTGGTAGGCACAAGCGGGAGAGTGATTGGCATCGATATGACGCCAGAGATGATTGAAAAAGCGCAAAAGAATGCAGAAGAAGCGGATGCAAAAAATGTTGAATTCCGGTTAGGTGAAATTGAGTCAACGCCGGTTGAAGACGAAAGCGTTGATTGGGTTATCTCTAACTGTGTGATTAATCTTGCCCCGGACAAAGATTCGGTTTTTCGGGAAGCGCATCGTGTTCTCAAGCCGGGCGGGAAGTTATTGGTGTCGGACATCGTTGCGAACCGTCTGCCCAAGTGGGTAAGATCGACGCTTAGCAATTGGGCGAATTGTATTTCTGGGGCATTGCCTGAAGACCAATATCTGGACTCAATCCGTCGGGCGGGTTTAGCGGAAATTCAGGTGTTCAGCAAAGCCGCTTACGCAAAAATTGGAAAGTCAGAGGTTGCAAGTATTAAGGTAGGGGCACGCAAACCAAAATCGTGAGTCGCGTATCTGTAGCTTTGATAGTAGGATATTTGTATTGTTACACCCAGAACACCCAAGTGCGCGGGCAGATAACACCAATAGGAAGGCAGAAAAATGTCAGAGTCCCAAAACATGGAGATTAGTGTCGAGGATCGCTTTCTCTTTGACCTTAACGGCTTTCTGATTTTGCGGAACGTCCTCTCTTCTGAGGAATGTGCGGAGTACTTGGAAGTCCTGAACACCCTTGAAAATCAGACCTATGAGGACAAATGGATGGAAACCGTTGGGCCCGGGCGTCCCACCCGCGAAATTAGCCGGATTCATCAGATTCGGCTCAACGGTCTACCTCGGCTGCACAGTATTTTCGATCGGCTTATTGACCATCCACGTATACTGCCCTATATCCATGAGTTCGTGGGTGAACCGCAGCTTATTAACACGTGGTCCATCTCCAAATTCGGTGGTGCGGAACAAGGTGGCTGGCATCGCGGTGTTCCCACCACAGATTATTCGTATAGTAACGGCGTTATCCGAAGCCGTATGTACAACGTCGTCTACTTTCTCACAGACAATGGCACGGAGGACGGATGCGTCGTCGCGCTGCCCGGCTCCCACAAAAGCAACGTCGACCTGACTTGGCAGAACTACAAGGGCTTAGAAATGCCCGGTGCTACCGCAGTCACTGGCAAGGCAGGGGATGTGCTGATGTTCTCCGAAACCGTCATCCATGATGGTTTGCCTAAAACCACGCAGCCCGTTCGATCGAATCTTTACTACAACTACGTTCACGCACATTACAACGTCATGACCCGCGAGCGTCGAAATTGCCATCACTTCTACTTTCCGCCGGAGATCCGAGAACGGCTCACACCGACGCAGCGCGAACTTACCGCTTGGATGGAACTAGCGCGGTGGGACTATTGACACGTGCGTGAAATGTGAAAAATCTCACGTCTCGCGTCTCACACTTTCGATTAACGCAAGTGGTTGTGGAAAATCAGACATTTCCATAATTTGCATTGCGTCTTCAACGTATTCTTCGCGTTTCATCCCATTCAGGACAACAGATACCCCCGGTGAGGAAGTCACGAAGTTCAAGGCTCGTTGAGAGAGCGTTAAAGTCCCTTGAGCGTCGGAGAGATGTAGGTTCAAAACGTGAGAAATCGGTTCAACCTTCTCTGCATCCACACGGTTAAAGATTTCCGTTATGGTTACAAACAGTGAGTTGAGCGCCTCTACATATTGAGCGAGTAAGCCCTCCCACTCCGCTTGGTGTTGACTCAGACAGGCGATTCCGGTCTGTCGTAGATAGGCATTGATTTGTGGAATCAGGTGCTGCTGTAAAACCTGTTCCCAGTGACTGCGGTCTTGGACACGCGACATAAATCCGCCGAGTTGTTGGGCAACATCGTAAAAGAGGTGCACATTCACCTGATTTTGTACCGAATCGAAAATCCCCCAACTTTTCAGTGTATCCTCCAGCCTTGTTTCGATTTGGACTAATGTACCTTCTGCCATTGACATCATCTGAGGATAATCGGCGTTTGGACGGTGTTCATATTGTGCCAAGCGGGTCATCTGATTGTCCTTGAAAGCGTTCAGGGGCCGATTCACGAGAACGCCGAGTCCAAGCGACTTCGCCGCCTCAAGGACAGCGACGCGTGTCCCATCAATTTCGTTGTTTGCTTCGGTCAATGCTTCGGATTCAAGTAGGTTATATGGAAGTTGAATGACCTTGAAGTGGCTCACCGCATGATCTCCATACACTGTCTCTGCTGCCTTGGTAGCGGCTTCATAAACGCGATTAAGGGAGACATGCTCGAAGTCGGTTTGGTGAGAAGGGAAGGTATTCGACGAAATACCGTAGTAGCGAATCTTTCCATCAGCCACGAACCGTTCCATCTGCACAAAGGCGCGGTAGGTGCGGTCGTAGAAGGCATCTCGAATTGTGTCCAAGTTAGATTGGGAGGCTTGGTTTTTGGCATGGGATAGGAAGTATTCCGGGTTGTGGAGTAGGTAAACATCGATAGTTTCCAATCCCAATCGATCTGTACTGCGCGTCCACTGATCGGTCAGAAAATCGGGGTGGATGCAGTGCCAGCAGCCATCCATGTATTTGACCACCTCTTCCCATGGATTACCTGCTGTCTCTCGTTGTTGTGCCTGATCGAGGTTTTGCCCCTGCATATAGCCGACTTTGGAAACAACGATGATTTCTTCCCGTTTAATTTTATTCGCGGAAATCAGCTTCTGCAGGACAACCCCGATCAGGGTTTCGCTGCCACCATCGGTATAATTGCTGGATGTATCAATCAGGTTACACCCTGCTTCGATTGCGGATTCGAGCGTTTCAACGTGTTCCTCGTTCTGGTCATGCACACGGTAAGTGCCGTAGCCGATTTTGGACGTTATCAGATCCGTGCCGATGAGCCGGCGATACGCATTCGTCTCAAGGGAGGGGTTATGTGCGTTTATCCGATCTGCGAAGGCTTGTGTCGCTTGTGATGTTGCATATCCGGTGATCTTGGGAGTCATGGAATTTCCTTATTTGTTGACAGCAGTTGTTGTATGTCGTAAAGCGGCTCAATTTATCCGCTCCAAGCAACTTGGGGATTAGTTTTACGTTTCACGCATAGGATCCTGCATGATTTTACGCGCAAAATATGTAATGTCGAACAGTCGTACGATTATTGAGAATGGCACGGTTGCCATTCAAGGTTCACAGATTGTCGATGTTGGACGTTACCTGGCGATTCAGAACAGTCCGATATACGACCTCGGTGAAGCGGTACTCATGCCCGGCTTGGTGAATGCACATGCTCACCTTGATCTAACTAGCATCGCCGATTCAGTTCAACGGACCCCCAAATTTACCGATTGGATATTCCAAATTGTTGGAAAGCGGACCCCTTCAACAATAGGACCATCTGTTCGCGAAGGGGTGCAGCAAAGCTTAGCCGGCGGTGCGACAACAGTGGGAGATATCGACGGAACCGGGAACTCCGCCCAGATTCTGCGGGATACTCCGATTCGGAAGGTGGTTTTCTTTGAGGCACTCGGTTTTTCCGGCGAACACGCCGCCACGGGACTCACCCGACTTGCGACATATTTGGCTTCTCCCCCTGTTCCAGATTCGCTGTTGACACCTGCGTTGTCACCACATGCCCCCTATTCCACATCGGCTGATATTTATCGTGAATGCGTTATGTCCAACTTGCCGGTTTGTACGCATATAGCGGAGACCAAGGAAGAACTTGAATTTCTTTCTAGGGGCACGGGTGCATTTTTAGACTATCTAGAAGCGTTTGGCATTTCGACAGCCAAGTGGAGCCCCCCGCAACTAACACCTGTGCAGTATATGGGAACATTGGGTATCCTGCGGAAAAACTCGCTCTTAGCTCACTGCAACTACCTGACTGACACAGATGTGGCGATGCTCGCTGAGAGTGGTGCATCTGTGGTGTTCTGCCCACGGAGCCACCACTACTTCTATCATACGGACCACCCTGTCGCGCAGCTGATTGAAAAGGGAATCAACGTCGCTATTGGGACCGATAGTCTAGCGAGCAATTGGTCTCTGAGTTTACTCGATGAGTTAAGGTTCCTCGCACGTACCCAACCGTATATCCGTCCTGAAACGTTGCTCGACATGGTAACCTATAACGGCGCAAAGGTGCTTGGTTTGGCACAGGTCGGACGGTTGGAAAAGGGATGGCAGGCGGATATCATCGCGGTGCAAATTCCAAACGATGGTCGTCCCGTTATTGAACAGATTCTTGATGAATCTTCTGAGAACCTATTGACAGTTGTTGGCGGAAAAATCTGCTACACATCAAACCGCTAGGAGTAGCAGTTGACGCACACAAATTCTAAAAAATGGAGGAAATTGATGACAGTGAATTGGATGTTTTTTAGGAACAGCTGAATTTCTTGTCGGAAAGCGCAAGAGTTTCTTGACGCAAACAACATTCAGGTAGACAGTCGAACGGATGCGCGTAAAGAGAAGTTGAATCCAACCGAGGTGTGGAACCGTATCAAAACTGCTCAATCTATTCATGTTGCCAAAGGCAAAAAAGTCGATATTTTCGACCCAACCGTCAATTCACAAGATGACATCCTCAAAGCGATTATGGGACGAAGTGGCAATCTACGAGCACCCACGCTACAGCTCGGAGATACATTTTTTGTCGGATTCAATGCGCCGTTATACGACGCAATTCCAAGGACGTGAATGCTGCATGATACGGACCCGTGGAAATCAGTCGTGGGGAAATGTTAGGGGCAGTGAGCAGATGTTTACTGGGCTTAACCTCAAATATTTGACTTTGACTGGCAGCCATCGACATTGAGACATGCCCCAGTGACGAGGCTCGCGCGGCCAGAAGCGAGGAACACCACCACGTCCGCTACCTCTTCAGGCTTTCCAAATCGCCCCAGCGGCATATCGCTTTCGACGAATGCAGCGATTCCTTCTGGATCTGCTTTTTGCCGCCGCTCCCAGCCACCGCCGGGGAATAGAATCGAACCGGGGGCAACGCTGTTGACACGGATGTTGTCCTTGGCTAGCTCAGCTGCGAGGGACTTCGACATGCTAATCTCTGCCGCCTTCGCTGCATTATAGGTGATATGCCCGCCGCCTTCCCGTCCGTAAATCGATGAGATAGTGATGATAACGCCGCCCCCTTGCGCCTGCATCGTTGAGATAACACCTCGACTCATCCGGGCAGCGGAAACGAGGTTCAGATCGATGATTTCGTGCCACTCCTCATCGGAGATCTCAGGGGTCGGCGTCCACTTGCTCCCGCCAACGTTATTGATTAGCACATCAACCCGCCCATATCGGTCTAATGTCGCTTCTACAAACGCCTCGGCATCCTCGCCTTTTGTGACATCGGCAAGTTTGGCGAATACCTCCGCTCCAAGTGCCTTAACTTCGTCGGTAGCCGCTTCGAGCGTCTCCGGGGTTCTGCCGCAGATGCTCAATTTCGCGCCTTCCGCTGCAAAACCGAGTGCGATTGCTTTCCCAATGCCTCGACTGGCACCCGTAACGATGACAACTTTATCTTTGAGTTTAAGATCCAATTCGTTTTCTCCTATCCCGATATAAGCGAAACCAACTTAGGAATGACATTGTGAATAACCGTCAACGTTCCGAAGGTTGAGTAGAATCCTGCACACGCGACAAGTCCAATTTGCCGCCAAATCGAGGGTTGAATCTCTTTCGGTAGAAACTTTCGATTGACGTATAGGGTGTGCAGTGAAGTGATCACGAGCAAGTACCCGCCAACTGTCGCGGACACCAAGATCATAAAAAACGGTTTTGCTAGATAGAGCGCAATAACACCCCAGAGGATATAGACGACAAGGATTGGGTAATAGATCCATTTCGCATTGTGTTCTTCCATTTTTCGCGCACTGGCAAATCCGGTCCAAATGATGTCTGTGTAACGACGTGGGACTCCGTCCACACCGCCCAACTGGGTCGAAAAAAGCACCCAAAATCCACACAGCAATGTGAGATACCAGAAGATTTGTCCACCTTTATCGGCAAGTCCTTCCGCTTGAAATGCTGCGGCCGACCATTGATCTATCTGTTGTCCCGCGGGAACGAAGGCGATTGTCAACATGGCGGGCAGTGCTAGACCAAAGAAACAGCCAATAACCCAGATGTAATACTGCTCGAAACGGTTGTATTTCCACCATTCGCGGAAGCGTTCCAAATTTTCAGGGGTTATCCGAAAAACTTTGCCGATATGCGTCAGTGTTACCTGCTGTCCACCAATCAGAGAGGGAATTGCACCGACGAGGCTACTCATACCCCAGCCTTTATCACGGACGTAATTGCTGATACCGACATTGCCCAGTCCACCACTTCCCGCATAGGCAGCAAACGCACCAAGTAACAACCAATCAACATTACCACCCTCCGGCGCTGGTAACGCGCCAAAGCTAAAGAACCCTTTGATCGCAGTCCACCAGACCCTGGGGGGCACCATAAACAGATCAATCAAGAGCAGGTAGCCGATAATCCAGATGACCATGACCAATTGGACTTTTTCAAGGGCATTGTATATCTTTTTGCCAAACAGGACGATTCCCAGACATAAGAAGAAAGCCAGATACGCAAAGAGTCGCACTGTACCTTGGTCGGCTTCCCCCGGCATATATCCCAACCACGCCGCCGCAATAGCTGTGGCGGCGGTTGCTGCCCAGCCGGGCCAAATTCCGAAGAAGTCTATACCCGAATAAAAAAACGCCCAGAACCGCGAGCCCGGTTTGCAGCGCATATAACCGCTGAACATCGGTTCGCCGGTATAAATAGTGTAGCGAATTGCTTCTGTGTTGATGAAGGACTGGAGCAGGATAGCAACTGTCGCGATCCAAAGGAGCCGTCCACCGTACTGTGCGGTAATTGCAGGACCGAGCAACCATTCGCCGCTTCCAATGGATCCACCCAATGCAATAATCCCCGGTCCCAAAACACTCCGAAACGCACGGCTGAAGCGGTAGGGTGGCGGAGCAGGTAGATCTGCGACTTCCCAATCGGGCAGACAACCTCCATCAACTTTCTCCCCTGGAGAATCACTGATATTTGTATTGGATTGTTCCATATTCGCTCCTATTTGTATTTTGCTTTTAGTACCTAAGATACTATCTCAGCTTTCGGACATCTGACTGGATAAGAATCTGATCCATTTTAGCAGAAATCAATACCGATGTCACGTGGAAAACTGGTGGTTTAGAGATATGCAAATATGGGGCTGTGAGCAGGTAAGCTAGTAGCATTACTCTGCTTTAACCCCTTACTCTTTACTCTGCGGAGGTATTATTCATCCCAAGGTAGTGTTTCGGGAGGCTAGAGCCCCAAGATTTCGACGATGCGGCGGATTGGAATGCCATGTCTGACGTTGCCGTCGCGACCGACAACCGTGTGTGCTTTGAGCAGCGAGTTAATTATTGATTCTTCGGTCGCTTCAATAACAGCGCGAAAGAAGAGGGTTAGCGCGCCCTCGTCATGAAACGTTGAAAGCACAACCCCGCCTTCAGGTGGAGAAGCCCCGATACGGTTCGCTGTCGAAAAGGCGATGACGAAATCACCGCTACCATGTGATGCAATCGCTCCGGTTCGTGCGAGCCCAAACGTCGCTCGCTTGGCAACGCGGGTGAGTTGTCGGTGGGAAAGTGGTGCATCCGTCGCAACGATGATCATGATCGACCCCGGTCGCTCTTCCGAAACCTCCTCAGGCGTCAGATGCTGTCCAATCGGAAAGCCGTCTATCCTCAAATCGGACGCCCCTCCGGTATTGGTCAGGACCAAAACACCAACCGTATATGCGGTCCCTTCCACTTGAACTACACGCGAAGCGGTTCCAATCCCAGCTTTCCAGCCAAAACCACTCATACCTACGCCGGCACCAACAACGCCTTCTTCGACATTCGTGTGAGAGGCAGTTTCCAACGCCTCAAAGACATGCTCACGTCGGACATGACGCCCTAGAATATCGTTAAGAAAGCTGTCGTTACATTCGCCGACGATCGGATTAAATGAATAGACACCCGGATTCTGTGCTGAGACATAATCCACAAGCGCGTCAGCGGCTACCCAGACATTGAGTGTGTTTGTTAGGAGGATTGGGGTCTCGATATTTCCCAGTTCAAGCAGTTGCGGCAAGCCAATTGATTTGCCGAATGCGTTGATGATATGCGCTGTTGCGGTCACTTTTTCACGAAAAATGTTGCCGTCATGCGGCAAGATGGCTGTCACGCCTGTGCGGATTGGCCCGTTGCCGAGGGAGAGAGATCCTTCCCCCGATATTCGCGTGACATGCCCCACTTTGACACCGGGAACATCGGTCATTCCGTTGAGTTTACCTGTTGGCAGATTGCCAATTTGGATGCCAATCTCACGGGCGCGCGGTCGATTCGGTTTAATAGGTGTTTGCATTGGAAGGTCCGCCTTCTGAGGGTAGATATAATTTGATATACATTATACCAGAACACGTTAAAACATCAAGCCCATTTGCGTATTTCTGCTTGACACCAACGCGATATGCGTAATAGAATAGGTCGCTAATCGAATGGCAATGCGCTCAACTGTTCCATAGAGATGTTCAGAATTAATCAAGGAGCCCACACATGGCGAAACGATACAGTGCCTGCCTCATCGGCTGCGGCCGGATGGGGGCGACAATCGATGACGAAGTTCGAGACCACCCTCAAAGCTTTCGATGGATTCCCTACTCGCACGCCGCCGGACATACCGCCTCAACACACACAGATCTGATTGCTGTTTCGGATGTCCTCCCGGACAAGGTGAAGGTGATTCAAGAGCGGTACAACGTCCCTGAAGGCTACACCGACTATCGCGAGATGATTCGGAAAGAAAAGCCGGATATTGTGAGTATCGCCACCCGTCCGGCAACGCATGCTGAAATCACAATTTTTGCGGCGGAAAACGGGGTCAAGGGCATCTACTGCGAAAAGCCGCTCTGCTGCTCAATGGAAGAGGCAGATGCAATGCTGGAAGCGTGCGAAAAACACGATGTCAA
>JAKZSX010000324.1:0-2507 GCA_047517405.1 Candidatus Poribacteria bacterium | reverse complement strand
TGGCGCGAAGGGTGTCGGTGAACCGCCAATCACCCCAACGTTAGCAACCATGGCAAACGCTGTCGCCGACGCGGTTGGCATCCGGATTACCGAACTCCCAATGAAACCGGAGAAGGTTGTCGCTGCGCTGCACGGCAACGGAAAGTAAAAACAGAACCGATTAAAAACAGAACCGGTAAGGGTACGGCATAATCTGCTCTTACCGGTTTTTTTTGCCAGTTTTTGCGAAAAATGGTCATCCTAAAATAGTTGATTTTAACCTAATTTCGTTATATTCTAATTATCATGGTGTTCCGTTGCGAGGCGGAGCCTCTTATATATCTCTCAATCTAATGAAGGAGCTAAAACTTATGAAAAAGTACTTTCCTCGTTATTTTATGCAGCACATCTTCTGGATATTGATTTTTCTTTCCATCTTTTGTTCAGGTGCTAACCTGAGCTTAGCCAATGGGATTGGCCTTTTCTTGAGTCTTGATGGCAACGGAGACGAAGTCCGTGTTGAACACGCGCAGTCCTTAGTTATGACCGATACATTAACCATCGAAGCTTGGATTTATCCGTTAGGTCCGGGTTCCGGTAGTGGTGACAACAACGGGGGAATCATCGTCAATAAGGAAGGAGAATATGAACTCGCCCGATTTCGTGATGGCAGCATTTGGTTCGCTGTTAGCAATGAAGATCCGGGTTGGACATGGACCAATAGCGAGTTTGTTGTTCCTGAAGGAACGTGGGCACATCTTGCCTTCACCTATTCAGCAAGCGAAAACCTTATTTAACTCTTTGCTAATGGTGTGCAGGTATTTTCAACAGCTGGTATGGGGGAGATTGGAGATGTTTATAGCACACATAATTATTTCAAAATTGGTGGCCGTCGTGAGGAGGCCGGTCAATATTTTGATGGGCTGATTGACGAAGTGCGGCTCTGGAACATCATTCGCACGGAATCCGAAATCCAAGCGGCAATGAACACCTCGCTTCAGGGGAACGAATCGGGGCTCGCCGGCTACTGGAATTTCGAAGATGGCGCCAAGGACCTCTCCCCAAATGGCAATGATGGCACACTTATCGGGCAAGCAGTTATCATCAAGGATTTGGTGAGTTTCGGGTTCGGCTCACTAGCTTCAGATTCAGCTCTGCTTGGGGACAGCTTCAAACTCGATGTGCTTGTAGAAGATGTTGCGAATTTTGCCGGTTACTCCTTGGATATTACGTTTAGTCCGCGGGTGCTTCAGGTCGATTCCGTGACGGAGGGCGGTTTTCTAAAGGGGAGCGGAGGCTCCTTCTTTCAAGAGGGCGCGATTGACAACGACTCCGGCAGAGTCACCGGCATCAGTGCGTTATCCCTTGGCACCGACGGTGTCGACGTCACCGGTGTACTCCTCTCAGTCAACTTTGAAGCAAAGGCAACCGGAGAGGCGTCATTAGGACTAAGTAACGTTGCACTCAGTACGGTTGACGGCACAAGAATACCGTACCAGCTTATGACTGCTCAGATTGTTGTCAAAGAAAATTATGATGTCAATCGGGATGGGCAGGTGAGCATCTTGGATTTAATACTAGTTGCTCAAAACGTTGGGAAATCAGATCCGGAGCTGGCTGCTGATGTCAATGCGGATGGCGTTGTTAATATTTTCGATCTGCTTGCTGTTGCGCAACACTTAGGTGAATCGGGGGTCCAAGAAGTACCCAGCGGTCTTGTACGGTACGGGGCGGTTCTCAATGCTGAAATGGTTCAAAAGTGGATAGATATGGCGCATGCAGCAGATGACGGCTCACTTCTTTTTCAGCTAGGTATTGCCAACCTTGAACGCCTTTTAGGTGCGATGCTGCCCGATAAAACCGCCCTACTCGCAAACTATCCCAACCCGTTTAACCCGGAGACGTGGATTCCGTATCACCTCGCCCACGCTGCCGATGTAACGCTTACTATCTATGACATAAAAGGTGTGATCGTGCGTCAATTCTCTCTGGGATATCAGCCTGCAGGCTACTACACAAATCGGACAGAAGCAGCGTATTGGGATGGACGCAACAACTTAGGTGAGTCGGTGGGCAGTGGTGTCTATTTCTACCAGCTACAGGTTGAAAACTCTCGGTCGGAAACCGGAACGGGGGATTACGCCGCCACGCGAAAAATGGTCATCCTAAAGTAGAGAGGTGCCCGTGTATCTGTCCTTTAACGGGATTGCTCATCACGCAGAACACGGCGCATGATTTTGTTGGAAGCGGTTCGAGGTAGGGCATCGACGACGATGACATCGTGAATCCTAAATAGCGGGTTGAGATGCTCCCGGATCGCCGATTGTAAAGAAGTGGTTAGCGAACCCTTATCTGCTCCCGGCAGAAGCACAGCATAAATGACCAGCTGGCTAGGACCCCCATCGGGCGGAGATACCGCAATCGCTGCGACTTCGTGAATGCCGCTCACCGAATTGAGAACCTCCTCGATCTCTGCCGAACTGACTTTGATGCCACCGAGATTCATCGTATCATCCACCCGTCCATGG
>JAKZSX010000323.1:0-10231 GCA_047517405.1 Candidatus Poribacteria bacterium | reverse complement strand
GTTACCTACCAAGGACACGCAATTGGTGTTGCGGATATCATGCACAGTAGTGAGCTCTGCAAGACGGATCGGCGCGATAATGGAATGGTGGCAGGGGATACAATGATGATCCATCTTGGTGGAAAGCGAGGCGTGAGTGGCTTGGTTGAGCTCTATCGCCGTGAACCTCTGCACGGTTGGATGATGGGTCCCCATATTTTAGGAAGTGAGGGGCAATTGATGATTAAGCCAAACTCCAAAACAGGGATAGATGAGATGTGGTATTGCCCCTTTGACGTTTCCTTTGCTGCACACACGCCCCAATGGGAGCGCGTTCTGCTGCCCAAAGAGGTTTTTGTCATTGACGGTCAGACGTGGTCGGATAGGCATTCGATTTGGAGTGTAAGGGACATGGTAAACGCAATCCGTGAAAACAGACAGCCAGAGCTCGGCGGCTCCATGGCGCTCACCTCTTTGGAGTGTGTTAGTGCAGTCTATGAGTCCCATTTCACTGAGGCGAGAGCCTATCTGCCGTTGGGAGACCGCCGTCATCCGCTCATCAAGCGGTTGAACGAGGTCTCCTCCCCCGCAACGAGGACAGAAGCGTAACTAGTTTTCATTAGCCCATTGCCGCTTTTTCCACGTCAGCCAACCACACGCGTTCGCCGTTGTTCAGTGCTGACCGATGGACCGCGCCCTCGAATAGCAGCTCATTCCATGCGGCTTCCCCATCTGCCGGGAACGATTCGTTTGCGTGCATGGCTTTAATCACGCCATCAGCCATATGAACGAAGGATTCTTGGTAACTGTTTCCCTCCTCGGATTCCCAAAGTTCTTCATCCTCAGAAGTGTTAGCTTTGCGCCGGCGATACCAACCTTCTAGACCACGGGATTCGGCGTAGCGTTCCTCGCCGACAATCATGACGCGCAGTGGGTGGTCGTCGTAGCCCCATAGGTTACTTCCAGCCAGTGAACCGATTGCACCGTTTGCCCACTCCATGTGAATCATACGCTGCCATCCGCCCTCTTGGCTTGGGTCACCCATGACGCTGACCCATTCGGGACGGCCCATATTCCAGAGGATCTGATCGATGACGTGCGACCAGCAGTTGAAATGCGCGCGAGCACGCACCATCCGTATCTCACCTAATCGCCCCTCTACTACGTCATCGTGGAGCTTTCGGAAGTGGGGCATAAAACGGTAATTGAAGTCGATACCGAACTTTAGACCTGAATCTCGCCACTCAGAGATTGCTGCTGCCGCAATAGGGAGATCATCTTCTCTGACGCGGAATTGTCCTTCCAGACCGCAGAGGGGTTTCTCAGTGAACACATTCTGACCCGCTGCGATCAACTGCCGCAACGGCGGGATACGTCGGGTTTCATTGACGATCATTACCATCAAGTCCACATCACAGGCAGCAAGTAGTTCTTCAATGCTTGAATATCCGGAGGCACTAAACGTATCTTTGGCTGTGGCAAGCAATTCGGGATCCATGTCGCAGACAGCGATAACTTCGGCATCGGGATGATTATTGAAATTTCCGCCGTGCATCAAACCCATACCCCTACCGCTGATGAGTGCACATTTTATCATCAAAAAACTCCTTTAGGTGTGAAGGTTCAAGTCTTAAGATCTGGGAGGGAACACCCATTTTAACTTTATTGGTTTTGTAGATTAAATATATAAAGGCGCAACGCTACGAATCATCCAACTGCTCGTCCCTTGTGTTGAGTTCCGCTTCTAGCCGAGCCACCCGCTCTTGAAGCCGTGTAAACGCTTGCAACATTTCTGGCATTCGGCGCAAGGACGCTTGGACGCGTAGTTGATGCGCGTGGTTTTCTGCCGGAAAACCGGATACGTAACTCCCTGCGGGGAGATCTTTTGTCACCGCTGATTTGGCAAAAACGGTACTATCTTCCCCAATGGTGATATGTCCAACGGCTCCAGAGTGACCAGCCATTGTCACACGGTCTTTCAATTCGGTACTTCCAGCGATGCCGGTTTGGGCGGCAATGCAGCAATCTTCACCAATCACGACATTATGGGCAATCTGTATGAGGTTATCGAGTTTTGTGCCTCGTTTGATGATTGTTGCACCGTTGGTCATCGTGGCGCGGTCAACTGTTGTGTTGGCACCGATTTCAACATCATCTTCGATAATAACTGTGCCGATTTGCGGTATCTTATGGTGACGGTCGCTAACCAAGGCGAAACCGAAGCCGTCACTGCCGATGACGACCCCACTGTGAATGATGCCCCGAGCACCAATCTCGACATCCTCGCGAATTGTCACGTTGGGATAGATGAGGGTTTCATTACCAATTTTCGTATCATCACCGATGTACACAAAGGGACTGATAATTGCCCCATCGCCGATCTGGACATTGTCGCCAATATAGGTATAGGCTTGAATGGAGACCATCTCGCCGATTTGGACATTATCGCCAATAATTGCGGTTTCATGAATGCCATAGACTGTTTTCCGCTTACGCCAGGCAAACATCTCTAAGACTTTGACAAAGGCAAAGTATGGATTGGCGACACGAATGAGTGGTTTGCCGTTATAAGGGATGTCCTGACCAACGATAATCGCAGAAGCCTGTGTGCGTTCTATTTCACGCAGGTACTTTGAGTTGGCAACAAAGGTGATCTCATGCTTTCTCGCCTCTTTAATCCCGGAGACGCCGATAATCTCGATCTCACCGTCACCTAACAGCGCCCCATCGATTAATTCGTTAATCTCTTTCAGTGTTTTTACCATAATTGCTTGAGGGTAGACCGCCCTCGGATCTCCAATTCTAGGACACCAACGATTCTCACTACCATTGGAGTCAGAGGACAACTATTAGTTATTGTTTTCCCCTTCCTTTCCTGTATCTGTTTCAGGGGGAGTCGCCGATTGTTGAGCGTCCTTTGATGTTTCTTTTTTGTGTGCATCGTTCAGTGACTTGATGACCCTCTCAGTCAAATCGTACTTTGGATCGACATAAAGTGTCACCAGACGTTTCTCAAGGATGAGGCTATATCCTTCACTTTCACCAATTTGCTGAAGCAGGCTCTCTATATCCTGGGTTAGCGGCGCAAGCAATTCCTCGCGTTTCGCTAGGAGCGATTCTTGACCGATTTCCAGTTCGCGTTGGAACTCTTGCCTTTTGAGACTAATATCAGTTTGCAAAGTCTCAGTCTCCGGAGCGTCAAGAAACAGCTTCTGCTTCGTCAGGCGTTCCTCCATTGTAGTGATTTCTTGCTGAATGACGTTGAGTTGATTTCTCAACCGCTCTTCGGCAGCTTTCAGAATATCATTGGCTTCTTGAGCTTTTATAAAATTCTCAAATACCGCTTGTGTGTCAACAACACCTAACTTAAAGCCGTTTTCTGCTGCGGCACCAAACCCTATACTAAAGGAGCCAAATAAGATAAGGCTGATCCCTAGGTAAAACTTCAAAATTCGAGTCATAACACCTCCTTGCTGTGGAATCCCTCCATCGGGGATTTGCTGTTTTAGGTATCCTTATATGTCGCATTTGTTAAAAACCGGGACCGATTGTGAAGTGAATTTTCCCTCTGTTCCCCTCAACTCGATCAAACCCGTAACCCCATTCGAGACGCGCCAACATGCCCATTAAATCGAAGCGAATGCCGACCCCTGCGCCTTTCTTAACCTTAAAATCTCTGAAGACGTTGGTAATGCTTTCATCCCACACCTGTCCAGCATCAAAAAACAGGACACCGGTCAACTGGTTTACGAATGGAATTCGATATTCCAAGTTTGCATAGAGGACCTTGTTACCGCCGTTATAATTAGGCTCACCGCTATCCAAGTTAACGGGAAAAATCTCATAATCCTCATAACCGCGGACGGTATCGATGCCGCCAAGTCGGTAGCGCTCATAATGAAGGAGTATACTCTCGGTGCTGCTGCTGAGGTATGAAGCACGTACATGGCCCGCTAGGACATGATTGAACAAACCGGGGAAGAACCAACTTGAATCCGCAGAGTATTTCTGAAACCTATTGTCCGCACCGAAGAGTCCACCGGCGTATTCATAAGAAAGCGTGTTGAGCGAGCCGGTTACAGGTTCATGGAGACTCCTCTGATAGTCCCGTGTGTCTCTGGACAGGTTGAAAGTTATACTGCGGGTAATGCGATCGTTTATAGTTCCTACGTGCGAGCCCTCTGAGTCAACAGATTCATTTTTTAAGAGAATTGATATGTCTGTATTTCTGGATAGCGGACGTCCAAACGTTAAAGAACCGCCGGCACGCTGATAGGTATAACTATCGAGCCCTCGATCGCGAAAGATTGCACCGTAGTATCGATACGTACGCCGGGTGTTGTATAGGCTAGCACTAAAACGCGTTGGAGTTCCCAAGATCCAAGGGGTGCTGAAGCGAAGTTCGCCGGTATGTCGATCTCGAGCACCTAACTCACCTTTCAGATGCACACGATAGCCGCGCCCCCAGAGATTGTTTTCACCAATCTGTGCGACACCGAAGATGCCTCCTTCTGTGCCGTAGCCGCCACCAAGACTGAGTAGACCGGTACGCGGCGTTTCTGTAATGGTGACAATTAGATCTCGGATAGCACCTTCGGTCTTACTCGGAATGAATTCAACGTTCCGAATAAAGGATCCCATCTGAAAGATTCGCTGCCGCGCTTTCCGCAGCGTCTGCGCGTCGTAGAATTCCCCAGGCTTGATATCTAATACGTCCAACTCACGCCGGATTACGTTGTCCTTTGTTTTTTCTAAGCCGTTGATGTGCACCTTGCCGATGATGATGACATCGCCTTCGGTGATGCTTAGCATCAAATCCACAATCCCGTTGACTTCATCAAAATCGGGAGACGCATCTACTCGTGACAGCAAGTATCCTTTGTTTTGATAAGCGTCCTCAATCTCCCGAAGCGTCTCCTCAAACTCGCCGCGATTGAAAAGCTCCCCTTCTTCTGGACTCAACATATTGCGAATCTGTTCTTCAGAGAATGCGGGTTTCTCAGACTGCGTAAGTTCAATTGTATACTTCCCAATGATAAACTGTGGGCCCTCATCAATAGTGATATCGAGCATGAGTTCTGTTTTATCATCGGAAAATCGTTTCTCATGTTTAGAAACCCTTGCTTGGTTGAAACCTGTATCTTGGTAGTATCGAGCTAAAGTGGCTAGATCTTCTTCAAAGAAGAGCTCATCGAAATGCTTTCCTACACGGGTTTTAAGCTGCTTGCTCAGTGATTTTGGCGAGATATTATCATTGCCGATGAAGTTGATTGCTTCGACTTTAATCCGTTGTCCTTCTGTGATTTCAAATGTTGTGACTATTGTGTTCGTGTCCGGGTTGGTATCCGTATGCGCTTCGACCTCTGCCAAATAGTAACCCGCCTCTTTGTACGTTTTCAGGATGTTCTGTTTGCTTTCCCAGAGGTGCTGATTGTTGTAAAGCTCTCCCGGTCTCAGACTAAATGCCTCTTTTATTTTTTTATACTTCAACTGCTCGTTGCCGATAATATTGATGCTACCGTCAATCTTCGGGTTTAGGGTCATTTGATAGATGACCTTTAATCCACCCCCTTCAGCGGGTTCAACATCAACGGCAATGTCCTCGAAAAAACCGGTATCCTTGTAGAGACTTTTGATATCCTTTGATAATTGGTAAGGAGAAATCTCTTTGCCGACTTGGGTCTGTATAATACTGCTAATTAAATCTTCCGAGTCCTCCTCTATCCCTTGAAGCTTAATCTCTTTTACGGTTAATGCCTCATCAGTTGTTGTCGCTTTCGGTTCTTCATCAGCATAAACAGGGATTGTAGATAAAATAACACACATCAAACCCGTTAATAAACCGATCCGCCAGCATATCATTTTCATTTTTGTCCTCCTCCATTTTGTCGGTGGTACGAATTATCTGACGTTTACGATGAACCTTATTCGGGGTAAATAGGGGTCCCCAATACATTTGTAACGTGGTGAAATTCTTCGATTAGCTTCTGCGTAACGGTGCCCGGGTGTCCATTTCCAACGATGCGCTGATCTATCTTAACGACAGGAATCACTTCCGCAGCAGTTCCGGTCAAGAAGCATTCTTCGGCGGTATAAAGGTCGTGTCGCGTAAACACTTTTTCTTCGACAGTGATGCCCAATTCACGTGCCAAGTCGATGACAGTATTGCGGGTGACTCCCTCCAAGATGCCGAGATGGGTGGGAGGCGTAACAATCACATTATTTTTAAGGAAAAAGATATTGTCTCCGCTGCATTCGACAACATATCCCTCCGCGTTCAGCATGAGCACCTCTTCCACTCCTGCCTGTTTGCCCTCAATCTTTGCCAAGATATTGTTGAGATAGTTCAACGATTTGATGCGTGGGCTGATTGCTTCGGCATAATTCCGGCGTACGGAAACTGTGATGATTTCTAAACCATCCTCGTAAAAATTCGGGGGGTAGAGTGTAATCTTATCCGCGATGATAAAAATGGTCGGTACAGGGCATTTATCCGGATCCAAGCCGAGGTCACCAACGCCACGAGTCACAACCAGACGGATATAGGCATCATGAAGCTGATTGCGGCGGAGTGTCTCTAATACCGCTTCTTCCATATCCTCAATGGAAATGGGGATTTCGAGCATAATGGCTTTTGCCGAATCGTAGAGACGTTGCAAGTGCTCATCGAGCTTGAAAACACGCCCCTGATAAGATCGGATGCCCTCAAAGACCCCGTCTCCGTAGAGTAAGCCGTGATCAAAAACAGAAATCTTTGCTTCTTCCTGCGGAAGAAATTCCCCATCAATATAAACCAACATAACATTTTCCTCAAATCTGCGAATTGCGCATTACGCACATATTTAGAAACCTAACAGTTACACTTGGCCAAACACTTGGCCATCCACGAGTTGAACCAACCTGTCCGCACGTTGGGCGAGTGTCTGATTATGCGTCACGATGATGAACGTCTGGTCGAATTGGTCATTGAGCGTCCAGAGTAGATCGTGCACCACTTCACTCGTTTTTTGGTCAAGGTTCCCCGTCGGTTCATCCGCCAACACAATCTTGGGTTGATTGACTAAAGCGCGCGCTATAGCGACGCGTTGCCGTTCACCGCCAGAAAGCTCAGCGGGGCGATGTTCCAATCGCTCTCCCAACCCGACATAGTCTAGCAATTCTCTGGCTCGATTCTGAGCAACATCAGGTTTTTGCAGGGCAATCAACCCTGGCATCGCAACGTTTTCAAGCGCAGTAAACTCTGGTAAGAGATAGTGAAACTGAAAAACAAAACCGATTTCTTCGTTACGGAACCGATCCAATCCCTGATCGTTCAACGCGAGGATGTCCTCTCCTTCATAAAAGATTTTTCCCTCCGTTGGACGATCTAATCCACCAAGTAGGTGAAGCAGGGTACTTTTTCCCACACCAGAAGCACCGACAACCGCTATAATCTCCGCCCTTTTGACCTCTAAATCGATTCCTTTAAGTACGGGAAGTTCTGTTAAACCGTCATAGTAAGACTTATATAGGTCAACAACACGGATGAGGTTATTCATGACGGAGTGCCTCAACGGGGTTAAGATGAGAGGCTTTCGACGCCGGATACAGTGCTGCAAGCCAGCAGGTTGCCATTGACAGGAGGTTCATAAGGACGACAAAGCCCCAACTAATTTTGACCGGCAAGCGGTTAAGTTGATAGACACTGCTCAAATTTTTCCCGAGGATATTATCGAGGTAAATCGGTTGCGCGATAAAATAGAGGGACAGACCGACTGCGATGCACCAGAGTAGAAGAAGTCCCGTTGCATTGATAGGCAGCGGCAATACCCGCCGGCACATTTGTACTACAATGGGAATCAACAAAATCAGAAGGCCATACTCGCGTCGCAAAGTGGGGACTTGGAAATCGAGTCGCCAGCAGATATACACTCCGAGTGCCGTCCCCAAAATAGAACCCAAGATACCGATAATCCCGCCTTGGAGGATGAAGATCTTTCGGACTCCATGTTTCGATGCCCCCATTGCTCTGAGAATGCCGATGTCCTGTGTTTTTTCCATCACCATCATGATTAATGTGCTTGCGATATTGAACACAGCCACGAGAATGATTAGTGCGACGACAATCATTGTCACAATCTTCTCAAGCTCGAAAGCTTCAAAGAAGTCCGCACGCGATTCCATCCATGTCGTTGTTATTGGGATTGCGCCCAAACCTGGATCAAAACGGACCTCTTGTTTGATTTGATCGCTGACCGTCGAAGCCATATCTGCATGAACGAGGCGAACCTCAATCATGTTGACTCGATCCTGTTTTTGATACAATTTTTGGGCGGTTTGTAAATCGATGAAGCCAAATGCGTTATCATGAATATAAAGTCCCGATCGGTAAAGCCCGACGACCACAAAATTACGCATCAACGGCATAAAAGATCCGGGGTTGGCGGGATTTGGCACCATCTTAGAGATAAGACGAAGCACATCTCCCGGAACGACGCCGATTTTCCGGGCGACGTGATAACCCAAAACAATACCGCCGCTGATTGTTTCCTTTCCCTCTAAACGACTGCGCGCTTCATCGATGAACCGTGATTGGTTAAACGCGGCGAAATTAGCCACAAAATCTGAGAACCCTGTGACGCGATCTTCTTGTTGCAGGTCAATCCCTTTTATATAAATGGTTGCTTCAATAGATTCGCTGCCTTGGGGTTGAATGGCGAGTTGGCTGATAATCAAGGGGGAAGCGGCAACGGCCTTTTCAATCGCTTCGATCTCCTCAATTTTTTCCTGATAATTTGAAAAATAGCCACGCGCCGATTGGACGATTATGTGAGCTTCATTGGCGAGAAATTTCTCTTTCAGTCCATGACTAAAACCGTCCAAGGTGGAAACAACGATAATGACAGCGGCAATGCCGAGGGTAACTCCGCCCACGGAGATGATACTAATAATCGAGATAAAGGCTTGTTTTCGCCTTGATTTCAGATAGCGGGATGCGATCAACCATTCGTATTTCATCAATTTAACTTTCCGGCCGCATCTGTGGAAATAAAATCACATCGCGGATTGAGGTCTGATCTGTGAGCAACATGGCGAGTCGATCTATGCCGAAGCCGAGTCCACCCGTCGGCGGCATACCGTACTCTAACGCCCGCAGATAGTCCTCATCTATCATCAACGCATCTTCATCGTCTTGTCCCTGTTTCTTGGCACCCTCAATAAATCGCTCACGCTGATCTATTGGATCGTTTAACTCACTAAAGGCGTTACCCATCTCCATGTGCGCAATAAAGAACTCGAACCTTTCAACGAAGCGATCGCTCCCTCGCTTCTTTTTTGCGAACGGCGAAATCTCAATGGGATAATCGTAAATAAATGTCGGTTGAACGAGATTTGGTTCGACGTATACCTCAAAGAGTTCGGCGATAAGTTTTCCTCTGGGAGCTGCGCCTTTTAAATCGACTCCAGCGTCTATTACCACGTCGCGTAAATCTTCGTCGCTCAATTTGTCAACATCAATGTCTGCCTCTTCCCTTATCGACTCGATCATTGTCAATCTGCGCCAAGGTGGGGCAAGTGAGATAGAATCGCCTTGATAGGTGATTTGTGTTGTGCCGAGTACCGTTTGCGCGGCATGCGCGATCAGGTTTTCGGTCAAACACATTATATCTTCATAATCCGCGTATGCCTGATACAGTTCGATCATCGTGAATTCGGGACTGTGGTCGTGATCTATCCCTTCATTCCGAAAATCTTTTGAGAATTCATAGACCCGATCGAACCCGCCGATGATGAGTCGTTTGAGATACAGCTCATTCGCGATACGGAGGTAGAGCGGCATATCCAATGCGTTGTGATGCGTGATGAAGGGACGTGCCGTTGCCCCTCCATAAATTGGTTGAAGAATCGGTGTTTCTACTTCAATAAAACCATCCTGATTGAGATATTCGCGGACAGCTTGGACCATCCGTGTGCGGTTGATGAAAACCTGTTTAACTTCAGGATTCATCATCAAATCGGCATACCGTTGGCGATACCGTGTTTCCTTATTCTGTAGGCCGTGCCATTTTTCTGGGGGAGGACGGAGTGATTTGGCGAGGAGTTCAACTTCGTTTGCTAACACCGTAATCTCGCCGGTTCGGGTACGGAAAAGAGGTCCATCAACACCGATAACATCTCCAACATCAAGCTTTCTGTAGACCTGATAGACCTCTTCCCCGACCGCATTTTGACGAACATAGATCTGGAGGCGTCCACTTGCATCTTGCAGGTG
>JAKZSX010000322.1:0-3424 GCA_047517405.1 Candidatus Poribacteria bacterium | reverse complement strand
CAGCAAGGCGTCTAGCTTTGACCCAAGGCGTTGCGCGGTGACTTCAAAGATGAGTCGCTGTCCCTTTTCTGCTTTGAAGGCAAAGTAATCGACATCCTCCTCCAACCCTATCTGTCCGTTAATTATGATTGGGGACGTCACCGTATTTGCTCCGGCTTCATCGGAAGTAACCTGTTCCCATGTGTTGTTCGGCTCTGCTTCCACAAGCTCAGGAAGATCTCCGACCATAAAGGGATACGAACTTGTCGATAATCCAGAAGGTGTCATCACCCGCACTTTCTGCACACCCAACGGTGCATTTGGGGCAATAGATACTTGCATTAACGCCACATCTGCGAGATTGCGTCCGCTGACAGCGATGGTGTTTTCGGTGCCTCGCCTCCCGCCCAGCGGAAATATTGAATCCAGATAAGGCAGTTCGCCGATACTCAATCGATAGACAAACGCCTCCCCACCTTTGTATCGGAGATCCCGAATCCGAAGGGTGTATTCTCCCTCCATTGGAATCGTATAGTCAATTAACGAATCGAGTCCATTGGCAATGTCGTTGCTTGCGATCTCTACGCCATCGGGACCAAAGAGGGCGAGAAATGAATCGAGCAGTGATCCCATCCGAGAAGCGGTCACATCACATATCAGGCGTTGTTCTGCGTTGGCGTTGAAACGGAAGAAGTCTTGATCATCGACCGAGTCAATGACACCGCTGATGGTGGTAGGTAAGTTGACCCAGTTTGCTGCGCTGAGTGCTGAATTCGGCTCTATTTCCATGACTTCGGGTAGATCGCCAACGATAAAGGGCTGAGCGTTAGAAACACCTTTGGGAGTTACAAGCCGTACCTCCCGTATTCCTAAAGCAGCATTCGGGGCGATGGTTACCTGGGCAACCAAACGGTTATCGTTGGGGATGTGACCGGATACACCCTTGCCACTAAAAAATACAGCTGCCTCACCAGCCTTCTCTCCAATCTCCGCAGAAATCCCCTCTCCGGCGAATAGTAGCGCGGTTGCCTTGCTGATATTTTTTCCTTTCAAGGTAATCTCTGCGTTTGTCCCGCGTTGCCCGCCTTGTGGGGAGATTGAGGTCAGTTCAGGAATTGAGGTCAGTTCAGGAACGGCTTGGGCTTTGATTAAACGGGGGGACATGAAGAGCAGTAACAGGACAAAAATAGTGCGGAACTTATATCGATGGGCTAGCCAGAAGTATAACTTTTGATAGCGATAACAAGACATAACAATCGCGTCTGCAACCTCCTTTTCTCAGAGACTCAAGGATACATAGATCCGTAGCACATGCTGCAAGCCCCGATGGTCGGGATGCCAACACCTATCCTCGAACGCGGTGCAGCGTTCAAGGACAGGCTTCGTGATTGTTGTGTTAGAACAACCCCAGAATCGGATCGCCTTTTACTAATTCCCTCGGCTGATCCAAGTGATTCAACACTTCCGTGTGCGGATCGATACCCAAGGTGTGGTAGACGGTTGCGAGGATGTCTGTCGGGTGGACGGGGTTTTCGAGGGGCGTCGAACCCGTTGCGTCAGATTTCCCGTAGACCTGTCCACCGCGAATCCCTGCGCCGGCAATCAGGCCTGTGTAACAATAGGGCCAATGATCCCGGCCATCTGGAGCATTGCTATTTCCAGAGGTGCTGACACCCAGTTTTGGCGATCTGCCGAACTCGCCGATAGTGAGCACGAGGGTTTCGTCTAACAATCCACGTTGATGCAGATCTTCCAACAGGGCGGAGAGTGTCCGATCCAGTTTGGGGCAGTGCAGGTCTTTCAGGGGACCAAAATTCGCGGCGTGTGTGTCCCAAGCCGTTGTGAACGGATCGCCGTTGGCGACTGAGGGCCAATTCACCTGAACGAAGCGGGTTCCGGCTTCGATGAGGCGGCGGGCAAGTAGGACGCTCTGACCAAATGTATGCTGACCATAACGGTCGCGCATCTCGTCAGGTTCTTGCGCGAGATCAAAGGCATTACGTGCGCGTTGTGAAAGGATGAGATCATACGCCTTGTCATAATATTCGTTCAGGGCATAGGTCTCTGCAACGCTCTCCATTTCTGGCATCCCTGCATTAATCGTCTCAAGGAGGGTTTTGCGTTTCTCCAAGCGAACGGGGGAAACTTCCGGACGAAGTTTCAGATCATCGAGTTTAATCTCTTCGTTGGGATCTTGGAACAGGAAATAAGGGTCATACGCCCTGCCCAGGAATCCGGCACTGCCACCTTTGCCGATGATGTTGCTTTCCTGCATGGGCCGTGGAAGTTGGACCGCAGCCAGCATGGGCACGTCGGGTGGGAGAAACTTGGATACATGCGAAGCGACATTGGGGTGGTCATATGGCGCGGGCGGATCAAGTTGCCCTGAAGGCTTGACCTTGTCGGGCGTTTCGCCGGTGACCATTTGATACATTGCCGCCGTGTGATTGAAGAGTCCGGCGGGTGTATAGCTCACTGAGCGGATGAGAGTGGCTTTGTCCATCTGCTTGGCTAGCAGTGGCATTGTTTCGGACAGCCAGATACCGGAGACGTTGGTCCGGATCGGTTTGAATTCTCCTCGAACGTTGGAAGGGGCATCGGGCTTTGGATCCCAGATGTCAATATGGCTGGGACCGCCCTGAAGGAATAGTAAAATAACTGACTTTGCCTTGCCAAATCCGTTGAGTGGCTCGGATGGATCGAGCGTGGTGTCGGCATTGGCTTGGAGCGCCAAAACTTTTGGCAAACTCAAACCAAGCATCGCTGCACCGCCAACGCGAAGAAACTCTCGCCGGGTGACTCCATCACATAATCGACCCGGTTCGCCAGAAAATGAGAACATTGTTGTGATCTCCTTCCGTGGAACGTGATGCGTATTGCGATTCGCACATACGCGGATTCGTTTGGGAATAAGCTATTACGTTGTGATAGGGCACCATCGAACTACCGATTAAACAGAAACGCCGGACTGTTAATCAAAGCCCATAAAAGATCCTGCGCCCCTTCAGCCTTTGACTCAGCCGTGGAAAGATGAGCGAGAGCTGTCCCGTATTCATTCGCACGCGGCATCCGAGAAAGCGTGGCTAGGTAGATCTCCTCAACCATTGCCCGATCATCAGGCGCATCTTTCATCAATTGTACGATTCGTCCATCGGGGTCAATGACCGCGTCTGCGACGGTGGGTCCGTTAATGAGATTCATCGCATGGGCGAGGCTGACTTCGGTGGTACGTTCGCATTCACAGGAGGACTCACGTTCGGGGCGACCAAACAACTTCAGAAAGCCATCGTCTTTGACGTTGCTATCAAGCAACTGAACAGCGCGGAATCCTCTAGGAACATCATCAAACTTTGGCGGACTGCCTGTCGCCACACTGATTGCGTCTAATAACTGCTCGGCAGTCAGTCGCCTCGGTACGGCGTGGGAGAAGTTGGTTGTATCATCC
>JAKZSX010000321.1:0-2962 GCA_047517405.1 Candidatus Poribacteria bacterium | reverse complement strand
AAACGGCGTTAGTGATGCCAAAAACTTACCCACTACATGGAGTGGATCAGAAAATATTGTCTGGAAGACACCGCTGCCTGCATGGAGCGGTGGTACGCCCATCATCTGGGGTGATAAAATCTTCCTTACCTCACCAACGATAGGCGCAAGCGAATCAGCAATACCGTCCCCCGAACCACAGCGCGAGCGAAGAGGACGGCGTGGACGTCGGGGCGGTGGAGGACGTTCCCCCGGCGGCGACGAACTGCTGCTGATTTGTATTTCGAGGACTGACGGGAATATTCTCTGGCAGCACGAGCTCGATACAGGAAATCAACTACATCGCAAGGGAAATGATTCATCACCCTCGCCGGTGACCGATGGGAAACATGTCTGGGTAGTCACTGGCACGGGGGCTGTGGCTGCCTTCGATATGGAAGGGAACGAGATCTGGAAACGAAACCTTCAGGATGATTACGGCAGGTTTGGTCTCAACTGGGGCTATGCCTCCTCTCCATTACTTTACGACGGAACACTCATTATTGAGGTGCTTCACGGGTTTAGGACGGATGACCCGTCCTATATTGTCGCGTTCAATGCTGCCACAGGCGAGGAACTGTGGAGACAGGAACGACCGACCGATGCTTTCGCTGAATCCCCTGACGCCTACACCACTCCTGCACTGCTGGAACATGATGGGGTCACTCAGATTGTGATTTCAGGCGGGGATTATGTCACCGGACACCATCCGGATACCGGAAAAGAGATCTGGCGCTCTAGTGGGTTGAATCCATATCAGGAAGGAAACTATCGGGTTGTCGGATCACCGATCGTCGTCGAGGGAATCATTTACGCACCGACTCGTAAGAAACCCCTGTTAGCTCTGCGTGCCGGCGGCACCGGGGATATAACGGACAGCCATCTGCTCTGGAAATGGGACGGTCCCGGTGCCCCGGATGTCCCGACACCCGCCTGTGACGGAACCTATTTCTACATGGTGGACGACCGAGGGCTCGTCACCTGCCTTGATGCTAAGACAGGTGAGGTGGTTTGGGGTCCTGAGCGCACCGCACAGGGAACGGTAAGTTCCTCACCGATCCTCGCAGATGACAAGCTCTATATCACCAACGAATACGCGGTAACGACGGTTATCGCTGCCGGTCCGGCGTTCAAGGTCTTGGCAACCAATGAATTGGATGGCAGCTACACCTTATCCTCCCCTGCCGCTTCAGGTTCCCAGCTCTTCATGCGGACCGGGACGCATCTGTACTGTATCGGGACAGAATAGGATGATTGAAACCCGGTCTTTGACGAAACTGAGCCTAGCCGACCTGAAGCGGGCCGCAAGCGTCTATTCTGCTGACAGCAAATATGCGGTTGTCCACGCAGAAACGGAAAGTTGTGTTTCATTTGACCTACGACTTGTTACCCTCGACAAACCGTACATCAAAAAATTTCATTACGATGATGAGATCCTTCGGCAATATAACACGGTTCTCAGCACCGGGTACTCGTTTGGGGCATACGACAGCAACGTGCTTGTGGGACTTATCATTGCTGAAGGATACCGATGGAATCGCAGTTTATCAGTTCATGAGTTTCATGTTGCAGAGACATATCGCAATCAGGGCATCGGTAAACGGTTGATGGAACGCGCCGCAGAGAAAGCAGGTCGCGCAGATTTTCGGATAATGGTTTGCGAGACGCAGAATACGAATCCTACCGCTATCAATGTCTATCGTAAATTGGGGTTCAGAGTTGAGGGGATTGATATTTCCTTCTACTCGAACCACGATTACCCAGAGGGAGAGATAGCAGTTTTTATGAAGCGACGGCTCTGCGCTATTTCGTAGCTTGTTTTGGTTGTTAAATCGTGCTACGGATAAATCAGATAGCCTTTCCGCTCTGTCCAGGTGCGATAGAGGCAGCCCCCCGCAGTCACGTAGAGTGTTTGCAAGTCTGCGTCTCCAAAGGTGCAATTTGTCGGTTGGTCGGTCGGAAGCGGGTGTGTTTCCAGCACACGACCGTTCGGCGCGAAGACGTAGATCATGGGACCCGGTCCGCTTTGTTCCCAGCCCGCTGTCGCAACGATATTCCCTTCTGTATCAAGACACATGCCATCTACGCCTCGATGTGGGAAGAAGTTGTGCAGTACTTCATATTCCCCAACTGTCCTATCGTCGTTAATTGGATACCCGCGTAACTCTCGCTTGTTGTCGCCATAGTGGCTCTGGGCGACGTAGAGCCATTTCCCATCCGGAGAAATTAAGAGTCCATTTGGTTTCGTGGTGTCATGCGTGACTCGACTGATTTCCCACCCGCCATCCGGCTTCGGGTCTAGCCGGAACACAGATTCGTGCCCAAGTTCCATATCATCGAACTTCTCGCCGTAACGCGGGTCGGTAAACCAGATCCGTCCCTGTGCGTCGAAAGCAAGGTCATTTGGACTGTTGAGGCGTTTTCCTTCAAAACGATCCACGATCACATCAGTCGTGCCGTCTGCGTTGTAACGCACCACCCGCCTGCCTCCACCTCCGCCCTCGCAGGCGTACAGGTGTCCTGCCTTATCAAACATCAGACCGTTTGCTTCATTGGTCCCTGTGCGAAACTCTGTGCATTCGCCGTTACTCGGATCATAACGCATGATGCGGTTGTTCGGAATGTCAGTAAATAGCACCACTTCCCCATCCCATGCTGGTCCTTCCGTAAAATCAAATGGTCCTGCGACCAATTCAAAATCCCAACTCATATTTTGCCTCCTAAAAGAATAATGTAGCGTACCGTCGCTTTTATAACACGGATTTGCGCTCTAAGTCAAGCGGAGAGTTCACCGCTTTTTTTATTGGCACGTTCACGGATTTCGGTTATAATAATTTAGTTGTAATTGTTGGGTTTCACTCTCACTATCTGTAAAAACGTAGTGTTGAAAGGCAGAAACTCTACTGTCCTCGATAGCGAGGTGCTTTCAACCGTTCAACCCAAC
>JAKZSX010000320.1:0-16857 GCA_047517405.1 Candidatus Poribacteria bacterium | reverse complement strand
TTCGTAAAGCTAGTGGAGTAAATTCCTTCCCTTCTCTATATTCAATCAAAGAAAGTTCATATTGAATCAAAGCAAGTTTCTCTGGAAAGTTCAAGCGAGTTAGCACGGGAGGAGTTCCTTCACGATATCCAAAATCAGCCTCATCGCTGCCTATTCTTCGATTTATCAGGTGAACTTTTTTTTCCTTGGAATACAGAATCTCCCCGGCATACGGCTCAATTTGTCCACGCAAAAATCCTAACCGGAGAGCGTACGCGGCAAGAGTTGTTTCCAGTTTAATTAATATGCCTTCCCATTCATTGACCCCCTGCCGCAACATACCAAAACCGTTATGCCGGGCTCTAGCAGCCTCCTCAACATCACGGGAAACACAATCTTTGACCAAACGAATTGCTTCCAATAACGTTGATTTCCCTGACCCATTCGGTCCAAAGAGGACATTGATTGGGCGTATGTCAATTGAGACATCTGCCAGCGATCGGAAGTTTTCGACTTGTAAACTGGTCAATTGATTGCCCATGACATCCCCTCAATCACCCCAAACCTTCAGATTGTCATAATAAATCTCAGCGGGCGAATAGCCGTAGATACCCGGGCTCCCTTCCCGATTCGGCAGCGGATCTTCGACGGTAATCGTCCATTCTTCAGGTTCCGGCTCGCCTCTGCTCCAAACCTTACCCTTGACGTGCGCCGTATTGTCCACGATATCCACCGCCATTTTCATGGTGTACCATACGTTCGGCTCCCACTTGAAATCAACCCACTTTGCCATTCGCAGATCTGATCGCCATGAGAGCACCTGAAGCCGTTGGTGGTTGCCCTGCATCTCAAGGGTATAACGATGGGCGATGAGTCCCATGTCCGGAAGGTTCTGCTTCGGCTTCGTTCCTAGCAGATCGACTTGGAGGGTATAACCCTTCATGTTCGGGGGACCGATATAGACGTTAGAGCGGTGCAATCCGCGGCGGGCAGGCGGCTTGACGAGAACTTTGTTGCCATCCATCTCACGGACAGCAAATCGGCCTTCCGCGCGAACCCAGTGCGACGGATTCTTTCCCTCCTCTATCGACTCAAAATCTTCTTCCCACGGCAACTGCGGAATGACGCGGACTCGTGCAGAGTTTTGTAGATCCCCGATTTTCGCCGATACTGTTCCGGCTTGACCGACTTGGCTCGCCTCAAGGGTTAGCTTTCCGCTCTTATCGATCATCCCCGACAACCCATTGAGCGACCACTCGGCAGTCCCTCTGCCAATCGGTGTGCCTTTATCGTCAAAAGTACGAACGCTAAATTGGACGTTTTCCCCCGACTGAAGTAAAACTTCGGCGGGGACAACCCGTATTGAGGCGGGAGCCGAAGAACCTTGAACCCCCAAGCAGTAAAGCCCTTCCTCAGTGGTAAAGTAAACTCGACCGTAAGCGATAGCAGGAGAACCGTAGATCTCCGCATGGCGACCGGATTCCCTTTCAATTTGTATTGTGCTAAGTGTTTTACATTCGTTCTCGCCCGGTTGCAGGATATGGAATTGTCCGTTGACTTCCCCGACATAGATTTTTCCGTCAGCGACGGCAGGAGACCCTTTGCCCACTGTGCCGAGGCTATGCGTCCAATGAACCTCGCCGGTTTCGCCGTTGAGACAATGTAAATTCGCCGAGCTGTCCACAACATAAAGCCGACCATCGGCTATAGCTGGAGAACTGTAACCTGCCTCTATGCCGTCTACTCGCCAGAGTTCATGCGTCTTGGTAATATCCCCTGTGCCTGTTCCGTCGATGCAAACAACGCGTCCCATGACCGTCGTATCTGTATTCTCCCGATTGTGAGTTGCATAAACCCGTGCACCATCTACAACCACTGACGAATTAAGCGGTCCCTGACTGACTAGGAATCCCCAAACTTTCTCCCCCGTCTGCACATCCATCGCGTACACATTGCCATCCGAATTACCGTCGATTAACAGGCGACGTCCATTTATCTCCGCTACGACGCCGACAGGGTAGGTCGTATCCTTCGGAGGACCACCGGGCGTTGTCGTCCACACCACCTCGCCAGTCCGTTTGTCAAAGGCAAAATAACGATGGCGCATCGGGGCCTGATTCCCCCAGCTGGTATTAAGGAAACTGAGGATCACAAAATCCCCATTGACAACAGGTGTGACAACGCGTCCACCATAGCCTGTGAACCGACCAAATTCTTCCGTCAAAGAACGCGACCAAACAACCTGTCCATCCTTGTCGAAACAGGCAAACACGCCGCTGATGGTATGGGCGTAGATATAACCCGTTTCCCTATCTCCCGCCAAACTGGTCCAACCCAGTCGATTAAAAGGGATGGTGCTGTGAAAGACGTTGAATCGGTGGTCCCAGAGCAGAATTCCCGTTTCAGCGTCGAAGCAGGCGACTCGTTCCTGCTCAGTGATATCCATTCCAATACGCCCGATGACATAGACGCGATTGTTCAAAACGATGGGTGTAGAACGACCGATAAAGTCTGCCTTCCAAAGCAAGTTATCGCCATCCAAAGACCAGCTTGAGATTAAACCGGTTTGTGAAGAGGAACCAGTTTGATTGGGTCCCCGCCAACTGGGCCAATCTGCAGCCAAAGCGTCATTGAGACCAATCAGGGAGGGACACAAACCTGTCCCTATTAAAACACACAACAGATAAAGCACTGCTTTAAGCGTAACGCGAACTCGCATCCGACATCTCCTCTATTGTTCTGTAATTTGCCAATGTATCGAAAACGTGCCAATTATAACATTAGACCTATCTACTGTTTAGAAGATTATATGATACCTAAAATTAAATTGACCTTTGACAGTATGAAAAACATTGTATGTTAAGCGAGCCTGCAAAGTCAATCAAAAACTTACTCGCGCCGTATTCACGAAAAACGGATTAGACCTCAAAGATTCTCAGGATAATCGGGAAAAATCTAAGCGAAGTGAATTTTCAAGCGATTTTAAGAAGTGGCGGAAATTTGCCTTGAATCCGAATAAAATAACTCAAGTTGTTACTTAAAGACCCAGCGGGCGATATGTGTATAGAATCGTCGTTCAGCAACCCGGATCTTGGGTAAATTTGGTTATTTATAGTTAGGTGTAGAGTATGGAAACTCGACACCTACAGCAGGGCAGCCACAAGGGTTGCCCCTACAGGTGTCGACCCATTGCAGGGACAGGTCTTGTGCCTGCCCAAAAGGCTCTCGGAACGGAGATTGGTTCAATTTGTCAAATGTCAACCGAACTTAGCAACTTATGATAAAATAGTAGAGACATAATTGGAATAATGTTGTAAAATATGATGAAGACACAGAAGATATGTTCATAGGGTTCTTAGGTGCTGGAGTTGAGTGACTCCTCAGTTATCATGAAAACGCAATGGATTATGTAATTATTCATGTTTGATGTTTCATAAAGGAGGGTGCCATGATTCGCGTGATTAAGCCAGAGGGTTTCGGCAACATTCAGTTGGAAGATATACCAATTCCTGAGATTAACAGTCGTCAAGTTTTGGTGCGGACACATACCACGCTGATTAGCCGTGGTTCCGAACTGTTTCGTCGTTATATCATGGAGGAGGCAATCCCTCCATCGATGATGGGATACTCTCTCACAGGCGTCGTTGAGCAAATTGGATCGGCAGTCACGGAGTATCGGGTCGGACAACGGGTGATGGTCGTCGCACCGCACGCTGAATACGCCGTCGGAGAGGTCGATGCCAGTGTAGACGGACGAGTCGTGCCACTCGCGGATGATATCTCCTTTGAAGAAGGAACATTCCTGCCGCTCTCAATAAGCGCGGTCGCTTGGGCGGATTCATCGGGAATCCAAAAGGGGGATACAGTTGTCATTCTTGGGCAAGGTATCGTCGGGAGTCTAATGCTGCAAGTACTTCGCGGATATGCTCCTGACCGCATCATCACCGTTGATGCAGTCTCGTTGCGTTGTCAACTCTCCAAGGAATTGGGAGCTGATGCTGTTATTAACGCTTCGGAAGAGGACCCCGTTGAAGCGGTGCAACGCTTAACTGATGGGAATGGTGCGGACCTTGTGATTGACTGTGTTGGCGGACATGCCGGCGTAAAATCGTTTGAGCAGGCGCAAGACATGGTGCGTAGGAAGGGAACCATCCAATTGATTGCGTTATACCAAGGAGCCCCGTTGCCGTTATATTCATCAAAAATTATGAGCAAACGGCTTGTGGCGGGTGTCCTCACCGATGAGCCGCGCGGTCAAATTGCCCAACGTGCGCAGGAGAAAATCCGCTCAGGAGAAATCCAAGCAGGTCGAATGATCAGCCGTCGTTTCCCCTATAAGAGCGCAAAGGAGGCTTTCGACTTCCTGTGGCATCATCCAGACGAAGCACTTGCCGTTCTGATGATTTGGCAGTAGGTCCCCCACTCGCACGTCAGCCCTAACGATTTTTGTCGTTGATTCATGCTAAGAAATCATAAAACCGTAGGGGCGGGGTCCGCGCCCATGCTGGCTTCCTAGCCCAACTGCACCAATGAACCAACAGTTTTCACGTTTCACGCTCTTTTGACACGAACCAATCCCAATCCTGTGCACACCAAGTTTCACGGAAGAATCACGGATGCTCAATTACATCATACGCCGCACACTTTACGCCATCCCAATCCTAGTCGGTGTCAACCTTATCACTTTTGTGCTCTTTTTCATCGTCAATTCACCTGATGACATGGCACGAAAGATTCTTGGGGAAAAGAATATTACCCAAGAAGATGTCGATAGCTGGAAGCGAGACCGCGGCTATCACCTACCGCTGTTTCTTAACACCAAGGAACCTGGGCTCTCAGTTTTCACGCAGACAATCTTCTTCCAAAAAGCCATGCGGCTCTTCCTCTTCGATTTCGGTAAGTCGGATCGGAACAACATTGACATCGGTTACCAAATCTCCCGCCGGATGTGGGCAAGCCTTGCTATCGCTATACCGACATTTATCATAGGCTTACTCGTCAACATTACTTTTTCGATGATTATTGCTTACTACCGAGCGACCTATGTCGATTTCTGGGGAACCATTGTTACCGTGATCCTGATGTCGATCTCCACGCTCTTTTATATTATCGCTGGCCAATGGTCATTCGGCAAAATACTCCGTCTATTCCCGATCTCCGGCTACGACACCGGCGTGAATATGCTGAAATTTGTCTTTCTGCCCGCAATTATCGGCGTCATTAGTGGGGTTGGCACTGGCGTCCGTTTCTATCGCACCATTTTCCTCGAAGAGGTGAATCAGGACTATGTGCGAACTGCACGCGCGAAGGGGCTCAGTGAGAGTATAGTATTATTTAAACACGCCTTGAAGAACGCGATGATCCCTATCTTGACAAACGTGGTGTTGGCAATTCCATTTCTCTTCATGGGCAGCCTCGTCATGGAGAACTTTTTCTCGATTCCCGGACTGGGCAGTTTTACCATCGACGCTATCAACGCACAAGATTTCGCGATTGTTCGCAGCATGGTCTATCTGGGTTCGGTGCTGTATATCGTAGGCTTGCTATTGACAGACATCAGTTATACACTCGTTGATCCCCGGATCCGATTGCGATAACCAAGTGAGCTCGAAAGGTCAGAAAAATTGAAAACGAATATCGGTCAACAGGGCGGTTTGCAACGGAGACTTGTCAGCTGGGTTCTTGGGTTTCTGTTGATTCAACTGCTGTGTATTTCTGTCCCTATTTTCGCTCAATCTTCAAATCCTCCCGTTATCTTCAAAGATGTTACGGAAACGGCAGGGGTTAACTTTGTTCACTCAGCCGGAGTGCGCTCATCAGTGCTGCCCGAAGATGTCGGGTCCGGCGCAGCCTTCGCCGACTACAATAATGATGGTCACATCGACCTTTACGTAGTCAACAACCCGGGTCCACTCCACGCAAAAGTGACGGACGCATCGCCGGGAAATGTGTTGTATCGCAACAATGGTGATGGCACGTTTACCGATGTCACCGAGGAAGCGGGTGTTGGTGACCGTGGCTACGGTATGGGCTGCGTCTTCGGCGATTATGACAACGACGGAGATCTGGATCTCTATGTCACGAACTATGGGCAAAATGTGCTGTATCGCAACAATGGTGATGGCACATTTACAGATCTTACCGAGAAAGCGGGTGTCGGCGATACACGATGGGGAACGGGTGCAGTGTTCGGCGATTATGATAATGACGGCGATTTGGATCTCTATGTCCCCAACTATATCGAACACGATCTCGACAAATTGGCAGAAGCTCAAAAGACGTCAATGCAGTACGGACAGTCCGTGCCGCGTAAATTGAACCCTCACTCCTTTGAGCCGCAGGACAACGTGCTATATCGCAACAACGGAGATGGCACCTTCACCGATGTCACAGCGGAACTCAGCGTCGAATCCCCCGGCGGACGCAGCTTGCAGGCTATCTTCACAGACTTCGATCTGGATGGCGACCTCGAACTCTATGTTGCGAATGACCTATCGCCCAACTTTCTTTACCGCAACAATGGCGATGGCACATTTACAGATGTGAGTGATGCGTCGTGGGCGGCGGATTTTCGAGGCTCAATGGGACTTGCAACGGGCGACTACGATGGCGATGGTGACCTCGACCTTTTCATGAGCCACTGGATTGAACAGGAAAATGCGCTGTACAGCAATATGTGGAAAGAGGAAGAGACTATTGGAGGGAAATCCTCGAAAGCGGGAGAACTGCAGCCCATCCACCTCGTTGATGAATCGTATGGTGCGTCGCTTGGCGAAGAAAGTCTTAAATATGTGGGGTGGGGCACGGATCTGTTCGACTACGATAACGATGGCGACCTTGATATTTTTGTCGCCAATGGGCACACGTTCCAATATCTCGATAATTATGACCTGCTTATCCCGCAGAAAGATCAATTTTTTCGTTACGATGGCGATGGTCTCTTCACGGATGTATCCGCAGCGACTGGCATTGCCGCGCTGCCGTACCGAGTGGGACGCGGCGTCGCTTTTGGGGACTACGATAGCGACGGCGATGTCGATATCTTTATCGTCAATAACCACGACCGCGCAGTTTTACTCCGAAACGAAGGGGGCAATCGCAACAACTGGCTGCAGGTCAAGCTAATTAGTACAAAAGGCAACCGTGATGCCGTTGGTGCACGGATTCGACTCAAGGCGGGAGATTTGATACAGCTGCGTGAAATCAACGCCGGTGCCAGCTATCTGTCCTTCAACAGCTTGACTGCTGAGTTTGGACTCGCGCAAGAAACTACAGTTGATTGGATTGAGGTAATTTGGCTGGGCGGGGATACCGAACGCTTTACCGGTGTCGGTGTAAATCAGCGGGTGGTGTTGAGGGAGGGAAGTGGAGCCCCAAAAAAGTAATCATACAGTAATAATGCTTCTACCCCCACCTGCCGCGCTCCCTCCGCCAGATTGTCACTGCAGCTGGAATCGTTCCGACAATCAGAAACCCGATGACACCCCAGATGGGCCAAAGAACCGGCTGATTCCACACTCCCTGTCGCTGAGCGCGTAAGGTACTGTCGATACGCTTGTATTTGAGGGTATTATACCCAGTGGTATTGGGCTTCCCATTTTTCAACCATTCGTGATAAATCTCAAAATTGACAGGGTGATAAGCGAATATCCAAGGGGCGTCGCGTTGGAGGATTGACTGCATCTGGCGGATAAGCTGGAGCCGCTCAGGCGAATTGTCCATGTTTTGCATCTGATTGAACAGCCGGTTGTATTCTGGATTGTCGTAATTGGCGACATTCTCGCCATCAAATTTGAACTTGCTATTCGGTCCATAGAGTAGAAAGAGGAAGTTTTCTGGGTCCGGATAGTCCGCATGCCAACCCCACATAAGGATCTGGGAACTTCCATTTCTCACCTTGTCTCGAAAACGGTTATAATCCGTCGTTCGGATATCCAGCGTAATACCGATAAGTTCAAACCTCTTACGCAACCAATCCAGAAAAGAGGTCGCTTGCGGTCCGGTACGGTAGTTGTAAAAATGGACGATGAGCGGGTTGCCACTTTTATCCTGACCACCAGGGTAGCCCGCTTCAGCAAGAAGTTGGCGTGCCTCCTCCAACGGTTTTCGGGTCGCACCCTGTTTCGCATCCCAGTTATAGACGTAAGGATTGATACTGATTTCGCCCTCCTCATATCCGAAGATACCGGGCGGGATAGGGTTGTGTGAAGGAATGCCGCGTCCATTGAGGAATATGTCGATATATTCCTCATAGTCCAGCGCAATCGAAATTGCCTGACGAAGTTTCCGCCGATCCTCGGTGTAGCCGCCAACCACATCGTCCAGCATATTGAACGCGAGATAGAATGTGGTTACGTCCACATTTGTTTGTAGCGCAACATTTCGGGATTGTAAAAGTTCGCTTGTCCGTGGGTCGCCGGCCTCGGAGAACGTAATCGCCTGATCAAAGGTATCTGAGGAGATGCCAGAAGCATCGTAATATCCTTGCAGGAATTTAGCCCAACGGGGGATATACTCCTTTTCTAATTTGTAGATCGCTTTAGGAATCAGCGGCAATTTTACTCCCGCATCGACGAGCAATCCCGCTTCTCTATCGCTGATCTCTCCTTCCGAAGGATACAATTCGGTGTGAAAGTTCTCGTTGCGGACGAGGACAATCTCCTTGTGCGGTTTGAAAGTATCAATCCGGTAGGGACCCGTCCCGATTGGAAATCGATCGATTGTGATGTTCCGATCTTTCAAAGCTCCCTGTTCATAGAGGTCGATGACCTCCTTCGGCATCGGTGCAAAAAACGGCATCGCTAGCCAGTAAACGAATTGTGGATATTTGGTTTTGAGGGTGATTTGATAGGCGTAACGGTCAACGACCTTGACTCCCGGAAATGGGAAGGCATCTATATCCAAGGCGATAGGGTTCTCTCGTTCATCGATAGCTTGGTTATAGGTGGCTCCCGCCGCAGCACGGCGTTTCTTACGTTCTGCGTCTAGAGCGTCGCGTAATGCCTTTGCATATTCTCCCATACCTAGGATATAGTTATCTAGCAGGCTCAAGATAGGGCAACTGACCCTTGGATCTGCCATCCGTTTTATCTGATGGACATAATCGGCGGCGATCAGTTCCCTTGTGCCCGTTTCAGGGAAATCACTGACCTCGTAGATCTCTTTTGTGTCGTCAGCTGTCAATGTATGGTAGCGGAAATTTCCTGATTCGTCTTTCGCGAAGCACGGATGTGGCTGATACTGAATCCCAGCACGGATGCGAATGTCGTACACCGCTTTTGCAACCTGCTCAGGAGGGACATCAGCCGGCAAAGGGTTTCCTGCTGCATCAAAATAACGCGGTCTCGGCACCGATTCAGCCGTCAGTGGGATAAGCTGATATGGACGTTTGAGGTAGTGGTACTGGAGTGGGGGTTCATAAATCTGTTGGATAAACCGATACTCGCCTGAACTATATGAAATTGCTGGGTCCAGATGTTTCGGTTCTGCTGCAAAAGTGCTATAATAAATTTCCTGTGTATGCTCTGAAGCTGGATAGGGGTGGTTGGGGATACACCCCGCTCCCCAAACGACGAGGATAATGAGCCAAAGTCGGTTTGCGATACATTTCAACGCGTATTGTGTCATGGAACTGCTCCATATTGAGCAAATGAAATGAGTTCAGAGACGGTGATATCTGGTTAGTTGACAGAATAGCCGTGCTTCGTCGGTTCTGTCAACAAAAAAATGCCACGTTATTAATCGGTGGATGAAATCTTGAAAACGCTTGAATCAATTGACAGATTATGATATACTGCTATAGCGACTATAGGATTATCTGTCAAAGTTTTAATGTGAGACGCAATCGATAACTGTCAATCAGGAGGTCGTAATATCAATTATGGCTGGAGAGGCTTTAGGGTTGGTTGAAACGAGAGGGTTGGTTGGAAGCGTCGAGGCGGCTGACGCGATGGTCAAAGCGGCGAATGTTCAACTTATCGGCTATGAAAAAATTGGTGGTGGGTATGTCACGGTCATGGTCCGTGGCGATGTCGGTGCTGTCAAAGCGGCCACGGACGCCGGGGCAGAAGCAGCCGCGCGAGTCGGAGAAGTCGTATCCGTTCACGTTATCCCTCGACCACATGCAGAGGTTGAATCAATCTTGCCTGCCCAAGAACAGTCCGATGACAACACGCTGACAATTGATATTGCCAACGATAACGCAGCAAATTGATTGAACATCGGGTTAGGGAAGATAACGGATGAATGACAAAGCACTCATTGAATTGGTCACTCATAAAGTGCTTGAACAATTAAATCAGGGCGAACCGTGTGGCGGCTGCGCCTTGCGAACCTGTGAGGCTGGGCAGCGTGCCTGTGATGCTGTCGTTCAACAACAGCAAATTCCGGTGGGTGTCTCAGCGCGACATGCACATGTAACGCAAGAACACTTGGAGATTTTATACGGCGGGGGACATCAATTGACAGTTCATGCCCCTTTATACCAGCCCGGTGCATTTGCAGCGAAAGAGACATTAACCGTCGTTGGACGACGGATGCAACCGATTGAAGGGGTTCGGATTCTCGGTCCTGTGAGGGATTATACTCAGGTTGAACTCGCGCAGACCGATGCGATTCGACTGGGACTGAATCCACCAATTCGTGATTCGGGCGATCTCGCCGGTTCCGAGCCGATCGTGTTGATTGGGCCCAAGGGATCTATTCACTTAGAAGAGGGCGCAATCTGTGCGACGCGGCATATTCACATGACTCCTCAAGATGCGGAAAATTGGGGCATACGCGACGGGGATTTGTTAAAAGTTCGCATCCCTGGCGAACGTGCGTTGACCTTTGAAAACATTCATCCGAAAATATCACCGAGTTACGTGCCGCAGATGCATCTAGATACAGATGACGCTAATGCCGCCGGGTTGCAGGGAGGAGAAGGCGTCGAGTTGCTGAGAGATTAGAGGTATCTAAGTGGAGTTCAGTCCAGAAATAATCCGGCGGATTGAAGCGGAAGTGATAAAAGTTCTTGAACAACAGGGAATCGCTTTGGCATCTGCTCAATCCGAGAAACGGATTCTGGCGATATTCGATGCTGTTTCAGTAGATCTCGCACGTCCGCTGGCACAGCTTGATAGGTGTATTCAGCGAGGCTATATTGTCACAGCGGTTGTGTCTGATCTGGCGGCGAAGCTCCTAGACATCTCCCGTATCCGATCCACATGCGGAAACGAAGGGGTCTTCGTAGCTAGCGAAATTACGAGACTTCAGTCTTTCACCGAAGGTTTTTCCTCAATCGTTATTCCGACGCTATCTTGTGCGATGGCAGCGAAGCTGAGCTTGGGAATGGGGGACACGCCGTGTGCTTACCTTGTCTTCCATGCGTTGCTTCAGGGGAACAGAGTTATAGCAACTTCTGATGGCTTTGAAATTTCAGACTCATCTGAAATTCCACCGGAAATTTCAAAGTTAGGACAAAGCTACATTAAAACCCTGTCGGACTTCGGAGTTCAATTTGTCGCCACTGATCAACTTGCTGAGACAATTCTAACCGACGGGACACACCGTTTTAGCCCGGCGGACTCAGTGGGTGGACAGAACATTATCACCGCTTCGGTGATTGCAGGGCTCGCACCGGAGGTGCGCGAGTTTAGTTACACGAATCCTGTGATCATTACACCGCTTGCGCGAGATTTAGCAGCCCGAAAGGGTATTCGGCTCGTGGCAACGGATTAAAACCGGTATCGCTTTTGCCACAGCTGCGTATCTCTATTGCTACGATTCGGACTCAATGGATACTAAGTCGTTTTCCTGCTGTATGCCAGACAGTGGGTAAATCAACTATGGCATCTAAATTGCTATTTGGTACAGCTGACGAATTCTATTGGTGGATAACGTCAAGTTCGCTCATGTGCTCTCATTGACATGAGCGAACTCCTTGCATTGTACAAGGAAGTCACGAAAATCCGCTTTGTTAGTTGCACCCAAAAGGAGAGTTCCCATGAAATTTCACATCCCGACTTCCATATGCCCGATGCTAACAATCTTCTTATTGATGCTCATGCCCCATACGGTTCTAGCAGACTACGACTACTTTTCGGACCAAACCAGTCGTGAACACCGGGACGCAGGTGATGTTGAGGACTGGATCGAGCGCGGTAATGCAACTGTCACAGCAAGTCCTAGCTTTGAAAACGGGATCCGTTTGACAGCATGGGCAAGTGAATCGGATGAAGCAGAGAACTACGAATTTGCGATAGCCAGTGCAGTCTATCTGTTCGAGATACCTCGACAGGCTCAGTACGTTGAGATTCTGGTACGCTACCGAGGGGAGCCGCATCGGGCGGACTTTGATTACGAGGAGATTGCAGGCCGTGTTTGGATTCGCAATACCAAACGGGAATATGCCCGCAGACACTACAGCGATAACGGTGAAGAAGAGGAGACGCTCTACGGTGATACCTTCTTTTTGCGTGCAAAACGTCGCTCAGAAACAATAAAAATTGCGACAGCAGGACATGTTGATAACGGCATGCTTGAGATGCATATTGTCGCTGAAAATGGTGAGCAACTTGATATCGAGTATGTTGATGTTGCTACCTACCAACGACAACCCGATGTTCGCGTCATACACCGTTACGCGCGAGATTACCATTGGCAGCCCTGGCACAGATATACCTATCTTTATTTCTATGATGGTCCATTTTATTACTGCACAGATCTAGGCTACTACATTCGATGGAGTTACCCAGTCTATGACCATCACTACCTTGCCATTCGTCGCGCTTACGGCAGCTATCTCCACGGTTACTATCGCCGTTACCCGCGTTACTACCACCGCAACTCCTACCACGTGGATGTTCGGGTCGAATCGCCCAAGACGCGACGACTGAATCGTTGGACCTCAACGCATGAAAACACCCGTCGCGAGTATTCGCGGAGTCGGTCGTCAATAACGAGATCTAAAACGAACACAACCACTGTACCGCCCCGTGTCCGTTCGCTGATTACAGAACACCGTCAAACACCGGTTCTTGCGGATCGAATCATCCAACGTTCAACACTTTCTCAGAAACGGAGACTGCCCAATACGAGAAATGAACTGAACACAGCAACAGAGCAGCAGCGCAGTGTCCGAAGTTCTTCTAGTGACATCTCCACCCGATCTTACCGCGCCACTCAGCAGATCTTAAAACGTAAACGCTTAAGTTCAGCTGAGAGGGATAGTCGATCTACTAAGGATAGCCGATTTAACGCAGAACCCCGTACCCGCGTGTACGATCGGTTCCGGTTTTCTACACCTACAAAAGACAACCCTTCATCGGATAATGAAATATCTACCCGATCAAACGCAGAACGACGGGTACGCCTTTACAACCGAACACGGTCTTCGACAAACCGGCCGAGTACACCTTCTTCACGCAGCCGATCTTCAAGTGTCAAACGAAGCACGGAAACGCGCGCTCGGTCCACGCAATCAAGGTCTCGTTCATCTACCACTGCTGCACCACGCGTCCAAAAACCCACAACTCAGCAGTCAAGTTCAAGCGCAAGCAGTAAAGATGACGATGATAAAAAACGAGAACGCAGCGTCAATACTACAAGAACGCAAACACGTAGTCGAAGAAAATAGTGCTAACTTGCAACTAAAATTAAACAGTTAAGGCGGAATTTTTGCCTTAGCTGTTTTTTTATTGACAAGGCTTTCAAGTTTTGCTATCATATGCCTTCAAGGAGAGGTATGAGAATTTGACCCAATCTCTGGTGAAGTTGTTTATTATTACACTTTTGACTCCCGTGTTGTGTTTGTCTTTCCGGGTTCAAGTCAGTTCTGCGCAGTCAGATGACGAGCTCCGCCTTATTTCACCAATAGGGGCTGTCGTGCGTTCTGCGGTTCTGCCCGGATGGGGGCAATTCTACGCACGTCACCGTTTGCTAGGGACCACCTCCTTGGTGGGTACAAGCGGGCTCCTCATTGGTGCATTGATTACTCACCAATCCTTCCAACATGTTTATAACAATGAGTACGTTCCAGTTGCCTTAAATGATCCTGAGGCGCCAGAAGCTGTTTTTCAATACAATCGAGCGAACCAACGTTTTAAGATACGACAGTTCTTCCTATTCGCAGCGGCGGGCGTATGGGCATATAGCTTGATTGATTCCTATGTTGGTGCAAATTTATACAACGCAACAACAAAAGCCGATCAGCTCATTGATGATATGAAACAGATTGAAGAATTGGGCGTGCAACTCAAGGTAACTCCAACACAACTTCAATTGGGTATTGTCAAATTCTTTTGAAAGGCTAGTGCACACAGCTTAGCCTTATGGAGGAAGTTCAACCATGTTAAAAGTATTTGCCAAAATCGCTGGGTTACTACTTACTTTTGGTGTTCTCGCAAGTTGTGGAGATGTAAGTAGTGTCACAAAAGTCCAGCCAAAAGAGCTTGTGTTAATTAACCAAGTGTTGAAAGACTGGCGCGAAGGGTATCAGGGCGAAGACCTTGATAGATATATGAGTGCGTTTTGGGAAGACGGATTCCTTTACGTTTCGGATATGGGGACCGACGATGATAAGACCGATGATGTGATATTTGACGATATCCGAGACGAAAGAGATGCTGCACAGCGTGTTTTTGCAAGATTCCAAGATATTGAAATTGAATTGTCTGAGCCACCCGAAGTGCAACTGAATACGGATCGAACGCGAGCAGAGGTCAGAAATCATTATCGAGTTCAAGGCTTCGTCGCTGATGGCGATTCCCTTGAAGGAGGATATACGGGATGGTTCGCCGAAGGGAATAATGTCTTTACCTTTGAGTTGAGAACCAATGGGGATTCCGATCAACAACAATGGCGTATCACTGAATGGCGTGATGAGGCGTATAGCGAGGAGCAGATTAGAGCCGCTAATAATCTCTAGTAGTTTTTCAATGCGTGACTCAAAATTTCCAGTGTGCCTTTGGTGACTTATGATATCTGCCTAGCTCTACAAAAGGAGATTCACTTACACCCCATAACGACTCATGGTGCGAGTTGGAGACCAAAGAGAGAGTCATAGCAACGATCGCACTTTGCTATGCTAACGATGTAAACGCTACGTCTCTTGTAAGGTTGACAATCTCATCAACTCGTACCAAAGGTCAATGCGCACGACTTTTTTATCTGCTTGAGTTTTTACTAACCCTGGGTGATGCAATTTGCGGTTGCCAAAAATTATGTAGTTTCGACCTCAATGCTTACCCAACCGCTATTTAGCCTGCCTGTATTTTTTGCCAGCCCTTTTCGATATCTTCTGCCCGTTGGAAGTACGTTAAGCCTCGTAAGAACGTCCCAAGAATCACGAGGATCTGTTGCAACGTGAAAGGGTCAACCCATTCTTGACCCCTCCCGGTGCATCGTAAATAATTTAATAAAAAACACTTGACAGAAAATTGCAGAAGTGTTATCTTAGAAGTTACGTTTTTTTAGAGCAGAGTTTCATTGAAAAAAAAGCATAAACTAAATCAAGGATAAACCTGAGTTTGCGTGTTTTTGTGATGGTTGGGGTAGCTATAATCCATCGCAGGCTTTGGTAACTTCGTAGAGTGGCAAGTGAGTAACCTGTTTTATCACTGACCTCATCTCCACAAAGCATGTAGAACCCCAACCTTGAGTGGTAGCTAACCTCAATAGGTATCTAATTTTAATTGTTTACATGCCAACTGTTTTCAGAGACTCGTATCCCGATGAATCAGGCTGCAAGTCTTAACCTGATGCCGCTGGGGGACAACTCCAGCAGAGAAACTGGTTCCACACGAGATTGAGGTAACTCATATAGTTTTGTATTGCTAATAAATTCCTGTTAAAGGAGGTTACGATATGTTTCACCACTGATGCAAGTTGAAAATGGGGTAAGGATTGATAAACGGTCAAAAATGCCGAAACCGTGATTAATTCGATTTCCTTACTTTAACTTGATGCCTAGATGAACGTAATTACGGAGGCTCTATACCTCACTTTTACGTCAAATATAATTTCTGATTTCCTCAAGGAGGCAAATGAAAATAATGAAGTTGTTAAAACGCTCACCTGATGTTTTTTTTCTAATAGCGGGGCTAATCAGCTGCTTCGTGCTTTATGGGTGCGGTGCAGCGAATCTTGGTCCACAAGAACCTCTTTTACCAACGGTTGAAGGGCAGGCAAATTTCTCTGACCGTTTCCAATTGGAAGAAGAGCCTCAGTTCTTCTATGACCTGTTTGGTCGAGAACTCCTCGAAGGTAACGAAGTGTACAATTACCGCGAGGTGAAAGACTTTGATCAAAACGGAGAACTGATTGTAGGTTGGACCGGTCAGCTGGATAGCGAAAGATTTTCCGCGCAGTTGGACCGTCAGATTTTAACCGAAGATAACTTCCGTGGCAGATTTACACAATTCGTTATTGGGGATAATATGCGTATTAAGCCCCAAACACTATTCCCTAACCGATATATCATCTACAAAACCGAATTTGATGGTTTCCGATGGGATCTCTCGTTCTCACAAGAACGTCACCTTTTTTCCCTGTTGAATTCTCGTATCTCTAACCCGGTGCAGCTGTCTGATGCAGCCGCTAACCTCGCCCCCACACTGGGGCGTCGTAACGGTCTCAGCGATGATGTAGGTCTGCGCCATATCGAGAATGCTCGCTTAATTGGGTTTCGCGCACAAGGGTTGCTAGGTGATGTATTCCGCATAGGACTCACCTATGTCAATCTCCACAAGGAACACCCCGAAAGAGTTGAGAATCCTCTGTTTGGTGGTAGCGTTGCCAATACGCCACCAGAGCGTATCGTTGTTGTCTTCCGTGATGACTCGCCCGAGGATAACAACTATGGCGGACTATCGCATGACCTCGAAAGGCCTAGCCAAG
>JAKZSX010000319.1:0-21233 GCA_047517405.1 Candidatus Poribacteria bacterium | reverse complement strand
CAGTCGATCACATCGTTGCCCAGTCGCAGGGGGGTAGCGACCATCTTGAAAACCTACAACTGTTGTGCAATTTCTGTAACTCGGTCAAGGGCACAAACTCACAGGCATACCTCATAACGAGACTTCAAGAGATGGGAATCTGAAAAAGAAGCAAGCATGTGAAGCGATTTGTTAAACAACGACAAATATCTTGTAATATTGCCAAAATTGGACGCTTTTAGTTGATAAATCTGAGCCCAACCGCTTCACTCCGGCTGACCGCCATCACCACCCACCTCCGCAGGCAAAGCCTTACTCTCAGTGCCATTCGCCTGCTGTTCGGGCACCTTCAATGCAAGCGTTAATCGCTCCAAAACACCAACCAGTGCCGCTGCCTCCCCGCCAATGGCAGTCTGCCCAGGTGCCTTCAGCGCAAGCGTCAACCGCTCCAGAACTCCAACCAATTGAGGGGCAGACAAATTCACATGTATCTGTTGTTCATTAACCACCGATAGCTTCCGCAAGCTTTCCACGGTTTGAGCCAATGAATGCGTCAGCATCTGCAAATCTTTTACAGAATGCACTTTTCTGTCCAACTCATGGTTTATTCGTTCAGCCAGCTTCGCTAAAAGTGCGACCTGGTCCACTTGAGACGTGAACGGAATATCGCTTAACGCCTGTCTATACTCCTCCCGTTCTTCGCGCCACACCGAACCGTACTTCTGTTCAGGCCACCGAGCCGAACCCGGCTTCAGATACGCCAGCCGATGAACCAACATTTCGCGAAGTGCCGACCCACCCAGCGCGTCCTTTTGTGCCAACCGATTCATTGTGTCGTCTGTTTTCATCAACTCCCAAACCGCATCAGAAGTAGAGAGCCCCCGCGCATGACAACGAACGATAAACTCCCGATGCCCATCTGAGATAAAAGACGAAATGTACTGCCTCAACTCATCACGGATAATCTCTTTAAGCTCATCTGTTCCATACGACTTCAGCCAACGAAAATCGTCGTCCATGTCTTCATCTTCAGGGATTGTGTCTCTCGCATAACGCTGCACACGCTCGATAACCGCCTCCGCAAGCTCATAACCCGTTAGCGTATTAAACATCCCTTCTAAATCCGAGTCGAGTTCTGCAATGCCTCTTTTGGGGAAATATCCCTTAAGCGCGTCTTTGAGTGAAATTTTACCGTTCTGTCTTGCCATGATTGTCCGACAGTCATCGGCATCCACTAGCTCATAACCACGCTGCGTATTAGACACCTCCTCTAAATTCGCCTCTATCTCTGCAGCCAGTTTTGCTATCTCGGGATTCTGAAATGAGGTTTTCTCTCTTTGTTTCGCCATCATTGTCCTCCAATCTTCGGAAAAGTCTAAAATTTCCGAGTAAGTTCCGAGTTGCCTTCCGGTGCTGATCGCTCAGAAAGCAGTCCCGGTGGGGGTTCTCTGCCTATTTTGTGTTTATCAGATTCTTGCGTTTACTCTGAAAACTCTGAAACTTCCTAATAGCTCTCAATAAAGTTTACCATTGGCATCGCTGTATCCGCAAGCTTTTTTTCACATATGTTAAAAGCAAAGTAGCTATCACGTTATAGGCACAAATCCCTGCCTTCCTCCCCTGCCAACCTTCCATTCTTCCACCCTTAATTCTTGTGATACACCTCTACCGTCTTTCGAGGCAGTTATACGGATCGGATAAGTCTGTGATAGTACCCAAAACTGTTGAATTTGTAGGCAAAATGTGGTAAACTTACCTTGGCTTTCATAGGGGATTTCTACCACTGGCACCCTCGTTGGTGTCCTCTACACCTCGTAGAAAAGGCATGAAAGTCAGAAAGCCGAATCCCATGAAAACCTACAAATTCAAAATGTATAGTAATCACGGTAATCGTGATTTACACAAAACGATAGAATCGTTTGCCGCAGTCTACAATCATTGTATTGCGCTTCACAGGCGGTACTATGCTTTGTTTAGCAAAGGCATTCATAAATACCGCTTGAACACACATATTACCAAGCTAAAGCGTACGAAGCGGTTTGCCCACTGGAATAATTTGCCAAGCCAAGCGGTTCAGGACGTGGTAGAGCGGATAGACAAGGGCTACAAACTCTTTTTCCGCAACCTCAAGCATGGAATTAAGACTGCCCGCCCCAAGTTCAAGGCATGGCGTAAATACAAGTCATTTACGCTGAAACAAGCAGGCTGGAAATGGTTTGGCAACGGTTTTGTCCGTATCCGCAAACGTATCTATCGCTATTTCAATTCACGGGCTATAGAAGGAATTCCCAAGACTTTAACGATTAAACGAGATACACTCGGGGACCTCTATTTTTTAAGCAGAGCATCAAGGCTATCAAACAAGCGAATCGAAAATTGTCAAACAAGCAACGAGGTAGCCGCAACCTGCACCATGCGCGGTTGAACCTTGCTCGCAGACATAAGGAAATCGCTAATCGCCGGAAGGATTACCATTGGAAACTTGCTCACCAACTCACGGATGAATACGATTCTCTCTCTTTTGAGGTGCTGAACATGACAGGCATGAAAAGCCTTTGGGGACGCAAGGTCAGTGATTTAGGGTTCGGCGACTTCTTGACCAAGTTGCAATATATCGCAGCTAAAAAGGGAAAGACCATTCGTTTCATTGACCAATGGTATCCGTCAAGCAAGACTTATTCAGCTTGCGGCGCAATCAATGATAACCTTGAACTCCGTGATAGGCATTGGCAGTGTCCAAGCTGCCACACACAGTTGGATAGAGATCGCAACGCTGCGATTAATATCCACAGGGTAGGGGCATCTACCCTTTCAGGAGAAGTTGTAAGCCCTGGTTCGCCGGGCTAACTTCGTTGATCGAACAATTCCAACTCTGAAGGAGTGGACAAGAATCCTCGTCCTTTAGGGCGGGGAGTATGTCAAGGACAGTCGATAGGCGTGGTGATATAATTGTCATCATATGAAATATTAAATAAATAATTTTTACCGCCTATGGTAAACAAGTAAATGGGTAGATGACTTAGAAACTTCCGACAAGATTTACCGTTAAATGTTAGTAGACATTATCTTTTCTTGTTGGATCTCTTGTGCCCAATTGTTTGTTTGCATATTTCTATTTTGCTCTATTTCAACTTGCAAAATGTCGAGGTGTATGCTACCATTTTCACGCTGTTGCCGCTGCCCCCATTTAACTAGTTTTGCAAAAGAGAAATGATTGATTCAGACGTTGATTGAAAGGAGAAAATCATGGACGCGCAAACCCTATCTTTACCGATTAGCATACTGAACCTCAATCAACCCTGCACTGTGGAAATGGGCACACCTATTTCAGAGGTTATCAACTTAATGCAGAAAGGGCGATTTGGGTGTGTGTTAGTTGTTGATGCGCGGGAACGGCTCGCGGGCCTCATTACAGAACGAGATCTACTCGTTCACATCGCTGAGGTACGGGCAAATCCCGACACGGTTCGGGTAGATGATATTATGACTCCATCGCCGGAATCATTGCGACCCAGTGATTCGATGGCATTTGCCTTAAACCTCATGCACCTGGGGCACTTCCGTCATATTCCATTACTCGTTGGGGAATCCGATGAAGGTGAGGGTGTATACCCCGCTAGTGTTGTGTCAAGTAAGGATATTGCGAACTTTGTCGCCGCGTTTTTGGAGAGAGGTAAGGAGGAATGAACCGTGCTTTACCAAGAAATCGTTGAAGAAGAAATGGCTATCATGGATGCGGAAACCCCCGATGAGCCAGCAAAAACCTTAAGTCCTCACGAAATTCATGTGCCGCTTCACTCTTTAATGCATCCGCCTGTCACAGTTGACAGTGGTGCAAGTGCACAAGAGGCAATCGATCAAATGCTCGACAATAAGGTCGGTGCAATCCTCATTGTATCTGATGGAGTTCTCAAAGGCATTTTCGGTGAGCGGGATGTGCTGCTGAAAATTCTAAACAAGCCGGTGGGCGATTTAACGCAAATCCCTATTCAACAGTTTATGAAAACCGACCCACAGACCGCCCACGTAGAAGATTCCCTCGACGCGGCAATACTGTATATGGCGGAGGGAGGCTACCGCCATATACCCATCGTAAATGAACAAAATCAGCCGGTTGGAATGGTGTCAATTCGCCATATTATCTCTTATCTTGTCGAACATTTTCCACAGGAAGTGTTAACCCTGCCGCCGAAACCGACTAATGAAGTGATGAAAGCCCGTGAAGGAGCGTGAGTCCTGATTTTGTGAGGACTGGTATAAAAAGAAAGAAGGATAGATGGATGAAAAAACAGAAACAATCGATAGAGGAGGCGACGATTATGTTTGCGAGCGATTCCGGCGATGGTTCGCAGACAATTGGAACGCAAATGACTGAGGCTTCCGCAATCGCAGGAAATGATGTTGCAACGCTGCCAGATTATCCTGCGGAGATTCGTGCCCCTGCCGGCTCCTTGGCTGGGATCTCAGGATTTCAACTCCGTTTTTCCAGTCTGACGATTCACACCCCCGGTGATATCTGCGATGTTCTCGTAGCGATGAATCCGGCGGCATTAAAAGTCAATATTGATAAACTCAAACCGAACGGAATTCTTATTGTCAACATAGATAATTTTGCCCCACGCAACCTCAGACTAGCCGGATATAGTAGTAATCCCCTTGAAGACCGTTCGTTGACGAAGTTTCAAATCATCCCGGTCGAACTGACCCGTCTTACGAGAGGAGCGTTGAAAGAAACCGGACTCACTCAACGCGAAATCGATCGATGCAAGAACTTCTACGCGCTTGGGATGGTGTGCTGGATGTATAACCGCCCGATGGGCTATGCGTTTCAATGGCTCAAAGAAAAGTTTGCCACAAAACCTCAATATATCGAGGCTAATACCCTTGCCTTGAAGGCTGGCAATATTTATTGCGAAGTCACGGAGCAGTTTGCAACCTCTTATGAAGTCAAGCCAGCCAAGTTTGTGCCGGGTAAATATCGCAATATTGAGGGGAATATGGCAACCGCACTAGGATTGGTTGCTGCCTCTCAAAAGTCTGGATTACAATTGGTTTACGGTAGTTATCCGATTACGCCCGCAAGCACCATTCTCCACGAATTGGCAAGATATAGGAACTTCGGGGTCAAAACTTTGCAGATGGAGGACGAAATCGCAGCGGTGGGCGTTGCAATTGGCGCATCATTTAGTGGAGCATTAGGTGTCACTGGAAGTAGTGGCCCTGGCATGGCCCTCAAAGCGGAAGCCATTAACCTCGCCATGATTGCAGAGCTACCAATGGTTGTCTGCAATATTCAGAGAGCTGGACCCTCAACGGGAATGCCGACAAAAACCGAACAAGCGGATCTCCTACAGATGTTTTATGGTCGAAACGGCGAGTCACCGCTCCCTATAATTGCCGCTTCTCGTCCATCCGATTGTTTTGAAACTATCTATGAAGCCTGCCGAATTGCTATCAAATACATGACGCCGGTGATTTTCATGTCGGATCTTTACATTGCCTTCGGTGCTGAACCTTGGCTCGTTCCGGAGGCATCCGATTTGCCAACGATTGATGTGGATTTCCCAACTGACACCAATGGGTTTGAACCCTATCTGCGAGATGAAGCAACATTAGCGCGTCCTTGGGCAATCCCGGGCACCCCCGGTCTGGAACATCGGATTGGCGGTTTGGAAAAAGCAGACATCTCAGGAAATGTCAGTTATGACCCCGAAAACCATGAGCAAATGGTTCATCTTAGAGCCGAAAAGGTTGCTCGCATCGCGAACGACATCCCTCCCATTGAAATCTTCGGCCAATCAAGCGGTGAACTCCTCGTGTTAAGCTGGGGCGGTACCTACGGCGCGATTAGAACAGCCGTTGAACATAAACAGGCAGAAAGCAAATCGGTCTCACATGTGCATCTGCGCTATCTCAACCCTCTTCCGAAAGATCTCGGCGACGTTATGAAAGGATTCAAAAGAGTATTCATCCCTGAACTGAACCTAGGACAGTTGCGTCTACTAATTCGTGCTGAGTATCTCGTAGATGCCGCTGGTCTCAATAAAATCCAAGGACAACCGTTCCACGTATTTGAAGTTGAATCTAAAATTGATGAGTTGTTAAGAGGTGATATATGAAAACCAGAACCTCCATCCCTATACCGGGTGCTGTTCCGACACTAACTAAAAAAGATTTTACCTCCGATCAAGATGTCCGCTGGTGCCCAGGGTGCGGCGATTACTCAATCCTTGCCCAAACGCAACGAATTTTGCCGGACCTGGGTATCCCAAAGGAAGACTTCGTCTTTATCTCCGGGATTGGTTGCTCAAGCCGTTTCCCATATTATATGAATACTTACGGCTTTCATACCATTCACGGGCGCGCACCAACCATTGCTACAGGCATAAAAACTGCGAACCCCGATCTCTCCGTTTGGGTAATCACCGGCGATGGAGATGCGTTATCAATCGGTGGCAACCACTTTATTCACCTGATGCGCCGTAATCTCGACATCAATGTGCTACTGTTCAACAACCGCATCTATGGACTGACGAAAGGACAATATTCCCCTACTTCCGAGCAAGGCAAAAAAACCTATTCGTCGCCAATGGGTTCAATCGACAACCCCTTCAATCCGATTAGCCTTGCACTTGCTTCTGGAGCGACCTTTGTTGCCCGTTCGCTCGACAGAGACCCCGAACATCTGCGAAATGTCATCAAGGCAGCGTTTGAACATAAAGGCACCTCCTTCATCGAAATCTACCAAAACTGTAACGTATACAATGACGGTACATTCTTCACTTACACTGAAAAGGAAACGAAAGCTGAGAATACGGTATTTTTAGAACATGGTGAACCGCTGGTCTTTGGAAAGGACGGTGACAAGGGTATCTGCTTAAACGGATTTCAACCGGAGGTTGTGTCCTTGACCGACAGTGCACACAGCACCGAAGATCTGATTACCCACGATCAGTTTGCCGAAGATCGGACATTGGCGTATTTTCTTTGCCGTATGACTGAAGTTCCAGGCTTACCCCACCCGATTGGCATCTTTCGTAGTGTTGAGCATCCTTGCTACGAAGGTATGATGACAGCACAGATCAACACTGCTAAAGAACAGATGGGCGAAGGTGATCTGGAAGCCCTACTCAATGAGGGCGATACATGGGTTGTTGAGTAAGATCTAACCGCGTCTTAACTTCTGCAGAACGCCGTTTCAGATTTGGAAGGAGGGAAGATTGAAAGTGTCGCTTTCTTCCCTCTTCCGCTGCTCCTTCCTAATTGTCTTCCCTCTTGCCCCTGTGTCCCCCCGATTCTGATGCGCATCAAATCAACCCAGATCTTTTTTCCAATCCTCATCACCCTCTTAGCCCTTCTCATCAACGCATTAATTATGCTTGCGTGCGGTTACCAACCTATAAAGGCGTTTGTCGCTATGTATCATGGTGCGTTGGGAGGTACGCGGGAGATAACGGAGACGTTTGTAAAAACCTGCCCACTACTGTTGACGGGGTTGGCTGTAGCGTTCGCATTTCGGTGTGGTGTTTGGAACATCGGTGCCGAAGGACAATACCTCATCGGTACGCTGATCACTACCTGGATCGCCACATCAATTATCAACCTACCACCATTTCTCTTGATCCCTCTTATTCTTGGGCTTGGATTCGCCGCCGGGGGATTCTGGGGGATAGTTGCCGGACTGCTCAAAGCCTATCGTGGTGTCCAAGAGGTCATCAGCACAATCATGCTCAATTTCATCGCACTTGAGCTGGTCCGTTACTCGATAGATGGAGGTCCGCTGCAAGAAGCGACAAAAGCGTATCAGCAGAGCGAACGCATTGCAGCAAACGCTGTCCTACCCCGTTTAATTCCAAAAGAGTGGATTCCCCACAACCGATTCCACTTAGGAATTATCCTCGCACTTACCCTTGCGGTCATCGTGTATTGGATCCTATTTCGTACTGTCCTTGGCTATCAGATACGTGCCGTTGGACAAAACCAAGTCGCCGCACGGGTTGCAGGAATCAATGTTTCTCGGAATATCATTATCGCTATGTTGATCAGCGGCGGACTAGCGGGATTGGCAGGGACAATCGAATTGATGGGGCTAAGTCCCCATCGACTCTATCAGAATGCGCCCGGATACGGCTATACCGCTATCGCCGTTGCTCTGCTCGGACGGCTTCATCCGATTGGTGTAATCTTTTCTGCGGTGCTCTTTGGTATGCTGCAAGCTGGATCCGAGGAGATGCAGATAATTGCTCAAGTCCCCTCAAAATTGACGTGGGTGACGCAAGCCACCGTTCTTCTCCTCGTTTTGGGTTTTAGTATGTACGAGGCAGCACAGGCTAACAAGCGGTCAATGCAAGATGGTTCGTTTTATACAAGGATTAGATCCGCGCTTTCTAACCTCTTAAAAATAGGGGAGAAAAGGTGAACTATTTTTTCCATCTTGATTCAGAGTCCGTTTTCCACTAAACTGTCCCTCAAATTTGATACTGCAATTCAAGGAGAAGATGATGACGCAACCCCAGGTGGCACCCTACGGGGCATGGGAATCCCCAATCAGCGCAGATCTGATTTCGACGGAAGGGCGCAGGATAATAGAAGCTGTAGCCGATGGAGAAGACATCTATTGGATCGAGATGCGTCCGACTGAGAGCGGTCGATATGTCGTTGTTCGGCGGACGCCGGACGGACAAACCACAGATGTAACGCCATCCCCTTTCAACGCACGGACGCGAGTCCATGAGTATGGTGGCGCGGCCTTCGTCGTCTGTGACGGCACGATCTACTTCTCAAACTTTGCCGATCAACGCCTCTACCGTCAATCTCCCGGGGCAGATCCACAGCCGATTACGCCTGAAGCAGAACTGCGTTATGCAGATGGCGTTATTGATAACAAACGGAAACGCCTGATCTGTGTACGCGAAGACCATACTGATGCCGAGCGCGAAGCCGTTAACGCGCTAGTAGGTGTCTCGCTAGATGGAAGCGATGGTGGACAGGTGCTTGTCAGCGGCAACGATTTCTATTCCTCACCCCGCCTGAGTCCCGATGGCACTCGTTTGGCGTGGATGACGTGGAACCATCCAAATATGCCTTGGGATGGGGCTGAACTTTGGGTCGGCGAGATCGGTCAGGACGGATCCCTTGGTCGCACCGAATGTGTGGCAGGCGGAGTTGATGAATCAATTTTTCAACCGGAATGGTCGCCCGATGGTACGCTATATTTCGTCTCCGATCGAACGGATTGGTGGAATCTCTACCGTTGTCAGGCTGGGACTGTTGAGCCACTATGCGAAATGGAAGCGGAGTTTGGAAGACCACAGTGGATATTTGGCATGTCCACCTATCGATTCGTCTCCCCGAATCAGATGATCTGTGCTTACACGCAGGATGGCGTCTGGCATCTGGCAAGTTTGGATACCGTAACACGAAGACTTGACCGGATTGAAACTCCCTATACATCAATCTCAAACCTACAAGCTGTCCCCGGAGGAGTCCTCTTCTGCGCTAGTTCACCGACGAAGTCGACGTCAATCGTCCGCCTTAACCTTGCCACGGAACAATTTGAGGTCTTGTGCCGCTCAAGCGAGATAGAGATTGATGCCGGGTATTTCTCAACTCCACAAGCAATTGAATTTCCCACTAAAGACAATCTGAGTGCCTACGCCTTCTTCTATCCTCCACAAAACCGTGACTACACCGCACCTGCCCACAATCTGCTCCCATTGCTTGTCATTAGCCATGGAGGTCCAACCTCAGCGACCTCGACGGCACTTGACCTAGAGATTCAATACTGGACGAGCCGGGGCATTGCCGTCCTTGATGTGAACTATGGCGGCAGCAGCGGCTATGGTCGTGCTTATCGACAGCGCCTCAATGGCAAATGGGGTGTTGTTGATGTTGACGATTGTGTGAATGGAGCGCTATATCTTGCCGAACACGGGTATGTGGATAGCAATCAGCTAGCAATTCGGGGTGGGAGCGCGGGTGGCTACACGACACTTTCCGCGCTGACCTTCCGTGACGTTTTCAAAGCTGGGGCTAGTTATTACGGCATCAGCGACCTTGAGGCAATGACAAGGGACACACATAAGTTTGAATCCCGCTATCTGGATAGCCTGATTGGACCCTATCCTGAGGGACGTGACCTCTACCGAGCGCGCTCGCCGATTCATTTTGCAGATCACCTTTCGTGTCCGTTGATTCTCTTTCAAGGACTTGAAGATAAAGTCGTTCCTCCGAATCAAGCGGAGCTGATGGTTGACGCATTACGTGCGAAAGGATTGCCGGTTGCTTATGTCCCGTTTGAAGGTGAACAGCACGGATTCCGACGCAGTGAGAATATCCGGTCCTCACTCGAAGCGGAACTCTATTTTTACTCGCAGGTCTTTGGTTTTGTGCCTGCGGATGCTATAGAACCGGTAACAATCGAGAACCTTTCGTAAGGGCGTTAATATTTAAACACCAACGTTTGTCGATTTTCCCTTGCCTTTATATGAGTGCGTATGCTAAAATTAAGTGATCTTTTAATTATACAATACATGTAGGCGAATTAGACAGATGCGACAATCTCATTTCAATTTTTCCCCAATTATTCACTTTGTTTCCTTTGCACACACAACCATGTACATGCCGGGCATGGGCATTGCTATTGCGGTGCCCATGCGTGCAGGGCAAGGTGGAAATAGGCAACTTTAGATATGAATTGGGAGTGTTTTTAATATATATGCTTTACAGAATTGCCTATTATCACAGCCGTGATAATAGGCTTTTTTATTGTCCACACTTTGAACGAAACCGTCAGTCGAGATCCGATTACAAAGTGGTCTCGGAAAACTGACCAACAGCTTAGTACCGGAATTTCCTTATATTCTGAACCAACGGAGACGAACATGCAAGAAAAAGTACGGGGATTGAAGTGTCGTGAATGTGGGAGGCAGTATCCCAAAGAACCGCTCCACGTATGCGAGTTCTGTTTTGGCCCACTCGAAGTGGATTACAACTACGAGGTAATCCAGAGGTCAATCTCACGAGAATCTATTGAGCGAGGTCCCGAAAGCCTATGGCGTTATGCCGACCTACTACCTATTGATGGTGAGCCGACCGATGGATTCCATTCGGGGTTTACCCCTCTAATCCGTGCCAAAAATTTGGAGGCGGTGCTCGGTGTGGAGGCGCTTTATATCAAGGATGATTCAGTGTGTCACCCGACCCTTTCCTTCAAAGATCGGGTGGTTGCAGTTGCATTGAGTAAAGCAAAAGAGTTCGGGTTCGATACCGTTTCATGTGCTTCGACCGGCAACTTAGCGAACTCGGTCGCAGCAAATGCTGCCATTGCGAACCTCAACTGCTTCATCTTTATTCCTGCCGATCTAGAGATGGGGAAAGTGGTGGCTTCGCTTGTTTATGCCCCGACGGTGATTGGGATCGCAGGAAATTATGATGATGTCAACCGCTTATGCAGCGAGATTGCGGGCGTTTATCCTTGGGCGTTTGCTAACATCAATATCCGTCCGTTTTACGCAGAAGGTTCCAAGACCTTCACCTATGAGATTATCGAGCAACTCGGTTGGGAAGCGCCTGATCACATTGTCGTGCCTGCAGCTGGCGGATCGCTCATCACAAAGGTGGGCAAAGCATTGAAAGAATTTCATATGCTAGGACTGATCGACAAGCCACAAACGCACATCCATGTTGCACAGGCTGAAGGTTGCGGGCCGATCGTCACAGCACTTAAGGAGAATAGCGATTTTGTCAAACCTGTCAAACCAGACACCATCGCTAAATCTCTTGCAATCGGTAACCCCGCCGATGGAATCTATGCCGCTGCAACAGTGCAGGATTCGGGTGGATATGGGGAACACGCAAGCGATGATGAGATTGTCGAAGCGATGAAACTCCTTGCGGCGACAGAGGGCATCTTCACTGAAACGGCGGGCGGTGTTACACTTGCCGCAGCGAAAAAACTGATCGAAAGTGGACGTATCAGTCGAGATGGACGTATTGTTGTCAGCATCACCGGCAACGGATTGAAGACTATCGAAGCACTTGAGGGACGAGTACCCGAACCCCATGTAATTCAGCCGCAACTGAACGCATTCCGAAAATTGATGACCACGCTTTAGGGGGTGCTATTCCGAAGTGTCACCCTGTTTTTTTAACCATATCGGTTAAAACTGCGAAAACTTAGGAGTATACAGCAATGAAATTTTTCGACACAGTAGAAATGGCACTCCCCGACCCTATTTTGGGGCTTAACGCGGCTTTCAAAGCAGATCCACGCTCAAACAAAGTGAACCTCAGCATTGGTGCTTACAAGACCGATGATCTCCAGCCGCTTGTGCTAGCAGCCGTCAGGAAAGCAGAGGGGCAAATCCTCACCGAGGGTATGGATAAGGAGTACCTCTCTCAAGATGGCAACCCGGAATACGTGAAGCGTTCCATCAAGTTGGTGTTTGACACAGAGCAAGACAATATCTTCGGGGCACAGGCACCTGGTGGAACAGCCGGCGTTAGACTCGCTGGCGATTTTCTCGCCCAAATCGGAAATCAAGTCATCTACATTCCGGATCCGACTTGGGCAAACCACAACCAAGTTTTCGCAAGGGCGGGATTGCAGACTGCCTCCTATCCATATTATGATGCAGAGCGCAGGGCATTTACCAAATCCCGTATGGTTGAAGCGATTAAGTCTATCCCCAGTGGAAGCCCAATCCTGCTTCATGCCTGTTGCCACAACCCAACCGGGCTCGATCCAACACCAGAGGATTGGAAGGAAATCTCGATAGTTATCAAGGCGCAAGGGCTACTGCCAGTGTTTGACTTTGCCTATCAAGGTTTTGGACGTGGTATTGACGAAGATGCAATAGCAGTGCGTCACTTCCTCGCTGATGGACATCAGATGCTCGTCGCGAATTCCTATTCCAAAAACTTTGGGCTTTACGGAGAGCGAACAGGAGGGGTCTATGTCGTCACGGCTGATGGGACCTCCGCCCAAAGAGTCAAATCTCAAGTCATGCGAATCATCCGTGCCAACTACTCCAACCCACCCCTACACGGCTCACGTATCATTGCAATGGTGCTCGCCTCTGACACACTCAAACAGGAGTGGGAAGCCGAGCTTGCGGTCATGCGGGAGCGGATCTCTGGTATGCGCAAGGCGTTGGCTGAACGCTTAAACGCGGGCGGCAGTCCAGTCGATTTTAGCTTCATGTACAGGCAGAACGGGATGTTCTCTTACTCCGGACTCTCCAAAGCTGCCGTGGATCGGCTGAGAGAAGAATATGCTATCTACATGCCGACGAACGGACGGTTGAATGTGGCAGGGCTTTCCCCAAAGAACCTGGACTATGTGGTAGAAGCGATCTTAGTGGTACTGTAAGTGAAAGGATTCTATTATGACCGAACAGGTTGAAACCCGCTCTGAAATCATCGAACACCAATTGATTAACGGCTTGAAGGTATTAACGAAAGAGGTACACGCCGCGCCGGTTGCCAGTAGTTATATTTGGTACAAAGTCGGCTCGCGTAATGAACGCCCCGGGCTCACAGGTGTTTCCCACTGGGTCGAACACATGCTTTTCAAAGGCACCCCCAAGTTCTCCAAAGAGGAACTCGGACGCTTTATCGAAGGCAACGGTGGCAGGTGGAATGCGTTTACAAGCAACGACTATACCGCCTATTATGAAACCCTACCCGCGGACAAAATTGAGGCCGCGCTTGCCTTAGAATCGGATCGAATGCAGAACAGCGTTTTTGATCCGGAGGAGGTTGAAGCCGAACGCACAGTAATCCTTTCGGAACGCGAGGGGTATGAGAATACGCCCCAGTTCGTTCTCAGAGAGGAGGTGCAGGCGACCGCCTATAAAGCTCACCCGTATCAGTGGGGTATCATCGGTTGGCCCTCAGACCTCAAAACAATGACCCGCGATGACCTCTACAACTACTATCGCCAATGTTACGTTCCGAACAATGCAACCTTGGTTCTCGTTGGGGACTTTGATACGCCAGACCTGATGAAGCAGGTTGAAACCCATTTTGGTCCTCTCGCTCCGGGTGAGTCGATTACGGGTCCCTCGACGATTGAACCTGAGCAGCGCGGCGAAAGACGGGTTACGGTTCGCAAGGAAGGAACGCTCGCTTATGTTGCCATCGTTTATCACATCCCCGCAGCTGGGCATCCAGACTTTTATCCGCTGGAAGTGATTAGCACCGTGCTTAGTATGGGCAAAACTTCACGCTTCTACCGTGCCGTGGTTGATAAACAGTTGGCAACTTCCGCTTATTTTTATCCAGATTTTTCCAAAGATGCTGGACTTGCTTGGACCTTCGCAGAGGCACAGGTGAATGTTGATCCAGCCACGCTCGAAAAGGCATTGCTAGAACAGATAGACCGCATCCAGAATGACCCCCTTACAGAAGCCGAAATGGAAAAGGCGATCAACCAAGCGGAGGCACACTTCATCTTCGCCCTTGATAGCGTTTCAAATCAAGCGGCGCAGATCGGCTACTACGAAACCGTCTATGATTATAAGTTCCTCGATACCTATCTTGACAATATTCGGTCTGTCACACGCGAACAAATTCGTGAAGCTGCCCAGCAGTACCTCACTGAAGATAACCGCACAGTTGGATATTTTCAACCGGTTTCGCCGGGACACGGGGGCACATCCGACGAACATGCTGCACCCACTCTGCACCATACAAGACAACCCGCTTTTTTCCAAGCCCAAGGAGGAATTGACAGATGAGTAACTATCAGTCGCCAGCAACGCGTCACGTCTTTGACAACGGCTTGACGCTGCTCATCCAAGAGAACCATTTCAATCAAACCGTTGCAATCAGTGGACGGCTGAAGGCCGGCAGTATGTATGACCATCAAGGTTTCTACGGCCTTTCGGATGTCGTTGCTAACATGCTGACGAAAGGTACTAAAAACCGGACGTGGGAGGAAATCGCTGAGGCGACCGAATCTGTCGGTGCAAATATAAGTGTGACGGGGAGTACCGAGACGGTAAGCATTGAAGGTCGCCTCCTGTCAAAGGATTTTGATCGTGTGCTCGATGTGCTCAACGACATCCTGCGTGCTCCCAACTTCCCACAGGAAGAGATTGAAAAACACCGACATCAAGTATATAGTTGGCTGAAAGCGTGGGAGGATGAAACGGATGATGTCGCGGATCGACTGCTTCGAGAGGCTGTCTATCCCGACGTGCACCCTTACCATTGGTGCGTACAAGGGACGGAAGAATCGGTCAAACGGATCCAGAGGGACGCACTGGTTAACTTTCATGCGTGTTACTATCGACCCGATTCGCTTATTCTGGCAATTGTTGGCGATGTGGAGACACAGGCAATCATTGAAAAAATTGATGCCGTAATGGGGGATTGGACAGTAAATGGCGAAAAACCGCCCTTCACTATACCGGCGGTGGAATATGGTGAAAAGCAGATTGTGGTCAAACCGATGATGGACAAATCGCAAGCGAATATTGAATTGGGGCATAGAGGAATTGCACGAACAAATCCAGACTTTTATACCATCAATCTCATGAACGCTGTCTTAGGCGGGAGTGCAGGGATTGCCCGCTTATTTGGTCGTGTGCGTGATGTGCAAGGACTCGCGTACAGTGTGTGGAGTTCATTCACGCCATCAATCGGCGAAGGACTTTTCCATGCGAGTGCGGGAGTCAATCCAGCCAATGTGGATAAAGCCATTAGCAGCATCCTCCACGAAATTGAATTGATGAAATCCGATGGAATCACGGAAGACGAATTGTCGGACGCGCAGAACCTAATTGTCGGAAATTTCGCGCTAGCACTCGAAACGAACAGGGGACTCGCCGCGATTCTCCTATCCGCGGAGTTGTATGAGTTAGGACTCGACTATCTTGAGCGACATGAATCGATTTACCGGAGTATCACCCGTGCACAGGTGGGCGAGGCCGCCCAGAAATACCTGCACCCGGATCTATGCAGTATCGCAATTGCGGGACCGTATGGTGAAATACAACAGACTTGAAATTGTTCTGAATTCTTGCTTGAGAGTGGGGGTTTAGCTGTATTGAAAATAAGCGAATCTTCCTACATTATCCAATCTTGTAATCAAGATCTTGCTCCTTTAAATTGTGGAGACAGATCAGCAAAGATCGATTTCTAATAGGATAATGCAAGCAAAGAGAGAAGTAGAAATGGTCCCGAACGGTAATAACTTTGATGATTTACCCAGAACGGAGCGGGTTTATAGATTACGTAAACTTGCTCAAGTTGTCCTAGAGGCATTCGGTTTCAACCAGTACCGGCTTACCTTTCTGCAGCATCTCGTGAATACAACGTTTCGTTTGGACTGTACTCAAGGGCGATACCTTGTGCGGATTCACAGAGCGCGAGCACGGACAGCAGTAGCATCAGAATTGGCTTGGCTTGAGGTGCTTTCTCGCGAGACAACAGTACCTGTGCAGATACCACAACGTTCCCTCGACGGCAAAATGATTGTGGTAGGAAAGCAGATCGGAGTGCCGGAGCCTTATCCGATAACAATCCTTTCTTGGCTTGATGGACAGATACTCCCTCAAGATCGTCGTTCACCACATCACTTTTATCGGCTTGGACAGCTTGTTGCCAATCTCCACCATCACACCCAACACTGGGTCCCGTCTTTTGAACTGAATCGACCCATTTACGATGCGACCAGCGTCCGAGGATTTAATAGTGCAGTTGATCCTGATGGCGTTACCTATAAACAACTGCCAGCGGACGTTCGGGGTCATCTGCAAACGCTCCATGAACGATTGCAGGAAGTAGAACAACGTTTAGGGAAAAGCTCGGACCGATTTGGGTTGATACACTCTGATCTAAGTTTCGGCAATGTACTCTTCACAGCAGATGCGGTTTTGCCTATTGATTTTGACGATTGTGGGTTTGGGTACTATCTCTACGATCTTGCTGTTGTATTAGCGGGCCCTTGGGAAAGACCCGGTTTTCAACAACGGCACGAGGCACTTTTTGAGGGGTATCAAGAAATTTGCGAATTACCCGATGAGCACCTTAGCCTGATTCCCACTTTCATGGCTATGCGTGCTTCATCGCTAGGACAGTGGGACCGGGTTAGAACTTTGTTACATACCTCCTACGCTGACCTTTGACAAACTTGTCGGCATTCAGTTTTCTTGTATCTATTAGTAACAAGAATCATGTCTGCCCAACTGTTATTAACAGATCTGGACGATTCGAGCCGATGGCGTCAACCCCCAGATCTATGACACGCTGTATCTCTTCCACCGTGTCGGGGTTCCATGCGCGAATCTTGAGACCGTGTGCATGCGCTTTCTGCACAAGCTGGGGGTCAATGTTCTGATGTTGGATGTGTATCGCTTCCGCTCCCATATCGATTGCCTGTTCGCACGCGTCAGGCGGCGGGTTGGGCCACAATGCGCCTAGCCTCAAGTTCGGATTAAGCTGACCTGCTTCGCGTAATCGGTCATGCGCAAACGAAGTCAGAAGTACCTCGCTCTCCATGCTATTTTGTTCAACCGCTTGGATGACCGGCTCAGCAGTGTCGGGACCTTTAAGTTCAATCTGGAGAATCACCTTCCCGCGCACCAGATCTATCACTTCTTGTAGTGTGGGAATGCGTTCTCCTTTGCCGGCGTCCAACTGCTTCACCTCCGCTAACGTGAAGTCGGCGACTGCACCCTGTCCATCGGTTGTCCGATCCACAGTGGTATCGTGGATGACTACCAGATGTTGATCTCGTGTGAGATGCACATCAATCTCAATCTGATCGACGCCGAGATCTATCGCTGTTTGAATGGACAGCAGTGTATTTTCGGGTTCAAGCTTTGCTGCGCCCCGGTGTCCAGTAAGAATCATCTGAGTCCTTTCTTTAGTTTTTGTTATCTTGAAGTCCTTTCAGAGCTGCGACGATATCCTCATGTTTGGCGAGATCGAATTGGTGTGAGCCAATATACATGAACCGGATAATTAGGTCCTTATCGATCACGAATGTCGCCGGACGAGCGATGTTGTAAGCATCAAGTCCCAGCCAATGGTACACCCCATAGCTTTTAATCACCTGCCGATCCTTATCCGTGAGCAACGGAAAGGTGATATCGTGTCCTTCGGCGTATCGACGCACTTCGCGGGGCCATTGACCAACGATACTAATCAACGCAGCCCCCAATCCTGTGTATTCATTACTGTTGCGCTGGAGGTCTCCTAACTGGCGACGACTATTCGGTCACCATGTTCCCCGAAAGAAGACAAGGATGACAGGCTGTTGACCGAAATAGGATTCCAGGCTCACAGTTTGACGCTGAACAGAAGTCAATGTGAATAAGGGTGCCTTGTCACCGATGTTGAGAATCTTGTTTTTTCGTGGCATAATTAAGCTTAATTTTAACGGGTTATCCTGTTAATCCTTAAATCGTTCAACTCTGTTCTAATTCTTGACGAATCCGTTCCGCGAGCGTCTCGGTATTGCTGTTGTTCAAGTGAAGTGGATTAATCAGAAGTTTTCCCTCTTGGAGACCGCCGTGACTGACATAAATCGGTGGTACACCGTTACGAAGGCTTTGACAAATCTCCATTGCTCCCCGACCGGCAGCTTCCTCATCAACTGCGATTTCTAGCAGTGGGAGACTTTCGCCATCTCCTTTATCGCGGACGCTGCATTGTGCAGGAGAGCCGTTTAGCTGTTCCACCATCCTTCCGAGCCGTGCGCGCGCCTTGGGAACTTCTTCGTCATAAGCACCGGAGGTGAAAAGCTGCAACGCTACAAGCAGCGCAATAATCTCTTCCTTTGATACTTTGAAACCACGTCCGATGCCGTGCCGCGGAATGCCCCGGAGTTTTGTCTTATCGATAAGCGATGCCGGTGGATTCCAAAGCTCTAGGTGGTCGTCCATATCCAACAACTGTGCGATGGCAGGTCCAATGAGATCTCGACGACCGCAGAGGATCCCTGTTGATTGCGGACCTCGAATGGACTTGCCACCGCTGAACGCTACTAGATCAGCACCCGTCGCCGCAATCGATTTGAGGTTGCTGCGCGGGGGAAGTTCACCCGCTGCATCTACCAATACAGGTAGTTGATGCCGATGTGCGACATCAACAACTTCTTCAAGCGGAGGTCTGGAAGTTGGACTATATACATAAAGGACACCCGCGGTATTTGGTCCAAAAGCCGCTTCGTACTCCCACATTTCAGTTCGCCGTACCCCTGCATTTGCAACGATCTCGTTGAAACCAACCTCAACAAGACGTGCACCGGCAGCTCTTACGGCGTGGTCGTAACCGCTTCGCTGCTCGCGAGCGAGGACAAATTCGTTGGGGAATCCATCGCAGTGTGGTAACCGCTCCATCCGCCCCAAGTCGTAACCTGTCAAGATTGCGGCGGCTCCCAGCGTCAGAGCGGACGCAGCACCGGCGGAGACCAAACCGGCTTCCGTCCCAGTTGCCTCTGCAATAACTTTAGATGCGACTGCCTGAAGTTGTTCAAGCGGCACCGACGCACGGGCAGCTTCGTTAAACGCTTTCAATACCTCATCGGGCATCGGCGCACCTCCGAGACGGGTCACCGCCCCGGAGGCGTTGATAATCGGTGTAACTCCAAAGTGTTCGTAAATTCCCATAGATATTTCCCATCTCATCAATTACTATTAAGGCTAATATGAAAACACTACACACACGCGAAACACTCACACATGACCTGAAAAACCTGGGCGTTGAGCTAGGGGATACGCTCTTTATTCACTCCTCCTTTAAGAGTCTTGGACCTGTTGAAGGCGGGGCAGGAACTGTGGTCAGTGCCTTGGAGGACGCCGTTGGACGAGAGGGACTGATCTTGATGCCTTCGTTCAATCTCGTAGAAGGAAGGGACATGCGGGTGAGCACATGGAACCTCGAAACCACACCGTCCACAGTAGGATGGCTCACCGAGTTTTCCCGCCTAATGCCCGATACCTACCGTTCCGACCACTACTCTCATTCAGTCGCTGCACGAGGAAAGGATGCGAAGGCATTTGTGGGGGACCATCTCAGCCGCGAAGGGTATAAATCACCGTGGGACATTGAGCCGTGGGGTAAAACTTACGGCACACATTCCCCAATGCAGAAAGCGTATAAGAACGATGGTAAGCTGCTCATGCTTGGCGTGGACTACAATACTTCAACGTATGTCCACTTTGTGGAAGTCCTCTATTGGCACGAGCTACTTGAGCAGAATCCAAAAACACCATACCCTGCGCTAGATAGACCGCTGCTTGGGGAATTCTGGGACGAAGTGGGTAACTTAAATCGCGGATTGCTGGGAAATGCAAGCTGCCGACTCTTTCGCATTCAGCCATATATCCATACCCTCTTGCGCGAGGTCAAGATCAACCCCACTCCCTATCTGAGAGGGCGCGCCTAAACCCCTTGGGCTAATTAATCCTTTAGTGGGGGTTTTATCTCTTTGTTGATAGCCCAGTCGGGATAGTAGTTATACACTTCCGCACCGGGATATGGGGTTCCAAGCGGCTGCGGCGGTGCATAAAACGGTCCGGGCATCCCTATCATGACCGACATGATAAATTGCAGTCCTACGGATCGGAGTGTGCGCGCAGAGCGTACATTCCAAGGGGCGGTTGATGCAAAGATGAACCGGTTATTTTCCAATATCCAACGCCCGGCTGCACTCATGACGGCACGCCCTAACCCGCGTCCTTTGGCTTCCGGCGCAGTGTCAATACCAATTTCCCAAACACGGTCGTCTTCAGCGCGAACCGCTGCAAGGGACGCTAATTTGCCGTCCTCAAAGATACCGAAGCCAGTCATCGCCTCATCTTCAAAGCAGTGCCAGAAAATACGATGATCGACCGTTTCAGCCAATTCGTCTGCGGAAAGTTGTACGGGACGGTTATCCCTCGCGTCACGAAAACAATTCTCGTCACCGATGTAGAACCAGCTTGGTCCCCACACCCCGTAGCCATCGGGCAGCAATACACGCGCAAGCTCATACCCACCGAAGGTCGAGAACAGTTCCTCCAAAGTCAGGTTTTCAACGATTGGTTTAAGCGGTTCTATCCATTGCCTTTGTGCCGTGACAAGTCCACGCTCGCCGACCCTCGCTGCGAATAGCACGCTTGAACCGGACTGTTCTTCTGTCTCATATACCGGTATCGGATCTGAACTCGCCAGATCCAGTTTCGCCCCGATCTTCTCGTCCAACCACGGACGAAGGGGCTCAATAAGGTTTGATGCGTTCATCGCTGTTATTTCCCCTC
>JAKZSX010000318.1:0-22496 GCA_047517405.1 Candidatus Poribacteria bacterium | reverse complement strand
CTCCCACGTCCAGTTCGTCTGAGTCACGGCGTGACAGATCCCGAAGATCCGGAAGGAGGTAACAATCCAATGAGAAGATTGATGAGAACCACCATTGCTCTGGCATTAATATTCACCTGTTTTGTGTTTGGGAGCAGCGTCGGAGTTGCACAGGTGGAGGAAATTGCCATCGGTAATACTTTTGGTCTTGGTGCAAGGACGATGGGAATGGGTGGGGCATTTCTCGCTGTTGCGGATGATTTCACGACGCTGTACTGGAACCCGGCGGGTCTCGCTCAGATCAGAAAGTTTGAGTTGTTTGGCAGCCTGTCACACAGCGAGCAGGATGTAGAAACAGAGTTCACCCGCGGCCGTACCGCTGAGGTCGAAGGATCGAAGACTCGCCCCAATTCGCTTGGCCTGGTTTACCCTTTGTACGCAACTCGTGGCGGATTTACGTTCGCGCTCGGATATAATCGTCCTCAGAATTTTGATTCGGAGGCTGCCGTTCGGGGAGTAGATCCGTCTTCTGACTCGGTGTTTAGCGGACTTGATGTAGATGAAACGACCTCTAACAGTGGTGGCATCGGTATATGGAGTTTTGGGGCAGGGGTTTTTATATCAGATAATATCTTACTTGGCGGCTCAATAGATTTTTGGCATGGCTCAAGTTTCAACGAGTTAAACAGCGCGGCGGAGGACATAAATAACATTGACCCAGAAATAGAAAGTTTCGCTTTTCACGACACCGTGGATCGAGATTATACAGGGCTCAGTGGTAGGATAGGTGTGCTTGCTTTCGCCGGGGAAAATGTAACACTCGGTGGTGCTATTACACTGCCAATAAACCTTGAAGTCAGCGAGGTCTGGGAACAACAGACGATGGTGAGATTTGACGATGGCGAGGAGATTGTCGAGGGTGATGACGGGGCAATCCTATTTGATATAGAACGTCCATTTGAGTTTGGCGGCGGCGTTGCTATCAAGCTGTTAGAGAAACGTCTGACACTTGCTGGCGATGCTCAATTTACGGACTGGACACAGACCGAATATAATCCGTTACCAGCGGAAGATGTACCCCAGAATAACTTCAGTCGTTTCTATGATAGTACAATACAGATTCGCGTTGGTGCAGAATATCGTATACCGGCAATCGAAACCAGTATACGGGTGGGTTACTTCCTTGATCCAATTCCTTTCCAAGATAAAGAAATCGACAATGATCGGGACTTTCTAACAATTGGGGTAGGCAAGATTTTCGACCGGATTATCAAATTCGACATTGCCTACATGCGAGGTTCATGGGAACAATCAAGCAATTCGCTCACAGAAAATCAAACATCCAACCGGGTGTTTGTGTCTGTAGGCTATCGATATTGAAAATCGCTATGCCAAAGGATAATTAGAACCACTAAATCAGGATCTTGAGTCTGCAATAAAAAAAGGCGTTGATTAAAAAATCAACGCCTTTTTTTGCTTTCATGGATATCTGTACCACGCTATTCTACTAGTTGGATATACCCCATCTGAGCAGCGTCGCTGCGCCTTATCTCACCTCTGATGATACGGGTATATCCACCATTACGGTCTTGATAACGGGGTCCGAGGTCGTCAAACAATTTTTGCAGAACCTCGTGGTCGTGGATGACCTTGGCTGCCTGACGACGCGCATGTAGATCCCCTCGTTTAGCGAGCGTAATCAGTTTTTCAGCGACCCGCCTGAGTTCTTTACATTTCGGCAAGGTTGTACGAATCTGTTCGTGCTCAAATAGTGCAGTGGCTTGGTTACTAAACAGTGCCTTGCGATGCCCGCTTGTTCTCCCAAGTTTCCTTCCCATTTTCCGGTGACGCATGACTATTCATCCTCATCATATTTTGGGCAACTTAATCGTCGTTGCCAAGGGTCATCCCTAAAGAAAGGCCCATCTCTGAAAGGATGTCCTTAATCTCGTTCAGGGATTTTCTGCCAAAATTTCGAAATTTCAACATCTCTTGTTCAGTTTTGACCACGAGGTCTCGGATGGTTGTAATCTTCGCAGCTTCCAGACAATTGGCAGATCGCACTGAAAGTTCAAGTTCCGCAACAGGCTTCGATAGCCACTTCTCGCGTTGAAGTTCTTCCTCATTGATCTCCTGAACTGGTTCCACGTAGGTCTCATCGAAATCGCTAAATAGCCTGAGCTGATCTAACAGAATATCAGAGGCCTGTGTAATAGCTTCCTTCGCTGTGATACTTGCATCTGTCCATACCTCTAGGATAAGGCGGTCATAGTTCGTCATGTGTCCAACCCGTGTTTCTTCAACAAGGAAATTGACTTTTCTGACCGGTGAAAACTTGGAATCAACAGGGATAACTCCAATCTGTTGATTAGGAGTCATGTGTTCTTCCCCGAATTCATATCCCCTACCTTGACAAACTTGCATTTCCATATTCAAACCATCGCACTGATCAAGCGTTGCAATATATTGGTCTGGATTGATGATGTCAACCAGACTGTTCGGTTGAATATCTGCTGCGGTAACATTACCGGAACCCTCCGCGGATAAAACCAATGTAACAATCTCGTCCGTGTGAACCCGGAATCGAATCTCTTTAAGGTTAAGGAGAACTTGGGTAACATCCTCTTTCATCCCGTCGAGCGTTGAAAACTCATGCTTTACTCCATCAATTGCAACAGAAATAATGGCAGCACCTTGGATGGAAGAAAGCAGGATTCGTCGGAGCGAGTTACCAATAGTGGTTCCAAATCCTCGCTCAAGCGGTTCAGCGATAAATTTCCCATAATCAGGCTGTAAATTATCATAGTCCGCAACGAGGCGTTGTGGCTTAGTGATTTCCCGCCTTGGCTCGGTGATTTCCCTCCCTATCATCTATCTTATCCTCCTACAAAGGGGTGCGTTATTTGGAGTAAAGTTCAACGACTAACTGTGTTTGGAGGTCTGTAGTCAATTGCTCGACATTTGGAAACATCCTAACAACCCCCTCTTGTTTGTCGATATCCAACTCAAGCCAATCTGGCGTACCCCGGTGTTGAGAACGTTCTAATGCTTCTTGAATAACCGCCACGTTGCGACTTTTCTCTCGCGTTTGAATGACATCACCAGGTTGTATCAGGTAAGAGGGAATATTGACTTTTTTTCCGTTCACAAGGAAATGGTTATGTGTGATGAGTTGTCGTGCCTGCAAGCGCGAATTGGCAAAGCCTAAACGGTAAACCACGTTATCCAAGCGACGCTCGATTAGTGTCATCAAATTCTCTCTGACGACGCCTTTCTGATGTGCGGCTTTTGTATAGTAATTTTTAAATGGTTTTTCTAAAATGCTATAGATGCGCTTCGATTTCTGTTTGGTGCGTAGTTGGCGTCCGTAATCTTTGACTTTGGTCAGCTTTTGACCATGCTGACCGGGCGGATAACTACGACGCTCAAATGAGCACTTCGGAGAATCGCAACGTTGTCCCTTCAAAAACAGTTTTTCACCTTCTCTTCGACATAGCTTACATACAGAACCTAAATATTTGCTCATGTTTTTCTGGTTAAATTTGGACCATTTCCCCCTGTTTTAGAATTTCAATTTTCAAATATCAGACACGACGCCGTTTTGGCGGTCGACAACCGTTATGAGGAATTGGGGTTACATCTTTCATTGAGGTAATCTCTAGCCCAGCTGCTGAAAGGGATCGAATTGCAGACTCTCTGCCAGATCCGGGGCCTTTGACCCTAACCTCAATCCGTTTCATACCATGCTCCATTGCCCGCCTAGCACAGGTTTCTGCTGTCTGTTGGGCTGCAAATGGCGTAGATTTCCGAGATCCCCGAAAGCTGCTACCCGCACTTGCCCATGCAATCACATTCCCGTTGAGATCGGTAATAGTTATGATTGTGTTATTAAAGGTTGCTTGGATATGAGCAATTCCTTCAGAGACATCCTTTCTTTCTCCCCTCCTTGAACGGCCAGAGGAACCTGAATCTCGCAAAACTGATCTCCTTTCTGCAGCGTAGTTCACGAGCGGTATTAACCACTTTTGCGCGCTGCTTCTTTTGCCTTTCTTCCGACCGAGATGGTTTTTGCTTTCCCCTTGCGCGTCCGTGCATTAGTGCTCGTGCGCTGTCCCCGTGCCGGTAGTTGTCGACGGTGACGTAATCCACGATAACTATTGATGTCCATCAACCGTTTGATATTCATCTCGGTTTCGCGCCGTAAGTCTCCTTCGACCTTGCAATCTTGGTTAATTGTTTCTCTTAATCGACTGATTTCAGACTCGTCGAGATCTTGGGACGTTTTGGTGGGATCGATTTGTAAATCCTCGACCATCTTTGCAGCGGTATGGTGTCCAATCCCGTAAATATAGGTCAGGGCAATATCGATTCTTTTGGTTCGGGGTAAATCAACACCAGCAATTCTTGCCATGATTTTTCCTCCTTACGCGCTAGGTAAAGTGCTTAACCTTGTCTTTGTTTATGCTTTGGATCTGCAGGGCAGATAACACGGACAACACCTTTTCTTTTAATAACCTTACACTGGCTACACATTTTCTTGACTGAGGCACGGACTTTCATTATTTCTCCTCCACTGTAAGATGAACCCTATCTTGAACGACGTCCTCTGACGCGTCTATCCTTCAGGAACCCTTCGTAATGTCTCATCGTCAAATAGGATTCAATTTGCGACACTGTATCTAATACGACTCCCACAACAATTAAGACCGAGGCACCACTGATTAAAGCCCCAGTGCCCAGCCAGCCTTGCAGAAGCAACGGGAAGACCGCAATTGCGGCAAGAAATACCGCACCGGGTAAAGTAATTCTGGTTAAGGTATCGTTAATATAGTCTGCGGTCCGCTTCCCCGGACGGATGCCCGGAATAAATCCACCATACTTCCTCAAGTCATCCGCCATTTGCACAGGATTAATCTGAACAGCCGTGTAGAAGTATGTAAAACCGATAATTAACAGGGCGTAAAACACCCAATATAAGGGGCTAGTTGCGCTGAAAACTGCTACGAGTCCTCCAATCCATGCCCATGAGGGAAATTGACTTTGCAAAAGCCCTAAAACCGTTGAAGGAAATTGCATCAGCGTAACGGCGAAAATAATCGGGATCATGCCAGCTGCATTGACGCGTAGCGGGATATGTGTTGCTTGTCCGCCCATTACCTTACGCCCTACAACTCGCCGTGCATATTGGACGGGAATTTTGCGGACACAAAAAGTAATGTACACGGTTCCCATAATCGCCAGGACTCCTAAGGCGAGAAAGATAACCAGTTTCGGCAGGTCAATTTGACGATTAAGGAGTTGGTTGAATATTGTTTGGATTCCGCCCGGCATACCCGAGAGGATGCCAATCGTAATAATCATGGAAATACCATTTCCAATCCCTCGTTCTGTGATTTGTTCGCCGAGCCACATGACGAAAGATGTTCCAGCCATGAGGGTAATCATGGTTAGCAAAGTCCACCAAATACCTGGATTCGCCACGATTTCAATGTTTTCGCTGCTAATAATTGCTCCAGGTCTTTGCAACATCACGCTAATCATAACTCCCTGAATTGCACTAAGGATAATAGTGGCATAGCGTGTATACTGGGTAATTTTTTTTCGTCCGTCCGGTTCTTTGGAGAGCTTTTCAAGAAAGGGGATAACGACGGTAAGGAGCTGCATGACAATCGACGCACTGATATATGGCTGGATACCGAGTGCAAAGATTGTCATCTGCGAGAATGCACCACCTGAGAAGAGATCCACGAAGTCAATTACGCTGCCACCGGTCCGACCTCTTAAGCCCTCAAAGAACTTTTCTAATTCAATATCGTCAATGCCGGGGAGTGTGATGTGTGCGCCCAAGCGATAAACAATTAACATTAGCCCTGTAAAGATAAGCCGCTGCCGCAGTTCTGGAATTTTGAAAGCGTTTTGAAATGCCTTAATCACTTAAATCACCTCAATACTACCGCCGGTTGACTCTATCTTTTCAACGGCAGACTTTGAGAACCGGTGTCCCTGCACTGTTAATTGCTTTTCTAGATTACCTTCTCCAAGAATCTTAATTTTTCCGTTTTTCTTTTTTGTAATTCCGGCTTCCTGCAAAACTTCAGGGGTAATCGTGGTTCCATTGTCAAAATAATTTAGTGTCTGGATATTCACGATCTCATACTCAATCCGTGTATGTGCAATTCTTCTGGGTCCACGCTTTGGCAAACGTCTTACTAATGGCATCTGTCCCCCTTCAAACCAAGCGGGAATGGAAGCCCCAGACCGGGATTTTTGTCCTTTGTGACCGCGACCACAAGTTTTACCCCAACCTGAACCTTCGCCACGTCCAACTCGCTTCCGAGCGTGCGTTGATTTTTTTGCAGGCTTGAGTTCGTTTAATTTCATCAGCATTCACTCCATTTTGTGGATTGGTAATTGCGCTTAAAACCCTCGTTTTTCTTCGAGGGTGAACTCTCCGAACGAATTAGAAGTCCTCCCAATCGGAATTCTGAGAAAAGGACGTTAATCGAATAGTTCCTCAACTGTTTTGCCACGAAGACGTGTCACCTCGTTGATGTCCTTTAGACCTCTTAGGGCTTGCATAGTGGCTTCTGCAGTATTTTTTACATTTCGAGAGCCAAGACGTTTGGTCAGTACATCTCGCACACCGGCAAACTCCAGAATGACTCTGGTTCCGGGACCGGCAATAATCCCCGTACCGGGGCTGGCGGGTTTGAGTAGCACCTTTGCACCGCCGTGCTTCCCGATAATTTCATGAGGAATGGTATTTCCTGATAAAGGTACACGAACCAAATTTTTTTTCGCATCGGCAATACTTTTACCTATGGCTGATGGAATTTCATTTGCACTCCCAAAACCGAGTCCGACCACTCCCGATTGATCTCCGACGACGGAAAGCGCATTAAAGCTGGGCGTTCGTCCGCCTTTGCGAACACGCATCACACGGTTGATGTCAATTGGGCGCTCTTCAAACTCAAATTCGTTCGGGTTTATTCTTTCCCTCAAAAGTGACTCTCCTTTATTATCAAGTATCAACTCATCTTGCGAACACGCTTATGGCATATTCTCTCAATGTTCAGAACCGGAGTCCCTCTTCTCTGGCAGCCTCTGCAAGGGCTTTAATCCTTCCGTGGTAGAGATTTCCACCACGGTCGAAGACTACGGATTCAATTTGATGCTCCTTTGCCCGGCGAGCGATTAATGTTCCCACTTGTTTTGCTGCATTGACATTGCTTGCTGTTGGCAGGCTACCTTTCAATTCTGGTGACAGGGTTGAGGCTGCAATTAGCGTGTTGCCGGCTTCATCATCAATGACTTGTGCGTAAATATGTTTCAAACTTCTAAAAACCGCAAGCCTAGGCCTTTGCCTAGTACCGATTATTTTTTTTCGCACCCGCTTCTGTCGCTTATCCCTCGCGATATATTTTTCCCTTGACCGATCCAACGCTTATCCCTCCAATAGTAAGAAAAAAGAATCGACAAATCCGGCTACAATAATTTTGACTTGCCGGCTTGCAAATCCTCTGGTCTACAAAGATATACCAATGCAATCGCTACGTTACACCCCAGTTTTACCTTCCTTCATACGAACGCGCTCACCTTCGTAACGGAGGCCTTTGGAAGGTTGGTAGACTTCAGGCTTCTTGATTTGACGGATTGAGGCAGCTACTTGACCGACAAGTCCTTTATCAAGACCGCTCACCGTTATTGGTATGTGCGGTTGTCCTCCCACCGCTTCGGGATCCCCAACACTCAAGGTGATATCGTCAGGAGGCTCGTAGGTTACAGAATGGGAGTATCCGACATTTAAGACCAAGCGTTTCTGGTTGTCTATTTCCGCACGATATCCAACGCCAACGAGGATAAGTCTTTTTTCAAAACCTTCGGTCACACCGGTTACCATATTAGCGATGAGGCTCCGGGTCAGTCCATGCAGCGATTTGTGTGACTTCTGATTCGTCGCTCTTTCAATCGTGATTAATCCATCTGCTAAGTTGACTGCTATGCCTTCGGGAATTGTCCAATTAAGACTGCCTTTGGGACCTTCAACAGTAATATCTTTTTGGTCCAAAGCTATCTTAATATTTGAATCCATCTGAATTGGCATTTGTCCTATTCGTGACATTGTATTCGTCTCCGAATTCAAACTGAAGATTACCAGATATAACAGAGCACCTCACCACCAATGCCAGATTTCCTGCATTTGGAGGCTGTTTTAATACCTTGGGAGGTGGATAATATAGCAATTCCTAGATTTCCGTACACGGTGGGCAGTTGATCTGCTTTCACGTACACGCGCCGTCCCGGTTTACTAATTCTCTTGAGTCCCGTAATAACCTTTTCTTTTTTTTCGCCATACTTCAAGTAAACGCGCAAGATACCTTGTTTGGCATCATCAATCCAACGATAGTTGCGGATGTACCCTTCCTCATGCAGGGTGCGGGTAATCTCCATTTTGAGTTTTGATGCGGGTATTTCAACGCGCTCATGTCCAACCATATTCGCGTTGCGAACACGGGTCAGCATATCCGCAACTGGATCCGTCATTGACATGGGTTTTCTCCTTTATGTGCCGACAAATGGGGCGTTACCAACTTGCCTTTGTGACCCCTGGAATCTTACCTTCTCTTGCGAAGAGGCGAAAACAGATTCGGCACAGATCAAACTTTCGCAAATAACCGCGGGCACGCCCACAGCTACGACAACGATTATATTTTCGGACCCGGAACTTCGGGGTTCTTTTCTGTTTGGCAATAAGAGCTTTTGTTGCCAAATGAAGGCTCCTTTCCCTCACTGCTATCAAATAGCAGCGTGGATGTGCTACGATTCTCTAAATGGCATTCCCATTAAGCGTAATAACTCACGTCCTTCTTCATCGGTTGGGGCTGTTGTTCCAATTGTGATATTTAATCCGCGCACTTCGCTTATGGCGTCGTAATCAATCTCTGGAAAAATGACTTGTTCTTGGAGCCCCAAGGAGTAGTTACCACGTCCATCAAAGGAATCTGGGGAGAGACCGCGAAAATCGCGAATCTGTGGAAGGACGACGTTGACGAGTTTATTGAAAAATTCATACATGCTATTCTGTCGCAGGGTCGCTTTACAGCCGATAGCCATCCCAGCGCGGACCTTGAAGGCTGATACAGATTTCTTGGCGCGGGTAATAATTGCCCGCTGCCCGCCTATTTGTGTCAGTTCTTCGACGGCATTATCCAAAAGTTTTGAATCTTGTATAGCGGCACCAACTCCTATATTTAGGGTTATCTTGTCAAGTTTTGGCACCTGCATAACATTTGGATAGTTGAAGCGTTGTTGCAAAGCGGAAAAGACTTCTTCTTGATAAAAAGATCTAAATGCACTCATTGGTTTTTACCTAATAGATTGCGGAACTCGGTTGATACAGGTTTCATGTGAATTAATCGCGTTCGGCATCCCGACCACATTTTCTGCATACGCGCACACGATATGTTTTCATCCGTCCTCCAATTTCCTTCTCAAGAGTGCGGCGTCTTGTTCGAGCGGGCTCGTTACATTTTGGACAAATCAACTTTAAGTTAGCAATGTTAATTGTTCCTTCTTTTTCGACAATACCGCCCTGTGGTACTTGAGGGTTCGGACGGGTGTGCCTTTTAATCATGTGAATGCCTTCAACGGTGGCTCGACGTTTATGCGGAAGAACTTCTAGAATAACACCCGTTTTGTCCTTATCCTTCCCACTCAATACTAATACATGGTCGTTTCTCTTTATGTGAAATTTGGTGTGCAACGGTGCTACCTCCTGGGAGAATCTAAATGACCTCTGGTGCTAAAGAGACGATTCGTGCAAAAGCTTTTTCTCTGAGTTCACGAGCGACGGGACCAAAAATACGTGTTCCACGAGGCTGGTCTTGGGCATCAATTAGCACGGCAGCGTTTTTGTCGAATTTGATATAAGAACCGTCGAGTCTGCGATGTTCCTTAGTTGCACGGACTACGACTGCTCGTACGACTTCTCCCTTTCTAACTTGGCTATTTGGATTTGCTTGTTTCACGCTTGCCACAATTATATCGCCGACTCGTGCATAACGCCTTCTACTACCGCCGAGCACACGAATACACATGAGCTGCTTTGCTCCTGTATTATCCGCACAGTTTAACATGGTGTATGCTTGAACCATTGTTACTACCTTCCTTAGTGTAACGCCGTCTTCCACTTCAGGCATCAATGGATTCTGTCTTGGAAACGACCTGACGAACGCTCCAGCGTTTACGACGACTGATTGGGCGAACTTCAACGATCTGGACGAGATCGCCAACACGACATATATTCTGCTCGTCGTGCGCTAGGATCTTTGTGGTTCTTCTCACGATTTTCTTATAAAAGGGATGCTGGTAAACACGAACGATTTCAACAGCAACCGTCTTATCCATCCGATCGCTTGTTACAGTACCTGTTCTGAGCTTACGATTCCCGGATCTATGCTTATCCACGCTTTTCCTCTCGTAGCTAAAGTTATAGTGACTCTTCAATCCCAAGTTCACGTAGACGAAGAATTGTACGAATACGTGCAATATCCTTCTTGACTTTTTTTAATTGAGATGTATCTTCAAGCTGTCCCAGTATTCTACGGAACTTAATATTAAACGCAGTGTCTTTAAAATCTCGAAGTTCGGTCTGTAACTCCTCAGATGACTTGCTGCGCAATTCATTAGCAGTCATTACTTGATTATTCTCCCATTCGGCTGATAAACTTCGTTTCAATCGGCAATTTGTGGGATGCTCTGGCCATGGCTTCCTTTGCTTCTGCTATTGGGACACCACTTAATTCATATAAAATGCGTCCCGGTTTAACAACAGCAACCCAAAACTCGGGAGCTCCTTTCCCACTTCCCATTCTGGTTTCAGCGGGTTTCTTTGTTACGGGCTTATGTGGAAAGATTTTAATCCAAACTTTGCCACCACGGCGCACATGACGTGTAATTGCAATTCGTGCGGCTTCAATTTGACGGCTCGTAATCCAACCCGGCTCCATCGCTTTCAAACCGTACTCGCCAAAATCTATTTGTGAACCTCGGTAGGGTTTGCCACGGCGCTTTCCGCGCTGCACTTTACGGTGTAGAACCCGTTTGGGCATTAACATTTTATATACTCCTTCTGATTCATACTCGTGAACAAGAGTTTACGATTCTGTCCTCTCACGATTACTTCTACGTGGCCCCCGTTGCCTATCCTGATTTCTTCGTCGTCCGGGTCTACTATCAGAACGTGCTGCTGGACCTTCGCCCCCCTGATTGTCGAATCCAGTGGGCGAAAATCGTGCCGAGCGTCTTTGAGAGGATCCAGTTGGAACCTGCGTAGCACGACCGGGTGGGGGAGCAGTTCCTAGAAGTTCTGGCCTACCAATAATCTCTCCCTTAAAAATCCACGTTTTAATGCCAATCTTACCGTAGGTCGTATCGGCTTCAGCGAAACCGTAATCGATATTTGCTCTGAGCGTATGGAGCGGCACTCGACCTTCAATATTTGATTCTGAGCGTGCCATTTCGGCGCCCCCAAGCCGACCACTGATACTAATTTTAACCCCTTGGGCACCGGCTTTCATTGAAGCGATAATACTTTTCTTCATCGCCTGCCTAAAATTGGATCGACGTACAATTTGCAGTGCGACTGCTTCAGCGACAAGTTGAGCATCTAATTCAGGACGTTTGATTTCAGCGACATTAATCCGAACAGTCCTTTCAGCACTCGAGTTTGAATCTGCCTGCAGCATACGCTCTAAATCCGCTTGTAGTTTTTCCGCTTCAACGCCACGTCGTCCAATGACGATACCAGGGCGCGCTGTGTTTATATGAATATTACACTTATCCCCGACCCTTTCGATTTCGATACGGGAAATGCCGGCACGCGACAATCTTTCCTTAATGAAGGACTGGATTTTCAAATCCTCATGAAGCCATTGGGTATACTCTTTTTCGCTGTACCATTTTGAGTCCCAACTCTCAATGATTCCTAAACGTAGTCCACGCGGATGCGTTTTCTGTCCCACTAAAACCTCCTCATTAAAATTCAGTCGGGTAAAGGTTGCCGAGTAGGGGAGGTAAAGGAACAGCCATCAGTCTATTTAGAAGGCTGGTAGGATTTTCAATGTCCATCTTCACTTTCCTCCTCGTCTATCACGACTGTAATATGGCATCTACGGTGTAAGATTCTATTTGCCATACCTCGTGCCCGTGGGCGAAACCATCTTCGGGTAATGCCATCGTTGACAACAACCTGTTTGACAACTAGATTGCTTTCATCAATAGTGGCTCCCTGCTGTTGTGCACTATATCGTGCATTTGCTGTGGCAGATTGAATCAGTTTGCGAATTACCGGAGAGGCTGCTTTATGTGTAAATGTTAATTGGTTGATTGCCTCTTCGACATGTTGCTCTTTAACTAAATCAGCAACGAGACGCGCTTTGCGCGGTGCAATCGACACGTTTCGGATGCTTGCTCGAGCTTCCATATTAAAAATCTCCTAAATTAGCTTGAGCATTTATACTAACTTGCGCTCATAAGCTCGATTTTCAGAAATGGGTTGTGCAAGAATCGGGTTTATTTTAACAATTGAGTCTGCTTTATCTTCCGCCACTCGAATGCGATCTGAATGTCCGAGTGGGAGAAAATTCACCTAGTTTATGTCCCACCATGTTTTCTGTAATATAAACAGGGAAAAATTTCTTGCCATTATGAATGGCGAGAGTATGACCAATCAGGTCTGGTGTCACCATAGATCTGCGTGACCATGTGCGAATCACACGTTTTGTACCAGACCGATTCATCACTTCAATTTTTTTGATAAGTTTTGGATCTACGTAGGGTCCTTTTCTTACAGAACGGGGCATAGTATCCCTCCTGAAAATGTAAAAACACGCGAACTTTATGTCAATCGAGATAAACTACTTCCGACGACTGACAATATATCGGCCTGATCGCTTTTTGGGATTTCTTGTCTTATATCCTTTGGTTGGAACGCCCCAAGGCGTTACTGGATGTCTGCCACCAGCACTTTTCCCTTCGCCACCCCCATGCGGGTGATCGTGTGGATTCATTGCCACACCCCGCACTTTGGGACGATGCCCTTTCCATCGGTTTCGTCCGGCTTTACCAATAGTTAGATTCGCATGGTCGACATTACTCACCTGCCCAATCGTTGCCATACATTGCACGGGAAGTAAACGAACTTCGCCAGAGGGCATTTGGATCCGCGCGTGCTTTCCTTCACGGTCTACTAGTTGTGCTTCAGTTCCTGCGCTTCGTACTAGCTGACCTCCTTTACCCGGCTGCATTTCTATATTATGTATTGAGGTGCCGAGGGGAATCCTTTCAAGAGGCAAAGCATTGCCAACTCTGATAGGCGCATCTGGACCAGCGTTTAATACATCATCAACTTGTAGTCCTAGCGGTGCGATGATATAACGTTTCTCTCCATCGGCGTAATGGAGTAGGGCAATACGGGCAGATCTACTGGGGTCATACTCGATTGAGGCGACCTTGGCAGGGATGCCAAATTTATCGCGCTTAAATTCAATAGCTCGATAACGTCGTTTATGGCCGCCACCGCGCCTACGGACAGTTATGCGACCTAGCGCATTACGTCCTCCCTTTTTCTTTAATCCCTTCGTTAACGATTTTTCAGATTTTCGCCGAGTCAACTCTTCAAAAGCATCCCCTGTTATAAATCGGCGACTGGGTGTGACGGGTGAATATGTTTTAACTGCCACGCTAAATCCCTCCTAGTAAGCCTTCAAACGCGTACTGCTAGATATTATCAAAAGCCTCGATGCTTGTTCCTTCAGTAACAGTGATGATTACCTTTTTCCAGTTTGGTCGCCGTCCTTGTCGATGCCGCAAAAATTGCCCCTTGGTTTTACCGCGAATCTGCATAGTATTAATCTTCAAGATCTTATCCTTGAGATCGAATAGCTCTTCAGCTGCTTTACGGATGTCTACTTTGCTGGCTTTTACATCAACAACAAAAGCGTACTTATCCGATTCTCTGAGGATAGTGCTCTTTTCTGTTATTAGCGGTTGCTTGATAATCCGATATGGGTCTTTCATTTATACTTCCTCGACTGATGCATCGTCTGTTGGCTGAACGAATTTTTCTTCTAGCTTTTCTGCTGCACTTTCGGTAAAGACAATTTTATCATGCCAAAGCACATCGTAAATATTAAGGGCATTCCAGACACAGCTATTTACGTTTGGAATATTCCGCATAGATAGATAGATATTCAATTCGGGTTGACCGAGGACAAAGAGGACTTTATCCGTGAGTCCTAAATTTCCCAAGACTTGAACTATCTCTTTCGTTCTTGGGGAGCCCAACGTAAAATCTTCAATCAGAATGCAATCATCATTTTGAAATTTATCTACCAAAGCCGAGTGTAATCCAAGTTGACGCACCTTTTTTGGAGTCCGTTGGCGATAGCTGCGTGGTTTCGGGCCGAATGCAACGCCACCATGTACCCGTATTGGGGATTGAGCATCCCCTACTCGGGCGCGTCCTGTTCCTTTCTGGCGATGTAGCTTTTTGCCGCTCCCCCGGACTTCTGACCGTGTTTTGGTAGAAGCCGTTCCTCGACGTTGGTTTGCAAGGTGTGCAACGACGCATTGATGTATAACTGCCTCATTAACATCTGCATTTACGAATGCGTCAGATAACTCTCTTTGTTTTAGCGTATTTCCAGAACGATTGTATACATCTAAAGCTGCCATAAGCAATAATCCTCAAAAGGGGTGTATTTACTATTTACCCTTTACCGCTTTCTTGATAATAAGTAATCCATTGGGTGGACCAGGAACAGCACCTTTAACGAGTAATAGATTCCTTTCAGCGTCTGCTTGAACAACTTGCAGATTTTGGGTTGTCACCTGCTTCCCGCCATATCGTCCGGGCATCTTTTTGCCTTTAAAAACACGCGAGGGCGCGGCACTATTACCGATGGAGCCCGGTCGCCGATGGTTTTTCTCGCTACCGTGGGTTTGTCTCACACCAGAAAATCCCCACCGCTTAATCACACCCGTGAATCCACGCCCTTTCGATGTTGCCGTCACATCAACAAAATCTCCGGACGAGAAAATGCCCACATCAATATTTGAACCCACGTCCAAACCTTCTGTGTTGTCAACGCGCATCTCTCGCAAAAATCGATGCGGTTTGACGTTTGCTTTTTGGAAATGTCCACTCTCGGGGCGATTGACTTTGTTTTCGCGTCGATAGCCAAAGCCTAATTGGATAGCGTTATAACCTTCACTGTCTTGAGTTTTGACCTGTACTATCGGGCAGGGACCCGCTTCGACGACCGTGACTGGAATCGCAGTCCCGGATTCATCAAAGATTTGTGTCATGCCAATTTTCTTTCCTAATATTCCACTACTCATATTACATCTCCGCAACGAGGGTGTTTGGGTTAAGCAACGTATGCCTACAGAAGCGTAATTTTGACATCAACGCCAGATGGCAGATCTAAGCGCATTAGCGCATTTACTGTCTTGGGAGTTGTCTGTAAAATATCCAGCAACCGTTTGTGAATTCGCATTTCGAACTGTTCACGGGATTTCTTGTCTTTGAAGGTCGATCGCTGTACAGTATAAATGTGCTTCTTGATCGGCAGTGGAATTGGGCCCAATACTAATGCGCCTGTCCGCTTGGCGGTCTCCGCGATTTGACCTGCAGAGTGATCTAACAAACGGTAATCGAATGATTTTAGACGAATCCTTATTTTCTGATTATCCATCAATACTCCAACTATACGACTTACTGCGCTTAAAAGAATTGGCTCTGTTGATTTATGAAGCCAACTGTAACAGGAAGCCAAGAGGTGTGAAAGCCGAAGGACCGGCTTTCACACTTGGTAATAAGCGATTACTCGATAACTTCTGAAACAACGCCGGCTCCGACGGTATGTCCGCCTTCACGAATTGCAAACCTTAGTTCTTCTTCCAAGGCAATGGGTTTGCTGAGCTCAACCGTAATACTGATATTATCTCCGGGCATCACCATTTCAACCCCTTCGGGAAGATTCATCATGCCCGTTACATCCGTTGTGCGGAAGTAGAACTGTGGACGATAGCCGCTGAAAAATGGTGTCCAGCGACCACCTTCGTCTTTGTTCAGAATATAGATTTCAGCTGCAAAGCTTGTGTGCGGGGTAATACTGCCCGGAGCCGCGAGAACTTGCCCGCGCTCTACGTCTTGACGTTCAATACCACGGAGCAGCACACCAGCATTATCTCCCGCCATGCCTTCGTCAAGCTGCTTGCGGAACATCTCTACACCGGTTGCAACCGTGCTTCTGGTCGGTGCGAGTCCAACAATTTCGACTGTGTTGCCAACGTGAACAATCCCGCGTTCGATACGACCAGTCACAACCGTACCCCGTCCAGTGATTGAGAAGATATCTTCCACAGGCATTAGGAAGGGCCTATCAACATCTCGAACCGGCTCGGGAATCCAATCGTCACACGCCTGCATGATCTCTAAAATTGGCTGACATGCTTCTGCACTCGGATCGCCGCCAGATTCCATAGCTTCGAGAGCAGATCCACTAATGACTGGAATATCATCACCAGGGAACTCATATTCAGTGAGTAGTTCTCGGACTTCAAGTTCTACCAACTCTAGGAGTTCTTCATCGTCAACCATGTCTGCCTTATTGAGGAAGACAACGAGACTTGGCACGTTCACCTGTCGTGCCAGAAGAACGTGCTCACGAGTTTGGGGCATGGGGCCGTCAGCAGCGGAAACGACAAGAATTGCACCATCCATCTGTGCTGCACCGGTAATCATGTTTTTGATATAGTCAGCGTGCCCGGGACAGTCTACGTGAGCGTAGTGTCGATTTTCCGTCTCATACTCAACATGCGCGGTATTGATGGTGATTCCGCGCTCTTTTTCTTCGGGAGCTGCATCAATCTCTTCGTAAGTTTTTACGTACTCTTTCCCAGATTGATTTGACAGCACCATGGTAATTGCAGCCGTTAACGTGGTTTTACCATGATCAACATGTCCAATTGTGCCGACATTGACGTGCGGCTTAGTCCTTTCAAATTTTGCCTTTGCCATGTATACATCTCCTCATATTCTAATAAATGGTACCCATCACCCTGACGGTTGAAGGTTGGCGACAAGCCATATCAACAGCGGGAGTGGTTAAACAGAAATTCCTTTCGACGAGATAATTTCCTGAGCAATGCTCTGGGGAACGCGATTATAATGTGCAAATTCCATTGAGTAAGTTGCCCGTCCTTGCGTCAGGGAGCGGAGCGTTTTAACATAACCGAACATTTCAGCAAGCGGAACGTAGGCTTTAATGACCTGTATCCCGGACTTGGCGTGCATATCTGTCTGGAGAATTTGTGCGCGACGCGCATTTAAATCCCCCATTACCTTTCCCAAATAGTCCTCCGGAGCAATAACTTCGATCTCCATGATCGGTTCAAGCAGCGTCGGATTTGCGCGTTTCACAGCCTCTCTGAAGGCAATCCGAGCAGCGTTCGAAAATGCGATCTCTGAAGAATCAACGGCATGATAAGAACCATCATACAATCGCACACCTATGTCAACGAGAGGATAACTTCCTAAAATCCCGGCGGTTATTCCTTCCTCAAGCCCCTTACGGACCGCGGGTATATATTCTTGAGGAATAACCCCTCCCTTTATGTCATTGACGAATTCAAAACCAGCTCCTTGTTCTAAGGGGTAAATTTCGATAACCACATGTCCGTATTGACCGCGCCCACCGGATTGTCGAACAAAACGTTCGTCGGCTTTTGCAGAGCGCTGGATAGTCTCACGATATGAAACTTGAGGTTGGCCAATCTCGGCTGAAACTTTAAATTCGCGAACCAAACGATCCACGATTATCTCCAAATGCAACTCTCCCATGCCGGACAGGAGTGTTTGTCCTGTTTCTGGGTCCTGATGAACCTTAAAAGTTGGATCTTCCTCAGCCAACTTTGATAGTGCTATGTTCATCTTTTCAATGTCCGACTTCGTTTGAGGCTCGATAGCAATGGACAGCACTGGAGATGGAAATACCATCGATTCCAGAACAATTGGAGCATTCGGATCGCAAACGGTCTCGCCGGTCGTCACGGATTTGAAGCCAATGATGGCGGCGATATCACCTGCATAAATAGCTTGACGTTCCTCGCGCTTGTTTGCGTGTAGCTGCATCAGTCTCCCGATCCTTTCAAATTTCCGGCGTGTGCTGTTGTATACAGTCATCCCTTGAGCCAGAACACCGGAGTAAACACGGAGGAATGTCAGCTTGCCAACATGCGGATCGGTTGTAATTTTGAAAGCTAGTGCAGAAAAAGGCTCATCATCGCTTGCTAAGCGTGTTTCTTCCTTTTCAACCTCTGGATTGACGCCAGTTACCGGCGGTACATCTATCGGGGAGGGCAGATAGTCAACCACTGCATCTAATAATGGCTGTACACCTTTGTTCTTGAGGGCCGTGCCGCACAAGACGGGAACAATTTTTCCACTTAAGGTTGCGCTCCTCAAACCCGATTTAATATCTTCTTCGGAGAACTCAACTCCATCGATATATTTAGCTAAAAAGTCATCGTCACATTCGGCAATTGTTTCCAACATTTGTTCCCGATATTCCAGAACACTTCCCATCATTTCATCTGGAATATCTGTATCAAGCACTATAGATCCGAAACTGGATTCGTCCCATGCGAGACCTTTCAGCGAAATCAAATCAACGATGCCGCTAAATCTTTCGGCGGAGCCAATGGGCAGTTGAATTGGTACCGCTAAAGCACCAAGTCGCTCAACCATCATTTTGACCGTTCGGAAAAAGTCTGCGCCGGTTCGATCCATTTTATTGACGAGCGCGATACGTGGCACCTGATATTTATCTGCTTGTCTCCAGACCGTTTCCGACTGGGGTTCTACGCCGCCAACTGCGCAGAAAACAGCAATAGTCCCATCAAGGATTCGCAGCGATCTTTCAACCTCAACCGTAAAATCAATATGTCCGGGGGTATCGATAATGTTGATGCCATGTCCATTCCATTGGCACGTTGTTGCGGCAGCGGTGATGGTAATACCTCGTTCCTGTTCCTGTACCATCCAATCCATTGTCGTGGTGCCATCGTCGACCTCACCCATACGATGCACTTTACCTGTGTAGTACAATATCCGTTCGGTTACAGTTGTCTTACCTGCATCAATATGCGCCATGATGCCGATGTTGCGTGTATGGGTCAGTGGAAATCGGCGCTGCTCTATGGAACGCCGTTTCTCAGCGGTCATTTGATTTGGTTTTCTCGCTCTCATTTTCCCTAAAATTTCCCCGCGATCTAATAAAAAAGATAGAAAATTACCGACTACCAGCGATAATGTGCAAACGCTCGATTTGCCTCCGCCATCCGGTGTTGATCAAGTTTTCTGCGAATTGAAGCCCCGTCATTCCTAGCGGCATCTAATAGTTCTCCCGCCAACTGCTCTGCCATTGTTTTCTCTCCACGGTCTCTTGCAGATTGAATAATCCAGCGGAGTGCCAATGTTGTGCGACGTTCCGCCTTGACATCAATTGGTACTTGGTAGGTTGCCCCTCCAACACGCCGAGACCGAATTTCAAGAACCGGCTTAACGTTATTAATTGCTTCCTGGAAAACTGTAAGCCCATCTTGGTTGGCGCGTTTCTCAACAATGTCTATACTATTATATAGAATTGCTCGAGCAATACTCTTCTTTCCATTACCCATTAAGAAGTTAACAAATTTCGCAACCAGTTTACTGTTATATTTTGGGTCTGGGAGTACGTCCCGTTTAACAACCTCTGCGCGGCGTGGCATACCTTCCTCCTCTAGCTGGCACTCTTTGCACCATATTTTGACCTTGCCTGCCGTCGATTCTCAACACCCGCTGTATCAAGTGTGCCTCGGACAATATGATACCTAACATTGGGCAAATCCTTGACTCTTCCACCTCGCACGAGTACAACCGAGTGTTCCTGAAGATTATGATCTATGCCGGGGATATAGCAGGTGGCCTCCTGACCATTTGTAAAACGGACACGAGCAACCTTGCGAAGTGCCGAATTCGGTTTCTTAGGTGTCATTGTCCTGACCTGTAAACAGATGCCCCGCCGTTGGGGACAACTTTCCAAGACTGGAGATTTGCTTTTCTTACTTGTTCTTTTACGAGATTTTCTGACTAGCTGATTAATTGTTGGCATATTGACCTCAATTGACTAATAATGCAGGCATAAATAAAGCCCCACCATGGGGGCTCACAAAGTTGTCCTCTATAACGAAGTAACTGTGAAAAACACGGCAAAGTGTTTTGGAACTATAAATTCCTCCCCTTTTTCCGCCCAATCTAGGGCGAAAATTCAGAGTTAGCGTTGAAGGACGAATTATACCAAACAGATCGCTAAATGTCAAGCACTTTTCTTAATTTTTGATTAAGTTTTTTATGCTGCCCCAAAATTAACGGAATATTATAGGTTATGTTTCCCGCATAGAGCGTCCGCACTTCAGTTTGTAGTCGGTTGTCGTGCGTTCGGACGGGCGATAAATCGCCCTACTACAAACTACTGTAGTTGCCTGATTCATCGGGCATCGGGAGTTGTGTAGATACTAACAACGTTGCGTGACCGTTTTTGGTATTGGCTTTGAGTGTTCAACTGCGTAGGTCCTAACTGATTAATTGTTGGGATATTGACCTCTATTAACGATGTCCAGACATAAATGAAAGCGATAATAAGTCACACGGTACTAGAAGGTGATTCTGCTGCGAAGACAAGTTCGCTTTAGGGAGAAGTCCCACTCTCCGATGAGGATCTCGATCGAATCTGCTCGATGATGCGCAGCCCCTTTTCCCGAATCTGCTCATATCGAAATTGTGTAGATTCGTTTATCCCTACATTCAAAAAAAACGGGTAGCACATCTCAGTAGCGAGACGCGCTTTCACGCGAAAATAATAGTGTACCTCAGTTCTTCTGATCATCAAACCATATTAGAGTATCAGCTGGAAATACCGTGCTAAACGCTTGATGTCATACCCGGCGTTTTTAAGCCCTTCAATGATTTGGACTCGATCCGACGCTCTGACCTTCCGGCTCTCTCTCGGTGTCACCGGGTGAATCGCCGCAAAGTTAGTACGAGGCTCAAGGATGTGCACATACCGACCTCGTTTCATCGGGTGCTTGATTCAGAAGATTTATCTCTTTTTGAGCCTTCTCGGTGTAGTTGGGATCTCGGGCGATGAGTTGCTGATACGCCGCAATCGCTTGCTGCGTCTTTCCCTGCGTACCGAGCGTCTGCGCCATCGAATACAACGCAAGCGGCGTGTGATAATCATTCGGATAGGCGTTGAGAATCTCTTGATATGATGCCACCGCTTCATCATAGCGCTCGGCGTCTCGATACGTATCTCCCAGAATCCGTTGGATTTGCGCCTTTGCCGCGTCGAAGTTTTCGGTGTTGATGCCCTGTTGCTCGTAACTCTGTTGCCGGGCTTGCGTCGCGTCAATGCTCTGTTGTAGGGATTGTATTGCCTGATCGTACTGTTCCAATTTTCGATAGGATTGTCCTATCATGTACAAGGCTCTACCTCGCCAAAGTAAATTCATCTCAGGGTCTGCTATATCAGTCATTACCTGCTTGCACGCTTCAATGGTACTTTGATACGCTCCTTGTTCATAGTAGTTCTGGCCGCGGATAAATCGTGCTTGAGCAGCGAGGCGTGTATCTGGATAGGCATCAATTAGTTGTTGAAGTTTGGCGTTCGCATTCTTATTTTCTTGAGCCACTGTATAGGCTATGTGCATTTCATACAACACCCATGGCATGTGGGCAAAATCAGGGTATTCAGTAATAATTTTTTCATACTGGGCGAGAGCCTGTTTCGGTTCCCCCTTCCATATATAAGCCATCCCAATCCATAAGTAGATCTGTGGTACATGAGCCCCTTGGGGATGCTTCTCCAAGAACACCCTATATTTGGCTATCGCCTCTGTCGTTTCCCTTGCGCGGATCAATTCTTGCGCTTCATTATATAACTTCATCAGCGTCGGCTGCGTCACCGGCTCACCAATTTCAACCTCCTTATCCCCTTGCTGCCTGCGAACACACCCTGCAGCAACAATGATGACCCCCAAAACTAATAGAAGAATCGCTCGCTGATATATTTTGTGTTTGATTAACTTTGACATTGACTTGACTTTCTTACCACCTATTTCAGAGTTAGCATCCGGCGTATCGCATACGCATCACCGGCTTGCAGATAGTAGAAATAGAAACCGCTTGTCACTCTTTCGCTCCTATTGTTCCTACTGTCCCAATACACCGCCCATTCACGACTCACATAGAACCCCGCTTCTTGAAACTCTCCATTAGCAATGTATAGATACAAATGAAACTGACGATAGGTTACAATACTTGAAAGCGATTCTACTGCGGAGGCAAGTCCGCTTTAGGGAGAAGTCCCACTTTCCGATGGGGATCTCGATCGAATTTGCTCGATGATGCG